>DJUV01000131.1 GCA_002440625.1 Rhodobacteraceae bacterium UBA6273 | reverse complement strand
GCAACGGCCATCTGCGCGAGCTTGCCGAAAAGGTGAAGGCAGGCGTGTGGGAGGCCGGCGGCTTCCCGGTCGAGGTACCGGTATTCTCGGCCTCGGAAAACACCTTCCGGCCGACGGCGATGATGTTCCGCAACCTCGCCGCCATGTCGATCGAGGAGCAGATGCGCGGCCAGCCGATCGACGGGGCGGTGCTTCTTGTCGGCTGCGACAAGACCACACCTTCGCTTCTGATGGCGGCGGCATCCACCGATCTGCCGTCCATCGTCGTCACCGGCGGGCCGATGCTGAACGGCTATTTCCGCGGTGAAAGGGTCGGTTCCGGCACCCATCTGTGGAAATTCTCCGAAGCCGTGAAGGCCGGCGAGATGACGCAGGCGGAGTTCCTTGAGGCCGAAGCCTCGATGAGCCGGTCGAGCGGCACCTGCAACACGATGGGCACCGCCTCCACCATGGCCAGCATGGCCGAGGCGCTGGGGATGGCCTTGTCCGGCAATGCCGCGATCCCTGCGGTGGATTCCCGCCGCAAGGTGATGGCGCAGCTTTCCGGACGCCGCATCGTGCAGATGGTGAAGGACGATCTGAAGCCTTCGGACATCATGACGAAGCCTGCGTTCGAAAATGCCATTCGCACCAACGGCGCCATCGGCGGATCGACCAATGCGGTGATCCACCTACTGGCCATTGCCGGCCGCGTCGGCATCGACCTGACACTGGACGACTGGGACCGTTGCGGTCGGGGCGTGGCGACCATTGTCAACCTGATGCCCTCTGGCAAGTACCTGATGGAAGAGTTCTTCTATGCCGGCGGCCTGCCCGTCGTCCTGAAACGGCTGGCCGAGGCGGGGCTTCTCCACAAGGATGCGCTGACCGTTTCCGGCGGCGCGATCTGGGATGAGGTCAAGGACGTCGTCAACTGGAATGAAGACGTGATCCTGCCCTTGGAAAAGGCACTGACCCAGCAGGGCGGCATTGCCGTTCTCAAGGGCAACCTCGCGCCGAAGGGGGCGGTGCTGAAGCCATCCGCCGCGTCCGAGCATCTGCTTGTCCATCGCGGCCGCGCGGTCGTCTTCGAGGATATTGACGACTACAAGGCGCGGATCGAGGACGATGCGCTCGACATCGACGAGACCTGCGTCATGGTCCTGAAGAACTGCGGGCCGAAGGGCTATCCCGGCATGGCCGAGGTCGGCAACATGGGCCTGCCGCCCAAGGTGCTGAAGAAGGGCATCACAGACATGGTGCGGATTTCCGATGCGCGCATGTCGGGGACCGCCTACGGTACTGTTGTCCTCCATACCTCGCCCGAGGCGGCGGCTGGCGGCCCGCTGGCCGTGGTCAGGACCGGCGACATGATCGAGCTCGACGTGCCGAATCGGCGCCTGCATCTGGATATTTCCGATGCCGAGCTTGCGGCGCGACTCGCGGACTGGAAGCCGGGGCATGAGACAGCTGACGGCGGCTATGCCTGGCTTCATCAGGAGCACGTTCAGGGCGCCGATACGGGCGCCGATCTCGGCTTCCTGAAAGGCTGCCGTGGAGCGCCGGTCGGGAAGGACTCGCATTGATGGAAGTGGCTCTCGTTGGCATCGGCAAGATCGCCGTCGACCAGCATGTCCCGGCGATCAACGGCTCGCCCGAATGGACGCTGGCCGCGACCGTCTCGCGCCATGGCGTGGTCGAGGGCGTGCCGGCCTATACCGATTTCGACACCATGCTGGCCGAAAGACCTGACATCCGCGTCGTTTCGCTCTGCCTGCCGCCGGTGCCGCGCTTTGCCTATGCCGCCGCCGCGCTGAAGGCCGGGCGGCATGTGATGCTGGAAAAGCCGCCGGGTGCCACGCTGTCGGAATGCCATGCGCTTGAGGCGATGGCGCGGGCGAACCACCTGTCGCTTTACGCCACCTGGCATTCGCGCGAGGCGGAAAAGGTGCCGGCGGCGAAGGCTTGGCTTGCCGGGAAGGCGCTCCGGCGGTTCACCGTGACCTGGAAAGAGGATGTGCGCCGCTGGCATCCGGGGCAGGAGTGGATCTGGCAACCGGGTGGCATCGGCGTCTTCGACCCCGGCATCAATGCCCTCTCCATCGTGACCGAGATTCTGCCCGACCCGATCCACCTGACCGCCGCGACGCTGGCCTTCCCGGAAAACCGCCAGACGCCCATCGCCGCCGATCTGACCTTCTTCCATCCCGGCGGGGCGGAGGTTTCTGCCGTCTTCGACTGGCGGCAGGAGGGCGACCAGACATGGACGATCGAGGCCGTCACCGACTCGGGCACACTGACGCTTCTCGACGGCGGCGCGCGGCTGATAATCGACGGGGCTGAGCAGCCCGCGCCGGATGATGCACCGCTTTCCGGCGAATACCCCCGGCTTTACGCGCGCATGGCCCGCCTTGTCGAAAGCGGCGGCATCGACATGGATCTGTCGCCCCTGCGTCATGTCGCCGATGCCTTCACGCTGGGCCGGCGCGAGATCGTCCCCCCCTTCCACTGGTCAGTTTAAACAAGGACAGACTATGAAACAGCCGTTGACCGGGATTCTTCCCGTCGCGCCCACGCCCTTTCATGCCGATGGCCGCCTTGACGAGGAAGGTGTGCGCCGCTCGCTTGACTGCATGATCGATCAGGGGGTCGATGCAATCTGCATTCTGGCGAATTACTCGGAACAATTCGTTCTGTCGGACGAGGAACGCGCCACGGTCATGCGGATCAGCCTTGAACATGTCGCGGGCCGGGTGCCGGTCATCGTCACGATCAGCCATTTCGCGACTGGGATCGTCGTCGCCCGCGCCAAGGCCGCCGAGGCGCTGGGTGCGTCGATGGTGATGATGATGCCGCCCTATCATGGCGTCGGCCTTGTTCCCGCGGAGCAGGGCATCATCGAGCATTTCCGCGCCGTGAGCGACGCAATCACCATTCCGATCATGGTGCAGGACGCGCCCTTGTCCGGCGTCGCGCTGCCGGTGCCGCTTCTCGTCCGCATGGCGCGGGAAATCGAGAACCTCAGCTATTTCAAGATCGAGGTGCCCTTTGCCGCCGACAAGCTTGCCGCCCTGATCGAGGCGGGCGGCAAGGACATCATCGGCCCCTTCGACGGGGAAGAGGCGGCGACGCTTCTTGCCGATCTTGACGCGGGGGCAACCGGCACGATGACTTCCGGTCTTTTTCCCGAGAAAATACGGCCCATCGTTGTCGATTACAGGGCTGGCAGGGTTGACGCGGCGCTGGAGCAGTGGAAATTGTGCCTGCCGCTCATCAACCACGAAAACCGGCAATGCGGGCTTCGCGCCTGCAAGACGGTCTTCGCGGCGGGCGGCGTGATCCGCAGCGATCATGTCCGCCATCCGCTGAAGCCGATGAGCGAACGCACCAAGGCCCGGCTGTTGCAACTGGCTGCCGAGCTTGACGTGATCGCGCTCAAATGGGGCAAATGACAGGAGCCACCGGGATGGCCGATACTCTCACCTTCACGCCGCATGGCCGGCACTTGATTGCTGGCGAATGGGTCGGAGGCGGGGCCACCTTTGCCTCGGAACCTGCGCATGGCGCCGTGCACCAGTTTTCGGTCGGCACGGTCGATCTGGTGAACCGCGCCTGCGAGGCGGCGGAGGAAGCCTTCTGGAGTTACGGCTATTCGACGCGGGAGGAACGGGCGGCGTTCCTGAACGCCATCGCCGATGAGATCGAGGCGCGGGCGGAGGCGATCACCGAGATCGGAACCTCGGAGACCGGATTGCCGGTGGCGCGGCTTCAGGGCGAGCGTGGCCGCACGGTTGGCCAACTCAGGCTCTTCGCCAGTCATATCCTGAAGGGCGACCATCTCGACCGGCGGCATGACGCAGCGCTGCCCGACCGGCAGCCCCTGCCGCGCCCGGATCTGACGATGGTGGAGCGGCCGATCGGCCCGGTGGCGGTCTTCGGCGCCTCCAACTTCCCGCTCGCCTTCTCGACGGCGGGCGGCGATACGGCGGCGGCGCTGGCGGCGGGTTGCCCGGTGGTGGTGAAGGGCCATTCGGCCCATCCCGGCACGGGTGAGATCGTGGCCGAGGCGGTGCTTGCCGCGATGAAAAAATGCGGCGTCCATCCGGGCGTGTTCTCGCTCATTCAGGGCGGGCGGCGCGATGTCGGCCAGACGCTGGTTCAGCACCCGCTGATCTGCGCCGTCGGCTTTACCGGATCGCTCGCCGGGGGCCGCGCGCTTTTCGATCTTTGCGCCCAGCGGCCCGACCCGATCCCGTTTTTCGGCGAGCTTGGATCTGTGAACCCGATGTTCCTTCTGCCCGAGGCGCTCGCTGCGCGCGGGGCCGCAATCGCGCAGGGCTGGGCGGGGTCGCTGACGCAGGGCGCGGGACAGTTCTGCACCAATCCGGGGATCGTGGTGCTGATCGACGGCCCGGCGGCCGATGCGTTTGTTGAAGCCGCACGCGCCGCGGTGGAAAAGGTCGGCCCGCAGACCATGCTGACCGATGGGATCGCTGCCGCCTATCGGCAGGGGCAGGGGCGGATCGGCGGAGCGCCGGGTGTAGATGCTGTCCTTGAGACGGTCAGCGAAGGGCGCTCAGCCAGTCCCAATCTGTACGAGACGACAGGGACAAAGTGGCTCGCGAGCCACGCGCTCGCCGAAGAGGTCTTTGGTCCGCTCGGCCTGATCGTGCGGGTGAGCGATACCGAGGAAATGCTGAAGATCGCCCGCGCGCTGGATGGGCAGTTGACCGTGACGCTGCATCTCGACGCAGGCGATACCGCGCTCGGGCAGCGGCTGATGCCTGTGCTGGAACGGAAGGCGGGCCGGGTGCTGGCCAACGGCTTCCCGACCGGGGTCGAGGTCGCGGATGCGATGGTGCATGGCGGCCCCTATCCGGCTTCGACCAATTTCGGCGCGACTTCCGTGGGCACGCTGTCGATCCGGCGCTTCCTGAGGCCGGTCTGCTACCAGAACGTGCCCGAGGCGCTTCAGCCACGCGACCTGAGGGAGTAAGCGACAATGGCGCCGAACCAGGTCGCATGGATCGCCGTCGACTGGGGCACGAGTGCGGTCCGCGCCTGGGCGATGGATGGCGGCGACCGGGTTCTGGCCGACGCTTCGTCCGCCGAGGGCATGGGCACTCTCGAGCCTTCGGGTTTCGAAGCGGCTCTGATCCGGCTGGTTTCCGACTGGCTGCCCGCGACGGGCGCGCCGCCGGTGCCGGTCTTTGCCTGCGGCATGGTCGGCGCAAGGCAAGGCTGGCGCGAGGCCCAATATCGTGACGTTCCCTGCCCGCCGCTCGGGCCGGAAGTGACTCGGATCACGCCGGAGGACCGGCGGTTCACCTTCACCATCCTGCCCGGCCTCGCGCAGAAGCGCCCGGCGGATGTGATGCGCGGCGAGGAGACGCAGATCGCCGGCTATCTGGCGATGCGGCCCGGTTTCGACGGCGTGATCGCTCTGCCCGGCACCCATACCAAGTGGGCGCATGTCAGCGCGGGCGAGGTGGTCAGCTTTCAGACCTGCATGACCGGTGAGATGTTCGCGCTTCTCGCTGACCGCTCGGTTCTGAGGCATTCGGTCCAGGCGGAGACCATCGACCTTGACGCTTTCCGGGCGGCTGTGGCCGATACCCTGTCCGATCCGCAAAAGCTTGCCGCACGGCTCTTCGGCATCCGGGCCGAGGCGCTGCTGTCGGGGCTTCAGGCTGGGTCAGCGCGGGCGCGGCTTTCGGGCCTTCTGATCGGGTTGGAGCTTGCGGCGACGCGGCCCTATTGGCTTGGTCAGGATGTGGTGCTGATCGGCGCGCCGCGCCTTTCGGCGCTATACCGCGAGGCGCTGGCGGCACAGGGCGCAACGGCGGAAATTCTTGACGTAACGGCGATGACGCTGGGCGGGCTCGCCGTCGCGCGGCGGTTGGAGCAAGGGAAAACCGAATGACACAGCGGAACATCGTCGCCATCCTGCGCGGCATCCGGCCCGATGAGGCCGAGGCGGTCGCCGCCGCGCTGATCGAGGCCGGGATCACCAAGATCGAGGTGCCGCTGAATTCGCCTGAGCCATTGGACAGCATCGCTCGGATGGCGCGGCGCTTTGGCGGGCAGGCGATCATCGGTGCCGGGACGGTGCTGACCGTTGAGGACGTGAGCCGGGTCGCCGACGTGGGCGGCAAGCTCATCGTCTCGCCGGACGCGAACCCCGAGGTGATCCGCGCGTCAAAGGCCAAAGGCCTTCTATCCTACCCCGGCGTGATGACGCCCACCGAATGTTTCGCGGCGCTTCAGGCAGGCGCCGACGGATTGAAGATATTCCCCGGCATGCTCGTTGGGCATGAAGGGCTGAAGGCGATCCGCGCGGTGCTGCCGAAGGGGACCGAGGTGCTGGCCGTCGGTGGCGCCGGGCCTGAGAACTTCGCCCAATGGTTTGCCGCCGGCGCGGATGGTTTTGGGATCGGTACGGCGATCTATCGGCCGGGCGACAGCACCGAAACCGTGTCTGAAAAGGCCAAAGCCATCGTCGCCGAGTATGACAAGGGGAAGCCGTGATGGCCGAAGTTTTCGATGCGCGGCCCTGTACGCTCGGCGAGGGGCCGCTCTGGCACCCCGAACGCGGCCAGCTTTTCTGGTTCGACATCCTTGGCCGCCGGCTTCTCTCGCGCGAGGGTAACAGGCCGCTGGAATGGCGGTTCGATGAGATTGTCTCCGCCGCCGGCTGGGTCGACCGTGATACGCTGATGATCGCGTCCGAGACCGGGCTTCTCCGCTTCGACATCGCCAGCGGCCGCCACGAAAGACTCCTGGCGCTTGAGGCTGACAATCCGGTCACGCGGTCCAACGATGGCCGCGCCGATGCCTTCGGCGGCTTCTGGATTGGCACGATGGGCAAGAAGGCCGAACCCCGTGCCGGTGCGATCTATCGCTACTACCGGGGCCGCATCGAAAAGCTATACGGCGATATCTCCATCCCCAACGCGATTTGCTTTGCGCCCGATGGTCGCAGTGCCTATTTCGCCGATACGAAACAGGGTCTGATCCAGCGCCAGAGCCTCGATTCCGAAGGCTGGCCGAAGGGCAAGCCCGAGGTTTTCGTCGACCTCCGCGCCGAAGGGCTGAATGCCGATGGTTCTGTCTGCGACCGCGAAGGTGGCATCTGGAATGCGCAATGGGGCGCCTCGCGCGTCGTGCGCTTTCTGCCGGACGGAACGCTTGACCGGGTCATCCCGGTCGGTGCGCGCAATGCCTCATGTCCGGCTTTCGGTGGTCCGGACCTGAGGACGATCTACGTCACCTCGGCGCGCGAAGACCTTGCCAATCCGACCGACGCCGACGGACTGGTCTATGCCGTGCCCAGCCCGGTCGCGGGTTTGCCCGAACATCGCGTTATCCTCTGAGGCGCTAGCCGCCTGTATGGCGCGCGAAATCGTTCGCGCCGCCGCATCAGTTCATTGCGATTTTCAGGAGAGTTTGGCCCAGAGCATTGCGCACTTCCTGCGCATGTTACTTCGCGATCATCTCATAGGTTTTCGCGATGAAATGTGAAGTCAAATATTTGATTTTAATAATTAAAATCATAAATGACATTCATTTTCCAGATAACCATATTCGAACCCATCTCCTATGGTTTTTCGGAGCTGCCGGTCGGAAGGATGCGGGCGCAGCCTCGTTTCCGGGGCCTGCCGCCAGCCTGGAAAGCAAAATACGTACTGCCAAGGCTACCAGTTGAACGATGAACGCAAACGGATCAGTTTCAATCCCCATAGCCAGCGTCCTTTCGAGGTCTCACGCTGAGCTTCTCAAGCTTGCCACCGTCGATCAGCACCTGGATGCCACGAAGCTGGCAGCCATCCTTCGGATCGATAGCGAGAAAATGGCGACGTCAGCCGGGGTGAGTGCGGATGATCTTTCGCGCGGCGAACGCACCGGCGTCCCGGCCATCCAAGATTGGCTGCCCGACATGGCATTGGTCAGTCAAGAAGGTTGGGCGGACCTTACGCTTTCCAGCGGACGGAAACGCCGTTTGCCATCCGATGGATTCGGCATTGCCGGTTCAGCGCAATGATGGAACGACGCGCGCGTTCGTTGCCGGAGCCTGCACAAAATCAGACAAACGTCGGCATTGAGCCGCCCCGCCGCCACCGACTTGAATGCAATCACAGCGTCGTGATATGCGGAGGAAACGGTGGAGATCCAGTCATTTGCCGGATCATGTGACTTTTTTTGTGAACGGGCCCGCGAGGCTGCTCAAGGCGTGCATCATTTCGGATGCCTTCTTTCCTGACACGCCGACGTCGCTCATCCTGCTCGATCAGTTCGGCTATGACTACAATCGGCTGCTGCCGCATGTGAGACAGAAGTTCGAGCGCATCACCTTCTTCCGTGCGAACGAACGGTCCTACACGCATTTCGGGCAGTTTCTCGGGACCTATATCCGCCGCTACCAAAAACTCCAGTCACAATTCGCACCGAACGGGCATGTCGTCCTGTTCGGCCTCCGGTCGCCGATCCAGAAATTCATCATCCGCTGCAACCGCAAGCTCGGCAACAGTATCGACATCTATGCCGAAAGCATCATGATTGACAGGTACTTCGACGGCAGGTTCCGGCGCGACAATCCGGTCAAGAGATACCTGCGCCGATGGCTGGCGGGGGCCTTCGACTATCAGCATGACTACGACAGGTTCTTCGTCCACGTTCCCGAGCTTTACGCCGACGCACCGCAGTTCGCCAGAATCCGGAAGATGCCTTCGCTGTTTCGGCTGGCGAGCGCGCAGAAGTACCTTGACCTCCTTCTGCGCGACGTCGATCTGGAGGGGCTGGACAAGTTCGACACGGTTCTGATCGGCCAGCCTTTGTCGAATTTCGATGGTTTTGTCTCTCCGCAGGCGGAAGAGGGCATCCTGCGCCGGATAGTCGGGGATCGTCGGGTACTGGTGCTGCCGCATCCGAATGAACAATTGGACCAGCACAACAAGTATGCCGTTCTGCCGCAAGCGCGCGTCATGGCGAGGGGGTTGCCGAACGATCTGATCTGCCAACGCCTGAGCCCGAGAACGACGATCACCTATGCGTCGACGATGGGAATCGAATACGCGCTCTCGAACCCAGGATCCGAGAACCTCTTTTACCCGGTACTGCCGCCAAGTCTGGATCTGTTGAAACGTTACCAGGAACACGTCCCGAACATGGTGGTGAACGACAACTGTGTCATTCCTGGCGCCGGAGCGCAGCTTTCATAAATGGCTGGCTAATCCCCCCATTCTGAACGGCCTGTGGCAGGAAACGAAGTGTTGTCTAGGTTTATCTTGCTTTATCCAGTGTCAGCGTGAAGAAAAGGGCGGAGTTATGGAGCGAGTTTCGCGCACCGTCTCGGAAATTGGATCGGAGCATTTGGACAAGACTTCACCAAACCTGAACTGGGTCTGCCCACGCTGCCGTGCCGTGCTTGTCAAAGCGCCGGAAAGCTATCTCTGCGAAGCCTGCGCGGGCAACTATCCGATTGTTGCCGAGATGCCGGATTTCCGCATCGATCAGCCAGCATGGATCGACTTCGGCCGCGATCGGGACCGGGCCTGCGCGATTGACGAGATCGTGCGGCGGGAAGGGCTCGAAGCAGCGATATTCGACGTCTTCAAGACCTCGCGCAGGTTCGCCGAGGCAAAGTGCCGCTTCCGGACCAGACAGGTGCAGGCGGGAGCAGACAAATACACCCTTCAACTTGGCGGGTGGCTTGCCGATATCCAGGCCGAACCGGTCTTCGAGGTCGGGATCGGTCCGGGACAGCTTGCCGTTGCGCTTGCGCGGCGCGGCTACGTCCCCCACGGCATCGACGTGTCGATGGAGTGGCTGGCGGTTGCCAAGCACTGGGTCCGCGAGCAGGGCGTGGAGCCGGTTTTCGCCGGCGCAATGGCCGAGGGGCTGCCTTTGCCGGACGCATCGGTCAGGTCCTATGTCTCGCTCGATGTGATCGAGCATGTCGGCGATCAGGGGCGCTATCTCGCCGAGATGGCCCGGATTTTGAAGCCGGGCGGCCATTTCGCCCTTGTCACGCCAAACCGCTACAGTCTCTCGCCGGAACCCCATGTCGGGGTCTGGGGCGTGGGCTACCTGCCGCGGTCGCTTCAGGGGAGATGGGTGCAGATGCGGGCCGGTGTCTCCTACGATTTCAACCGATTGCTCGGCGTCAGGGAACTGCGACAGCTGTTTCGCGACAACGGCGCGCTGGTTCCGCAGATTGACTTCCCGGCGATCGCCGAGGCTGAAATCTTGCTCTTTCCGCCTGGCAAGGCCCGGTTCGCGCGGCTTTACAACAGGATAGCCCGGACCTCGCTATTCCGCCTCCTCGCGCCGCTGGGTGGCGCCTATTACCGCGTCACCGGCCGCAAGCCCGACGAACTGGCGGCTGCCGAATGATCTTCGTCGGAGGCATCCAGGTCCTGATCCTTCTGATCGCGCTGGTCCGGGGCAAGGCTCTGGCCATCATGCTTGGTCCCGAGGGCGTCGGCGTGATCGGCACGGTCGACCAGTTCATCATCACGGTCGCGCAACTCAGCGCGCTGGGTATTCCCTTTGCGGCGATGAAATCCATGTCCGCCGCGCATTCCCAGAGCGAGGAGGACTTCCGTCGGACCTTCGCCGTATTCGCGCGGATTCTTCTGACCATCTCCGTCGTGGTCGCTGTTGTGGCGTCGAGCACGGAACTCCTCGCCCATTCCATGTTCAGCGGCCTGAGCGAATACCGGGATATCCTGGTACTGGCACTCTTCGCCGTGCCGTCGATGATCCTGACGATCCTGATCGCGCATACCTTCGCCTCGGCACAGATGCCGAAGGCCGCCTCGATCTACAACCTCATCTTCGCTCTGGTTCTGGCCGTTGCGGCGCTCGTCGGTGCAAAAATGGGTGGGATTTGGGGGTTCTATTTCGGCACGGTGCTGGCCGGCGTGGCCGTGCTTGCTGCCGCCTTCCTGTGGTTGCGCCGGAAAATGGGTCTCGGCCCGCTAGATAGAGCGAAACCAGTCTGGCGCGAACTGAGCGGCAAAAGGCTCATCGTGGACACGGCGGTTTCGGCCTATGCCAACCTCGTTTCCGCCTCTGCACTGCTGCTTCTGGTCCGTTACGTCGTCCTGCAATCGGAAGGCGAAGCAGAGGTCGGCTTGCTGCAATCAGCGCTTGGAGTTGCGCTCAGCGCAGGATCGATCCTCGCCACGCTCACGGCGCTTTACCTGGCCCCCTCGCTGAACCGCGACGTGCCGCCAGTGGAAAAGTTCCGCAGCGCCGGATCTTTCGCCAAGACGGCGGCCTTCTACATGATGCTCGGGGGTCTTCCGGTGGCGCTGTTCCCGGGGCTTGTGTTGACGATCCTTTATACCAGCGCCTTCACCGGCGCCGCGGCGATGCTGATCCTTTGTTTGATCTGGCAGGGATTGTCCCTGGTTATGACAACATATTCGCACCTGCTGGTCGGCATCGACAGACCGCTCGCCGTGACGGTGACGACCTTGGTGTCGGTTGCCGCCGGAATCGCTGCGGTCTTCCTTCTTGTGGAAGATTGGGGGGCCACAGCCGCGCCGCTGGCACTCATCATTACCGTCGTGGTTCGGATCGGCCTGATCGCCGTGCTGCTCTTGGCGCAGAATGGGATGCCGATGCCCTGGGGCGTGCTTGCGCGCTACTTCTGCGTAACCCTGGCCATTGGCGGGGCGGCCTATCTTTTCGACATGTCGGTCACAGTCCCGGATGCGGCGGGCTTCGCCTTCCGCGGGCTCTACGCAGCTGCCGTAACAGGTCTGATGTGGGTCTGGAACCGGGCTTAGAAGAGGGCGTCGCACGCCCGCCCCGTTCCGGCCCAGGAGCCGACCGCCTCGCCCGCCGACCAGGCGAGGCACAACGCCGCGAGCGCGCCGAGAGTGCCGAGACCGGGCCAGCCGTCGCGGCAGGCAGAACGCATGTGCCGGGCGATCAGCAACGCGGGAACCGCGGGCGCGCCCAGCCGGTAGCGGCGCCTCTGCGCCGCCGTGGCGAGCGCCGCACGGGTGCCGCCGAAACATCGGGCATAACGGTAGCGGCTGGCCAGCAGCCCGCCAAGCCGGGAACGGGTCTGCATCCGGACCTGCATTTCGGGCACCATCACCAACTCGGTTCCATTCTCCTGCAGCCGCTTCTGGCAGAAGGGCTTGTTCAGCCCTTCTGCGGCGAGGATGTCGCCGCAGAACTGCCT
>DJUV01000348.1 GCA_002440625.1 Rhodobacteraceae bacterium UBA6273 | reverse complement strand
CAGCCCCAGTTGAGGCAGATGCCACCCAGATGCTCGCGTTCGACAATCGCGACATTCAGCCCAAGCTGGGCGCCCCGGATCGCGGCGACATATCCGCCCGGCCCGGCACCGATCACGATCATGTCGAAGGTCTTTGCAGCCATGTCTCTCCTCCCTCGGAAAAAGTAGTTTGGCGTTAAACTATTTCATTTCGCCGCGCAACGAACATGCTGCCGTAGCGCCATGCGCTGGATGCATGGCGCTCATTGCCGGGTCTTCACGGCGCGCACTGCGGCTCCGTAGCCGCCTTCGGAAAGGAACTTCTCCTCCTCGGGCGTCATGTTGCGGCCCAGCGCCTCGTTGCGGTAGGGGAACCGGCCATAACGGCGGATCACGTCGCGGTGGGCATGGGCGTGGACCAGATGCTCCGCCACCTCCTTGGTCATCCTTTCGGCGAAGAGTTCGCAGCATCTGTGCTGATCGGCCTCTGCCTCGGAGTGCATGAAGGGCAAGTAGAAGAACTGCCGCTCGGGTTCGGCGATCTTCAGGTCCCACCCCTTCTCGATGGCGTTTCCGGCGGCGTTGCGCGCCCTGTCATCGGTCGCGAAGGCGCGCGGATCGCCCCTGAACATGTTCCGCGGAAACTGGTCGGTCAGGATCAGATAGGCCAGCGTCCCGCGCGGCCCGTTGCACCAGACGTCACGCTCGCCCTGCCGCGCCGCCTCCCATTCCGCGGCGTATCGCGCGGCGATCTCGGCGTCGACGTCATGGTCGACCGCATACCAGCCTTTCGGGCCGACGTCATGCAGCCAGAACTCAAGGATGTTATCGGTAACGGACATGGCAGCCTCCCTGTCTCAAGGTGGCAGCAAACGGGGGGAAAGGCCAGCCTCTTACGGCGCTTCGACGGCACCGGGGTCTGGCGGCAGATCCTCAACCCGGGTTTCGATCGCAGCTTCGACGGCGACGGCGGAAGCGGTGGGCGACAGCGGCCGGAACCGACCCCGGAAGAGCGCCTGCGCGCGGCGGCGTGTCATCCTGAACGAGGTGTAAACCGTCAGGAAGGCGAAGAGCAGCAGCATGAACAGGAAATAGCCCTGAGATCCGAACTGATGCATGAACCAGCCGGTTGTAACCGGCCCGCCGATGGCGCCAAGGCCGTTGAGAAACATCAGCCCGGCCGAGGCGCCGGCCATCTCGCTGCCGTCAAGATGGTCGTTCACATAGGCGACGAGAAGCGAATAGAGCGGGTTGGTGATGCCGCCCGACAGAAAGCCGATCAGCGTCAGGACCGGCAGCGACCAGGGCAGGACCACGGCAAGCAACATTGTCACCACGCCCGCCGCCGCCAAGGCCAGGATGATGGTCCGGCGGTCATAGCGGTCCGACAGCCAGCCGATCGGATATTGCAGCACCAACCCGCCGAAGTAGATCGAGGCGATGAAGATCGAGATGTTGCGCACTGAAAGCCCAACCTCCGATCCCCAGACCGCCGCCATGCCGAACTGCGCCGAAAAGATGCCGCCGACGATGAAGATGCCGACGCAGCCGAGCGGCGAGGTGCGGAAGAGCCGGCTGATCGGCAAGGGCGCGATCCGGTCAAAGGCCGGCGCGGGTGTCGCCGCCAACAGGATCGGCGTGAAGGCGATGGAGACGAGGATCGACGAGATCGCGAAAAGGTCGAAAGTGCCCGGATCGCGGAAGTTGACCACCCCCTGCGCGGCGATAATGCCGAGCATCTGCATGATCATGTAGGCCGAAAGCGCCTGCCCCCGCGTCTCGTTCGTCGATGAAGCGTTCAGCCAGCTTTCGGCGGTGATGTAGACCCCGGCGAAGGAAAAGCCGATGAGAACGCGCAGCACCGACCAGACCATCCAGTCCGGCGCGACCGGATAGACAATAAGCGCCGCCGAGATGAGCGAGCCCAGCGCCGCGAAGACGCGCACATGGCCGACGCTACGGATCATGTCGGGCGTGAAGCGCGACCCGACGAGGAAGCCCGCGTAATAGGCAGACATCACGTAAGACATCTCGACCGGCGAAAAGCCCTCGATCTTGCCGCGGATGCCAAGAAGCGTGCCCTGGATGCCGTTGCCAAGAAGCAGGAGCATGACGCCGAGAAGAAGCGGCCAGGAATTGCGCAGGACGGTCAGCATGAAGTTCCCCTGATTGCCCCCGGACTTATGCAGTGGTCCGGGTGGCCGTGTTTGCCATCAGCGACAGAGCGGAAGCACATCCCGTCATGTTCCGCCCTTGCTGGCCGGCAGCAGGAGCGATGCGTCCCCGTAGCTGAAGAACCGATAACCTGACTCGACGGCATGGCGATAGATAGCGCGAATGCTCTCTTGCCCCATCAGGGCAGAAACCAGCATCAGCAGCGTCGATTTCGGCAAATGGAAATTGGTCATCAGCCCATCGGTGACACGGAAGCGGTAGCCGGGATAGATGAAGATATCCGTCGGACCCCGCCATGGCTTCACAATGCCCCCCGCCGCAGCGCTTTCGATCAGTCTCAGCGCGGTGGTGCCAACCGGAATGACCCGCCCGCCCGCCGCCTTCGTTGCGTTGATCTCGGCGGCGGCGCTTTCCGTCACCTCACCCCATTCGGCATGCATCCGGTGCGTCGTCACGTCCTCCACCTTCACCGGCAGGAAGGTGCCGGCGCCTACGTGGAGCGTGACCTCGGTGAAGTCGATGCCCCGCGCGCGAAGCGCCGCCAGGAGCTCGGCGTCGAAATGCAGCGAGGCCGTCGGCGCGGCGACGGCGCCGGCATGGCGGGCGAAGACGGTCTGATAATCGTCGTTGTCCTGCGCATCAGGGGCGCGAACGGCGGCGATATAGGGTGGCAAGGGCATCTCGCCTGCCACGGCGAGCGCGTCGTCGAACTCCGGCCCGGTCAGGTTGAAGGAGAGCTGGGCCTGCCCATCGGCTACGCGGTCCACCTGCCCCGTCAACCCACCAGCGAAGGCAATCTCCTCGCCTTCCTTCAGCTTCCGCAAGGGTTTCACCAGCGCCGCCCAGCCGCCGCCCGGCAGGGGCTCGGTCAGCGTCACCTCGATCTTCGCGACTGACTCGCCGTCCGGCGTCTGGCGGCGCCGCAGGCCTCGCAGCCGGGCCGGGATGACGCGGGTGTTGTTGAGGACAAGGCGGTCGCCCGGCCCGAGAAGCCCGACAAGATCGCGGACATGGAGGTCGCTGATCCTGCCGCCCTCCGCCAGCAAAAGCCGCGCGGCGCTGCGCGGGCGGGCGGGCCGCGTGGCGATCAGCCCCTCGGGCAGGTCGAAATCGAAATCGCTGAGGTTCATCCGCGGGTCTTCATTGTGGCAGTTTCGGGGGCGCGGCACGGAAGAGATCGCGGAACACCCCCGGTGTCAGGATGGACAGGGGATTGACGCTGATCTGCGGCGCTTCGGAGGTTCCACTCAGGCGGTAGTTGAAGCCGAAAAGCCCCTCGCGCCGCTTCGAGAATATCTGGCCGATGCCGTTCAGCACATAGATCGGCGAGATGGTGCCTTGCAGCGCCATGCGGTCAGAGGCGAAGTCATAGACCCCGGCGGTGGAGACGCCCATCGACGGCCCGATCGCCGAGCCACGGCGCACCTCCACCGCATCGGGCGTCAGGTAGAACTCGCCCGAGGCGTCGGCGAAGAAGATCCCTGGCCCGTTCAGCTGCGCGAGAAGGCCAACGATAGAAACCGCGTCCAGAAGGGCTGCGAGCGACGGCGCATCCGTCACCCGGAAATTCCGCATCTTGAGCTTGCCGTTATAGGTGCCGGCCGCTGCCGCCGGATCAAGCCGCAAGGACAGGGTGCCGCCGTTGCCCTGACGGTAAAGGCCCGATGCGCGGAGCGCCCGCCCCGCATCGTCGGATGTCACCCGGAAGGCCGCGCGGCCATCCACCGGCTCCACCGTGCCGCTGACCTCGGCCTCGCCGTTCACGCGTGCGGCGAACCGCCCCGAAAATCCGCCCCCGGTGCCGAAGGCGCCGCGAAAGCCGGTCAGCGCGATCCCGGAAGAGATCCTGAGCGTATCCAGCGCCACCGTGATCGGCGTGTCGCCACCGCCACGCGCCTCGCCGAAGGACGCGGAGCGGAGATCGGCCGTTCCGCCCGTTACCTCCACGCTGACATTGCGCCCCTTACCGCGCCCGGTCAGGACGATCCCGCCCCGGAACCAGTCATTCAGGCTCGCCTTTTCAAAGGTTGCGGCGTTCAGCGATCCGTCCTTGTTCAGCACGACCTTGCCCGAAGCGGAAAGCCCCGCGCCGGAAATCTCCAGCCCGTCGATCGTCGCCGGCAGGCCGAGCGTGCCCGTGACCGACAGGTTGCCCTTCTGCCCCGCCGGCTTCGTCCATCCGACTTCCGGGATGGCGAGCGTCAGCCCGGCAAGATCGGAGGCGAGGGTGAAGGACGTGCGCTCCCCCTTGACCAGATCAAGCTTGATCCGCCCGCGCCCGGTCCCGGCAACCGCGCCGTCAGGCAAGCTGACCGCCATCATCTTCAGCGCCCTCGGCGACAGTTCCACGGTCCCGTCGACGCTGCTCTTGCCGCGCGCCTGCGGCCCGAAATCCTGCCGCCAGCGGACATCAGCGGGGATGCCGTCGAAGGTTCCCGACCCGCTGATCGAAAGGCCGTCCCGATCTGCGGTGACGTCGAGCTTTTCAGCGGCGATATTCCGGGCCGGCACGATCCGGTCAGAATGTACGCCGTTCAGCGTCCCCTTGACCTTGTAACTCACGTCCTCCGGCCGGATCTTCTTGGTGAGCGACAGCTTCAGCTGGGTCTCCAGAATGGCCTGGCCTTCGGCGATGTCGATCCTCTGCCCGGCCTTCTTCATGAATTCGAAGGGCGGTTCGTCCAGCAGGCTCAACGCCGCGGTGATTGAACTTCGGGTATGCAGCGTCACTTCGGCCGATGCCGGAACCACGCGGAGATCGGGAATGCGAAGGACGGTGCCGGCAACGTTGATCCGTCCGCCGTCCGGCGCCCGCACGTAGCCATCATCGACGACGAGCGTATAGGTGTTGCCGGTGATCGTGGCATAGCCCGCCCCGTCCTGAACCGGCGGCAGCGTCTTGATCACCGTCACCTCGGTCGTCCGGAATTCATAGCCGAGCGAAAACTGCGGCTCGGCGCCGGGGGTGACGCGGAGGCCCGCCGAGACGTTGAATATCTCGCTCGTGGCCACGTTCTGCCTGAGCCATTCGCGGGTTTTCGGCACCATGGCAACGGGCCAGAGCGCCAGCAGGCGCTGGCTTTCTATGGCATCCACCGTGACGTCGAGGGCGCTTGCCCAGCCCTTGCTCTCCGCCCGGAAATCGCCCTTGGCGCTGATCCGCCGCGCGCCGTCCATCAGCACCAGTTGTCCGACCTGAACCCGGAATGGCGACAGCGTCAGCTTGAGGTCGAGCGCCCCCTTCGACAGCACCACCGGATTCTCGAAAAGCCCTTCCGGGTCGGCCTGCAATTCCCTGATGGCAACCTGGCCGACCAGCGTGTTCGGCACGAAAGCATTGATGTCCTTGAGCCAGGCCTTGGCACTGGCGCGAAGCTTCAGTGCTGCACCGTCCACCGCGATGTCGCGGAAGGTCACCGATTGCTGGGCGGGATCGTAGGTCATGGCGAGGGTCGCGCTGTCGAAGCGTACGGGCTTGGTCGTCTCGGTCGGCTGAAGCGCGCCCTTGCCGATGCTCAGCGTGGCGTTCATCGGCTGGATCAGCCCTTTGTCATCGACCGAGGACCAGATCGCGCCGGAAATCGGCGCATCGAGCGCGGAAAGCCAGGCCAAAGCGGGTGACTGGCTGGCAAGATCACGCGATGCGACATCGCGAACATCGGCCGACAAGGTAGCTGCCGGGGATTCCTTCGCCGAGATCAGGCTGAGCGCGGCCCGCATCGGGGCGCCGCCCGAGGTTGCGGAAATCGCCAGATTGATTGTGATGCTCTCTGCGGTCTGGTTCATCCTGAGCCAGCTTCCGTTGGCACGCCACAGCTTGCCGGCAAGTTCATCGTCGAAGCGGATCGACAGATCGGAAATCTCGATCGTCTCGATGTCGCGTAAGGTCGGCAGCGTGAACACCCGGTCGAAGGCATCAAGTGCTGCGACCGGATCGAGGGACCGGGCCGGGGGATGCGCTGCGACCGCGCCATCCCCTTCGCCAAGTGTGAAGTCAAGAGATCCATCCGCCTTGCGGCTCAGCGCCACCTCCGCCCCGGATATCGTCAGGCTGCGCGGCTGGAACCGCCCGCCGAGAAGCGCCGCGCCGTCAAGGGTGCTTTGCACGCCCGGAAGCCGCGCGATGCGAACGCCGGTCGATGCGAAAAGCTCGACGTCGCGCAACCTTACATGCGGTACGAAAGTGTCATCGACGTAGATCTCCACCCCGCCGACCGTCGCGCGCCCTTGGCCACCAAGCGCCCGGTTCGCATTCGCCTCGATTCTCGCCACCAGCCAGGCGGGTGCCGGGATCACGCGGTCGGTCAGCCCAAGGACTAGGATGCCCCCGGCGATGAGAAGGCAAAGCGTCACCAGCGCCGCCCAGACATGCAGGCGGCGGTGCGCGGGCCGTTTGCCGGCCTGATGTTCCGCCTGATCGCTGCCCATTGCCTTCTGTCGTCCGAAGTTTGGTCTTTTTGTCCCGTGCTTCCCTTTAATCTTCCGCCCCAGCGATTAAAACATAAAGCGTTTCCCACAGGCAAAGGATCGCAGATGAAGCTCTCACCCGGCGACATGGCCCCCGAATTCATCCTGCCGCGCGATGGCGGCGGCGAGGTTTCGCTCCGCGGCCTCTTTCCGAAGAAGGTCGTGCTCTACTTCTACCCCAAGGACGACACGCCGGGCTGTACCACCGAGGCGCTGGATTTCACCCGGCTTGCGGATGAATTCGCCGCCGCAGCGACGGTCGTGGTCGGGGTGTCGAAGGACAGCGTGAAGGCGCATGACAAGTTCTGCCGCAAGCACGGGCTCGGGATCATCCTGGCGTCCGACGACGCGTCCGACACCTCGGAGCGTTACGGCGTCTGGGGCGAGAAAAGCATGTACGGCAAGACGTTCCTTGGCATCAAGCGGACGACTTTTCTGATCGACGGAGCGGGGCGCATCGCGCGCATCTGGCCCGATGTGAAGGTGAACGGCCATGCCGAAGAGGTCCTCGACGCGGCGCGCGCGCTGTGACGAACCTTGCCGAACGGGCGGTAGAGGTGCTGACCACCGCCGACGGGCGCGCCAAGACCGCGCTGTCCCACGCCCATGCCGCCGCCTGGCGCGCGGCGCGGGCCTCGGGCGAGACCTTCCCCGTGGGGAAGGCCGCGCCGCCCCGGCGCCCTGCCCGCCCCGAGCGGCCAGAGCTTCTCTCGCCCCGCGAGATGCCGCGCCGCAGGCCGGGATCGCCACAGGGGCGGATAGCGCTTCTGCATGCGCTCGCCCATATCGAGTTGAACGCGGTCGACCTCCATTGGGATATAATCGCGCGCTTTACAGATGTGCCGATGCCGCCGGGGTTCTATGACGACTGGGTCAAGGCTGCCGACGAAGAATCGAAGCATTTCAACCTTCTCTGTGACTGTCTTGAAGCGATGGGAAGCCATTACGGCGCCTTGCCCGCCCATGCCTTCATGTGGCAGGCGGCAGAGGACACGGCGGAAGACCTGCTCGGCAGGCTCGCCGTCGTGCCGATGGTCCTGGAGGCGCGCGGGCTCGATGTGACGCCGGGGATGATTGCGGTTTTCGAGAAGGCGGGCGAAGCGGATGCCGTCGCCGCCCTGAAGACGATCTACGCCGAAGAGGTCGGCCATGTCGCCTATGGCGTGAAGTGGTTCAACTGGCTTTGCGGCCGCGACGGGCTTGATCCGAAGGACGAATTCCACGCCCTCGTGCGGCGCTATTTCCGGGGGCCGCTGAAGCCGCCCTTCAACGATGAAAAGCGCGCCGAATCCGGGCTGCCGCCGGATTTCTACTGGCCCTTGGCGGAAGAGGTCGCAGACGCCCCGGGCACGGCGGGTTTTCGCTGAACCCCACGTAAGTCTTAAGAAATTTCATGGGCAGACACATGATCATCGGCGGGAATCTGCCGAAATGAGCCGGCTTTCGCCGGCAGCAGGCACAGGCCGACCAAAAAACTTGCGGCACCTTCAACCCGTTGCTAATCCCGAAGCGGGAGAACTCTTGGGGAAGTCAGTCTCCCTCTCTGGCTGAATGAAACTGAACGGGGACAGTCTTGCCACGACGTCTTATGAGCCGTGTGAACGCGGCATTGGAGCGCAGGCTCCCGGAACAGCGGCTTTTCCTGCGCTCGGACACGGAAACCCGATTCATCCGTCTGAAACCCACGACGCAGGCCATAGCCTTGGCCGGAACATCCGTCGTTCTCGCCTGGTCGATCGTCGCCACCGCCGTCCTCCTGATGGACTCGATCGGCTCGGGCGGCGCGCGCGAACAGTCGCGGCGCGAACTGGCGACGTACGAATCCCGCCTTGATGCACTTTCGCGCGAGCGCGACCAGCGCGCTGGGGAAGCCACGGCCGCGCAAGATCGCTTCGCCATCGCTCTCGGGCAGGTGTCGGACATGCAGTCCAGGCTTCTGGCCTCGGAAGAGCGGCGCAAAGAACTTGAGACCGGCATTGGCGTCATCCAGACCACGCTGCGCCGCACCATGACCGATCGCGATACCGCGCGCACGCAGGTCGCCGACCTGACCGCGCAGATGACAGGCACCGGCACCAACCTTGCCAAGGGTGGCACCTCGGTCGAGGACATGACCGAAACGCTCGATTTCGTCACCGCGGCGCTCGGGCGTACGGCAAGCGAGCGCGACGCCATGGCCAGGGCCGCCGATCAGGCGACCGCCGAGGCCGAAAAGACCGCCTATGAGATAAAGCTTCTGGAAGAGAAGCACGACGAAATCTTCACCCAGCTCGAAGAGGCTGTGACCGTTTCGATGGCGCCGCTCGACAATCTCTTCAGTTCGGTCGGCCTCGACCCCGATGATCTCCTCGATCAGGTGCGCCGCGGCTATTCCGGCGTCGGCGGCCCGCTGGGCCCGCTGCTGCCGCCCGTTGTCGGCGGGGAGGATGCCGACAGCGCCCGTGCAGAGAAGATCCTCGACGGGCTCGACCGCATGAACCTCTACCGGCTTGCGGTGGAAAAGACGCCGTTCGCCATGCCGCTCAAGACCTCCTACCGCCAGACTTCCGGCTTTGGCCCCCGCTGGGGAAGGATGCATGAAGGCATCGACATGGCCGGCGCCATGGGCTCGCCCGTCTATGCGACCGCCGATGGCACCGTGGTCCAGGCCGGCTTGGAAAACGGCTATGGCAAACTGATCCGCATCAAGCACGAATTCGGCATGGAAAGCTTCTTCGCTCACCTTTCCGATATCAAGGTGAGCGTGGGGCAAAAGGTCTCGCGCGGGGACAGGATCGGTGATATGGGGAATACCGGCCGGTCCACAGGGACCCATCTTCACTACGAACTTCGGGCCAATGGCTCGGCCGTCAATCCGATGAC
Organism: Rhodobacteraceae bacterium UBA6273; assembly: GCA_002440625.1. Lineage (GTDB taxonomy): Bacteria > Pseudomonadota > Alphaproteobacteria > Rhodobacterales > Rhodobacteraceae > Albidovulum. The sequence continues at coordinate 9,668 of DJUV01000348.1, read as the reverse complement.
GTTTATCAAGGCAGCGAACAATGTTTTCTAAAAGCAGGATCAACGAACCGGGACCCAAAACCGGCGCCGAGTCCGACCACCTGAAACCGGCGGAACCAACGAAGCCTGCCTTCGACTATGCGCTTTCCACGCCGAAGGCGAAGCCGGCGGCCTCGGTCCTGTCCTCTGACATCACCATCACCGGCAACGTGAAGACCTCCGGTGATATCCAGATCGAGGGCGTCATCGATGGCGACATCCGCGCCCACATGCTGACCGTCGGCGAAAGTGCCACGATCCGCGGTGAGATCGTGGCGGACGACATCGTCGTGAACGGTCGCGTTGTCGGTCGTGTGCGCGGCCTCAAGGTTCGCCTCACCTCGACCGCCCGCGTCGAAGGGGACATCATCCACAAGACCATCGCCATCGAGTCCGGCGCCCATTTCGAAGGTTCGGTACAGCGTCAGGAAGACCCGCTGAGCAGCAGCGCGCCGAAGCAGATCACGGCGTCGCCTTCGGCGCAGTAACGTTCCAGGCCATCCGGCTTCGCAAGGGCACCCCACCGGGTGCCCTTTCTGTTTCCGGCTTACACCAGCAGCCGCCGGTACATGTGCCAGGTGGCATGGCCAAGGACCGGCAGCACGATGAAGAGGCCGAGGAACATCGGCAGCATCGCAAGGAAAAGAAGCGCCGCGATCACCAGACCCCAGAGGATCATCGGCCCGATGTTCTCGATCACCGCGCGTACGCTCAGGATCATCGCCGTCACGAAATCGACCTCACGGTCGAGAAGCAGCGGCAGGCCGGCAACCGTGAGCGAAAAGAGCACGGCGGCAAAACCGGCGCCAACCAAGGTGCCGACCATCAGCATCACCGGGCCGTTGCCTTCCAGAAGGACAGCCGGCGACGAGGTGACGTTGGTCAGCGCCGACAGCCCCATGAAGAGCGCGAAGATGGTATGAGCGACGAAGACCCAGAACATGAACATCAGGAGCACGACCATCGCCATCGAGGGAACCTGCCGGTCCTTCTGCGCAAAGACGACGCCAAGCACGCCGGGCCAGTCGAGCGGCACGCCCCTTTCGATCCTGCGGCTGACCTCGTAAAGCCCGACCGCCGCGAAGGGCGCGAGGATCGGGAAGCCGACGACCACCGGCATCAGCCACCATTCCTCGCCTGCTGCGGCAAAGACCAGATACATCAGTATCCCGCCCAGCACGTAGATCGCGCTGAAGAACAATCCGAAGGCCGGTGCGCGCAGGAAGTCGCGCCATCCCGCTGCCAATGCCGCCGGGATATCGGAAACGGAAACCGGGCCAACCTCCGGCAGCGCGTCAGCCGCTGCCTGCACTTCAGTCATCTGTCCTCCTAACCCGCGCGCGAGTGAAGGCTAGGACGGCGCGCCGGCCCCGCGCAAGGAGTTTGCAGGCGGGCAGCGATCAGGAGGCGGCCTTTTCGGGATACTTCGGCGCATGGAGCCCCCTCGCCCGCGCTTCGCGGACATCGGCGAGAAGATCGCGTTCGGCGGCGGCGAAGAGGCTGTCGAGATCATCTATGACAAAATAGACCGGCTGGAGAATGTCGATCCGGTAGGGCGTTCTCAGCATGTCGAGCACATCGAAGGGCCTCCGTTCCGGCACCTTGCCGCCCTCACCCTTTACCGCCCATTTCAGTTCCGAGATCGAGGAGGCGAGGCCTGAGCCAAGCCCCTTGGTCACGCCATCTTCCGTCGTCAGGCCGAATTCGATGGAGAACCAGTACAGCCGGATCAGCCAGGAGTAATCTTCCTTCGCGGCCCTTGCGCCGGCCTTGCCGATGGCCTGGCTGAAGGCAGCAAAGCGCGGATCGGTCAGCAGGGGCGTGTGGCCGAAGACCTCATGGAAGATGTCCGGCTCCTCGATATAGTCGAAATGCTTGCGCTTGCGGATGAAGGACGCCGCCGGAAAGGTGCGGTCGGCCAGCATGGAGAAGAAGCGCCCGAAGGGGATCAGCGCGGGCACCGGCTCCACCCGCCAGCCGGTCGCCGCCATCAGCACTTTCGATACCTCGGTGCATTGCGGCACCCGGTCGCGCGGCAGGTTCAGGCGGGCGAGACCGTCGGTATAGGGCTTCGCCATGTGGCGCATGACCTCGGGCAGTTGCCGGGCGACAAGATCGTGCCAGACGGCATCCTCTTCGGTGTCGTAGAAGATATGCCCCTCGGCATCTGGGACCTTCGCCTCATATTCGGTGGATTTGGGCATGGTCGCTCCTCCGATGTCATCCCGTCGGGACGATTCTAGCACATGTCCAAGGATTCAGGTTCCCGATAGGTCCGGGATTGCACTAGTCTAGGAATGACATTTCACAAACGCGGCCTTTCGGGGAACGACATGCCTGAGGTAGATCTTGACGAAGCGGACCGCAGGCTCCTCCGCCTGCTCCAGCGCGATGCGCGTCAGTCGACACAAGGCCTGGCGGAAGCGGCGGGCATGTCGGCCTCGCCGGCCTGGCGCCGGGTGAAGCGGCTGGAAGAGGCGGGCGTCATCACCGGCCATGTCGCCCTTCTCGACCAGCGCATCCTTGGGCTCAGGGCCTCGGCCTATATCCAGGTGACGCTGACCGAACATACGGCCGCCACGGTGGCGCGGTTCGACAGCTTCGTTCAGGGGCAGGACCGCGTTCTGGAATGCGCCCGCGTCACCGGGAATGCCGACTACCTGATCCGCGTCGTGGCAAAGGACGCCGAAGACCTTGAGGATTTCCTCATGCACGCGCTGCTGGCCACCGGCATCGTGCGCGCGACGACGACAAGCTTCGTCCTCAGGCAGATCAAGGCGACGACGGAACTGCCGCTGGGCTGAGGCTCAGTCCTCGGCATTCGCCTCGGCGCGGCTCTTGCCGGCGACATCCATCGCCAGCGTCGCCGCCATGAAGCCGTCGATGTCGCCGTCGAGAACACCTTGCGTATCCGAGGTCTCGTAGGACGTCCGCAGGTCCTTCACCATCTGGTAGGGCTGAAGCACGTAGGAGCGGATCTGGTTACCCCAGCCGGCGTCGCCCTTGGATTCATGCTGGGCGTTGATCGCGGCATTGCGCTTGTCGAGTTCAAGCTGGTAAAGCCGCGCCTTCAGGGCGTTCATCGCCGCCTCGCGGTTCTGGTGCTGCGACTTCATCGAAGAGGTCACGACGATGTTCGTCGGCAGGTGGGTGATCCGCACCGCCGAGTCGGTGGTGTTCACGTGCTGGCCGCCAGCGCCCGAGGATCGGTAGGTGTCGATCCTGATCTCATTGTCGGGAATGACGATCTCGATATTGTCATCGACGACCGGATAGACCCAGACCGAGGAAAACGACGTGTGCCGCCGCGCGGCGGAATCGTAGGGCGAGATGCGGACAAGGCGGTGGACGCCCGATTCCGACTTCAGCCAGCCATAGGCATTCGGCCCGGTGATCTTGTAGGCGGCGGAACGGATGCCGGCCTCGTCGCCGGCGGTTTCCGCCTGAAGCTCGACCTTGTAGCCCTTTTTCTCGGCCCAGCGCACATACATGCGGGCGAGCATCGACGCCCAGTCGCAGCTTTCGGTGCCGCCGGCGCCGGCGTTGATCTCAAGGAAGGTGTCGTTGCCGTCAGCCTCGCCATCGAGAAGCGCCTCAAGCTCCTTCTGCGCGGCAAGTTCCTTCAGCGCCTTCATCGCGGACTCGGCATCGGCGATGATGGCCTTGTCGTCCTCCATCTCGCCAAGCTCGATCAGCTCGACATTGTCCTTCAGCTCGCGCTCGATCCGGCGGTAGGTCTCGACCTTGTCCATCAGCATCTGGCGGTCGCGCATCAGCTTCTGCGCGCGGGCGGGATCGGACCAGAGATCGCCGTCCTCGATCATGGCGTTCATCTCTTCGAGCCTATGCGGCGCGGTTTCCCAGTCCATCCGCTGGCCGAGAAGCTTCAGCGTCCGGCCAACAGCTTCGGCGATGTTTTCCATCTCGGCGCGCATGGCCGTCCGTCCTTCCCGTGAACCCCGTGCCGCGCGTGATAGCGGAGCCCGCCGCCTGCGGCAAGCCGGGCGCCAAAGCGCCGCTGTCGGTTAATAGAGCCCGCCCGAACTGATCGTGCCGAAATCGGCCTTGTTCGGTATGACCTTGGTCTCGCCATCCGGGGTGGTGACAGTGGTGCCGCCGTCTCCGCCCTCTTCGCCATAGGCGTAAAGCGGCAGGTTCTGGCCCATGGCAAAGCCGCCGTCGACATAGGCATAGAGGCCGGTGAGCGTTTCCTGCCCATCGCGGAAGTACTCGGCCTGCACATAGTCGCCCTCGGCATCGTCGGGCAGCTTGTCGCCGGTAAAGCGGTTGATCTTGATGAATTGACCGCCCGGCGGCACCTTGAACTGGCTGCCGCCGTATTTCTGCACGGCCTGCGACATGAACTCCTGGAACACCGGCACGCAGAGCGTGCCGCCATAGGCACCCTCGCCCAGCGTCCGGGGCTGGTCGTAGCCCATGTAGCAGCCGGCGACGATGTTCGAGGTGAAGCCTATGAACCAGACATCCTTGGCATCGTTCGTCGTGCCGGTCTTGCCCGCAGTCGGCACCGGCAGCTTGACGCCCGAACCTGAACCGCGCTGGACCACGCCCTGCAGCATCGACGTGAGCTGGTAGGCGGTGATCGCGTCCATCACCCTTTCGCGGTCCGAGGTGATGGCGGGCGGCTGGCCGGGCGGCAGGCGCGGCGCGTTGCAGTTTTCACAAGTCCGCTGGTCATGGCGGTATATCGTCTTGCCCCAGCGGTCCTGTACCCGGTCTACCAGCGTCGGCTCCACCCTCTCGCCGCCATTGGCGAACATGGCGTAGGCCGCGACCATCTTGAAAAGCGTGGTTTCCTGCGCGCCAAGCGCGTTGGCGAGGAAGGGCGCCAGCTGGTCATAGACGCCAAAGCGTTCGGCATAGCTGGCGACGACCGGCATGCCGATTTCCTGCGCGATACGGACCGTCATCAGGTTTCGCGACTGTTCGATCCCGGTGCGCATCGGCGTCGGGCCATAGAACTTGTTCGAGGCGTTCTTCGGCGTCCAGAGACCCTGCGGCGTCTCGATTTCGATCGGCGCGTCGACAACGATGGTGGCGGGCGAGAACCCTGAGTCGAGCGCAGCGGCATAGACGAAGGGTTTGAATGACGACCCCGGCTGGCGCATGGCCTGCGTGGCGCGGTTGAATACCGAGGATTGGTAGGAGAACCCCCCCTGCATGGCGATGACGCGACCGGTATTGACGTCCATCGCCATGAAGCCACCCTGCACGTCGGGCACCTGCCTCAGCGACCAGCGGTTGAAACTGCCATCGTCGTTGGTGACGGCGCGGACAAGGACGACATCGCCGACCGAGACGAGATCACCCGCGACCTTGGCCTTCTTGCCAAGCTTGCCGTCGGCTTCGCGCTTGCGCGCCCAGGTCACGTCCTCGGCAGGGATGACATGGCCGTCCTCGTTGTCGGACACGCCTTCGATGCCGATCCTCGCCGCGCTTTCGCCGACCTCCAGCACCACCGCCGGCAGCCAGCCAGGAATGTCGCGCGGCACATCGGTCGCGGCGAGCGTGGCACGCCACTGGGCATCGTCGGCGAGTTGCTCGGGCGGGATCACCTTGCGGGTGCCGCGCCAGACGCCCTGCCCGCGGTCGTATTTCTCAAGCGCTTCCTGCAGCGCGGAAGCCGCCGCCATCTGCATCTCGGGGTCTTCGGTGGCGCGGATCGTCAGGCCGCCGCCGAAGAACTCCTCCTGCCCGAAGCTTTTCGAAAGCTGGCGGCGGATTTCGTCGGTGAAATAGTCGCGCGGCGGCAGGCTGCGGCGGAAGGACGGATAGTCGCCGCCCTGCACGGTCTTCAAAGGTGCGGCCACCGCTTTTTCAAAGGCAGCTTCGTCAAGATAGCCGTTCTGCCGCATCTCGCGCAGGACGTAGTTGCGCCGCTCGACCGCCGCTTCATGGTTGTCGACGGGGTGGTAGCTGTAGGGTGCCTTCGGCAGCGCCGCGAGGTAGGCGGCTTCTTCCGGCGTCAGTTCGGCAAGGGTCTTGTTGAAATAGGTCTGCGCCGCCGAGGCGACGCCGAACGACAGGAACCCCAGGTCGATCTCGTTGAGATAAAGCTCCAGAATCTTTTCGCGCGGCAGGGTGTTGACCAACCGGTTGGCAAGGACAAGTTCCTTGATCTTGCGTTCCGCCGTCCGCTCACCGCCCAGAAGGAAGTTCTTCGCCACCTGCTGCGGGATGGTCGAGGCGCCGCGCAGCGTCTGGCCGCGGGTGCGGATCGCATCCCAGAGCGCACCCGCCATGCCGCGCGTGTCGAAGCCCCGATGGGAATAGAAGTTCTTGTCCTCGGCCGAGATGAAGGCGTCCTTCACCAGATCGGGGATCTCGTCGATGGGCGCGAAGATGCGCCGTTCGGTGGCAAATTCGTCGATCAGCCGGCCTTCGCCGGAATAAATCCGGCTGATGGTCTTCGGCGTGTACTGGGCGAGGTATTCGTGGTTCGGCAAGTCGCGGCTGTAGATCCAGAAGACCGCGCCAACCGTCAGCGCAGCAAAGACCAGGCCGGTGACGATCCAGCTGAAGACACCACCGAAGAAAGATACCAGAAACCGGAGCAAACCCGAGACCTCCACGAGGAACGCCCGGTCTATATCGTGGCACGTCTGCCGGGTCAAAACAACTTGGCGGCAGGTGCGCGGGCTTTAGCCGCATGGCGGCTTGCGGGCGCGTCGACGCTGGTGCAGGAAGGGCGCATGGCCAAGGGACTTCCGAGCTTCACCTGCACCGCCTGCGGTGCCGTCCACCGCAAATGGTCGGGGCGCTGCGACGCCTGCGGCGCATGGAACTCGATCATCGAGGAAGCGCCGCTGGCGGCTGGCCCCTCCGGCAAGACCCTTGGCGGCGCCAAGGGCCGGCAGATCGAGGTGACGACACTCGCCACCACGGAAACGCCCCCTAAGCGTGCGCCATCGGGCATGGACGAACTGGACCGGGTTCTCGGTGGCGGCCTCGTCCCGGCTTCCGCGATCCTTGTCGGCGGCGATCCTGGCATCGGCAAGTCGACGCTTCTCTTGCAGGCGACAGCAAGCTTTGCCCGCGCGGGACTGTCCTGCCTATACGTCTCGGGCGAAGAAGCCTCGGCCCAGGTCAGGATGCGGGCGGCCCGGCTGGGTCTGGCCGATGCCCCGGTGCAGCTTGCCGCCGAGACCAACCTTCGCGACATCCTGACCACGCTCGATGCGCTCCGCCCCGATCTTGCGATCATCGATTCGATCCAGACCATGTGGGCCGATCATGTCGAGGCGGCGCCCGGTTCCGTCAGTCAGGTCCGGTCGGCCGCGCATGAGCTTGTGACCTTCGCCAAGAAGCGCGGCACATCGGTGATCCTTGTCGGCCATGTCACCAAGGACGGCCAGATCGCCGGCCCCCGCGTGGTCGAGCATATGGTCGACACCGTCCTTTACTTCGAGGGCGAGCGCGGCCACCAGTTCCGCATCCTCCGCGCGGTCAAGAACCGCTTCGGCCCGGCGGATGAGATCGGCGTCTTCGAGATGACCGGCGCAGGCCTTGCCGAGGTCGCCAACCCCTCCGCCCTTTTCCTTTCCGAACGCGGACAGGCGTCTCCCGGCTCCGCCGTCTTCGCGGGGATCGAAGGCACGCGCCCCGTCCTGACCGAGATTCAGGCGCTGGTTGCGCCCTCCACCCTCGGCACGCCGCGCCGCACGGTGGTTGGCCTCGACTCTGGACGGCTCTCCACCATCCTCGCCGTCCTTGAGGCGCGCTGCGGCATCCCCTTCGCCGGTCTCGACGTGTTCCTGAACGTCGCCGGCGGGATGCGGGTCAGTGAACCCGCCGCCGATCTTGCCGTGGCGGCAGCCCTGCTTTCGGCCCGCGAAGATGTTGCACTTCCGCCAGACATGGTGATTTTCGGCGAAATCAGCCTCTCCGGTGCGCTCCGTCCGGTCGGTCAGACCGAAAACAGGTTGAAAGAAGCGCGAAAACTTGGTTTCTCACAGGCAGTCGCCCCGGAACAGAGCAAGACCGGCGGGGACGACGGGATGCGGGTGCGCAAGATGCCCGATCTGACGACGTTTGTCGGCGACATGTTTGCGGCAGGCTGAGAGAGCAAGGAGCGAGGGCATGGAAGGTTTCACCATCGTAGACGCCGTGGTCGCGGCAGTCCTCTTGCTGTCGGCCATTCTCGCCTACAGCCGGGGCTTCGTGCGCGAGGCGCTTGCCATCGCCGGATGGATCGCGGCAGCGGTCCTCGCCTTCATGTTCGCGCCGCAGGCCGAACCGCTCATCAAGCAGATTCCAATCCTCGACAAATTCCTCGGCGGCAGCTGCGAGCTTTCGGTCATCGCCGCCTTCGCGGCGGTCTTTGCCGTAGCGCTCATCGTCATGTCGATCTTCACGCCGCTCTTTTCCTCTGCCGTACAGCGCTCGGCCCTTGGCGGGGTCGATCAGGGGCTTGGCTTTCTCTTCGGCGTTCTCCGCGGCATCCTCCTCGTCGCCGTCGCCTTCGTCGCCTATGAGCGCGCGATTGCCGGCGGCAGCGTACCGGCCGTGGACGGTTCCCAGTCCGCCCGCATCTTCGCCTCGCTTCAGGACCGGCTGAATGCCGAAGTCCCCGCCGATGCGCCGGGCTGGATCACTGCGCGCTATCAGGAACTTGTCGGCAAATGCGGCGCCCCGGTGCAGTCCACGATCGACCCGGCCACCGGGACCGAGGGCGGCAATGACTCCGGCGCAAAGACCGTGACGCCGCCAGCGAACTGAGGCCGGCACACACTTCCTTGTGACAACGGCGTGACATGCGGCGCGCCAGCCCTTAAATGAGGGGCGAAATTCGATCCCCGGATTCGGAGCCCGCGCAATGCGCCCATTCCTGAGCCACCCCTTCGACGATGACAAGTTGAAGGAGGAGTGTGGCATTTTCGGCGTGATCGGCGTCGCCGACGCGGCGAACTTCGTGGCGCTCGGCCTGCACGCCCTTCAGCATCGCGGTCAAGAGGCCGGCGGCATCGTCGCCTATGACGCGAACGACGGCTTCAACAACGCCAAGCGCTTCGGCTATGTCCGCGACAACTTCACCAAGGCCGACGTGATGGCCACCCTGCCCGGCAGCCTTTCCATCGGCCATGTCCGCTATTCGACCGCCGGGTCCAAGGGATCGACCGCGATCCGCGACGTCCAGCCCTTCTTCGGCGAGTTTTCCATCGGCGGCTGCGCCATCGCCCATAACGGCAACCTCACCAACGCCGCCCAGCTTCGGAAAGACCTGATCGAGCGCGGCGCGATCTTCCAGTCCTCTTCCGACAGCGAATGCATCATCCACCTGATGGCGCGGTCGATGCAGAAGACGCTGGCCGAACGGATCAAGGACGCACTTCGCGCCGTCGAAGGCGCCTTCTCCATCGTCGCGATGACCCGGACGAAGCTCATCGGCGTGCGCGACCCGCTTGGCGTCCGCCCGCTGGTCCTCGGCAAGGTCGGCGACGGCTATGCGTTGTCCTCGGAGACCTGCGCGCTCGACATCATCGGCGCGGAGTTCGTGCGCGAGATTGCGCCGGGCGAGATGGTGGTGATCGAACACGGCAAGGTCCATTCCTCGCAGCCCTTCGCGCCCGCCAAGGGCCGCTTCTGCATCTTCGAACATGTCTATTTTTCGCGCCCCGATTCGATCCTCG
>DJUV01000344.1 GCA_002440625.1 Rhodobacteraceae bacterium UBA6273 | reverse complement strand
CGGTCATCACGTCGAGCACCTCGTTGACCATTTCCGGGTCGAGGGCCGAGGTCGGCTCGTCGAACAGCATGCAGATCGGGTCCATCGCCAGCGCCCGGGCGATCGGCACGCGCTGCTGCTGGCCGCCGGAAAGCTGCGCGGGGTATTTCTTCGCCTGGGCCGGCAGCCCGACGAGTTGCAGAAGTTCGCTGACGCGAGCCGCGATCTCGGCTTTCGGGCGCCGAGTGTTTTCCAGCCCGAAGGCAATGTTCTTCTCGATCGTCAGGTTGGGAAAGAGCGCGTAGGACTGAAAGACAATGCCGTAGTCGCGCTGTGACGGCGGCAGGGTCGAAATGTCCCTGTCGCCTTGCCGGATTTCGCCGCGCGTCTGCAGGTCAAGCCCGGCGATGGCGCGCAGAAGCGTGGTCTTGCCGCAGCCTGATGGCCCGAGAAAGCAGATGAATTCGCCCTCACGCACGGACAGGGAGACATCCCTGAGCGCAGTGAATTCGCCGAAGTTCTTCCACAGGCCGGCGATTGTCAGGTAGTCGTTCTCGGCAACCAGGGCATCCATCGGCGGGCTCTCCAGCGGTACGGTTTGGGCGCCCGCAAGCTTCTCGTGCTTCATGATAGCATCCATCGCGGCAGACGGCAGAAGCCTGTCCTCCGGTCGTTGTGAAACGGGCGCCGGTTTGAGGCGGCGCCCGTCACGAAGCGGGGGTTTAGGACTTCGGCTCAGACTTCGAGTCGTAGCGCTTGGTCCATTCCTCAAGGATCCTGGCGCGGTTGTTCGCCGCCCATTCGAAGTCGTTCTTGATGAGCTTCGACTCGAGGTCAGCCGGCAGGAACTCAACCTCCTTGGCGACGCCGTCCATGGCGAGCACGGCGTAGCCCACATTGTACTGTTCCATCGCCGCCTTGGAGATCGACCAGTCGATCAGCTTCTGCGCGTCTTCGGCATTGTCGGTGCCGGCGACGATGCCCGATGCTTCCATGTCCCAGCCGAGGCCTTCGGTCGGGAACACGATTTCCAGGGGCGCGCCGTCCTTCTTCGATTTGGCGGCGCGGAACTCGAATGAAATGCCGATCGGTGCTTCGCCGGCGGCCGCCATCTTGCAGGGCTTGGAGCCGGAGTGGGTGTAGGCGGCGATGTTTTCATGGAGGCCGTCCATGAACTTCCAGCCCTCTTCCTCGCCGAAGATCTGCAGCCAGCTCGACACGTCGAGATAGCCTGTGCCCGACGACGCCGGGTTCGGCATGATGATCGAACCCTTGTATTCCGGCTTGGCCAGGTCCGCCCAGCTCGTCGGCAGGGTCAGGCCCTTCTTCTCGGCCTCAACGGTGTTGAAGCAGATGGCGGCGGACCACGCATCCATGCCGACCCATGCCGGGGGATTGTCGCTGTCCTTGAAGGCCGGTTTGATCTGGTCGAGGCCAGCCGTCGCGTAGGGTTCCAGCATGCCTTCGGTCTTCAGGATCAGGAGCGAGGTCGCCGCCAGGCCCCAGACGACGTCAGCCTGCGGGTTGTCCTTTTCGGCAAGCAACTTCGCGGTCACGACGCCGGTAGAGTCGCGGACCCAGTTGATCTTGATGTCCGGATAGTCCTTGTTGAAGGCTGCGGCGTAGCGTTCGAGGTCTTCGGCTTCGATCGCCGTGTAGACGGTCAGTTCGCCAGCCTGCACGGCGCCGGTGCAGAGTGCAAGCGCGGTGCAGGCCAGGAGAGATTTCATTGATGATTTCATCGATCGGTTCCCTGTTGGATGAGGTCTTTCCGTTGACACATCAGGACGGCACGGTCCGGATTTCGCTTGTTCATCGCACCGGTGGATGTCGCCCTTATGACAGCCTATGAATGCGCCATTGATAAGGGAAATCTATTTATTCTATTATACCATCGTATGTACTGATGTTTGACATGAGGCTGTCACTCAGCCGCTTCCGGACGCTGCACGGGCCTGATCTTTTCCCCCGTCGGGTCGTAGGCGGCGCTGAGATGCCCCTTCGCCCGATGGCGCACCCCGGCCAGATCAATCTCGAATTCGCCCGACGAAAGGAACGCCTTGTCGACGCCCTTCGCGTGGTCGACATAGGCCAGCGCAACCGACCGGCCAAGGCTGTGGCCATAGGCGGCCGAGCGGACCTCGCCGACCGGGTCGCCGTTGCGCAGCACCAGTTCGCCGCCCCAGAGCATCGGTTCCGTGTCCTCCAGCGTGAACTGCACCACCCGCTTGGTGATCGGCTGGCCCTTGGCGGCGGCGACCGCCTCCTTGCCGATGAAGCCGCCCGGCTTTTTCAGATCGACCGCAAAGCCAAGACCGGCCTGCCACGGATTGATGTCGGGCGTCAGCTCGCGGCTCCAGGCGCGGTAGCCCTTTTCAAGGCGCAGCGCCTCGAGCGCATAATAACCGGCATCCGTCAGGCCGGATGCGCCGCCCGCCGCAAAGAGCGCGTCATAGACGCCTGCGGCAAACTCGACCGGAACGATCAGCTCCCAGCCCAGCTCGCCAACATAGGTCATGCGGTTGGCGATGCAGGTCCCGTAGCCGACATCGATCTGGCGGTTGGTGGCGAAGGGGAATGCCGCATCCGAAAGTTCCGCCGAGGTGATGCGGGACAGGATGTCGCGCGAAGCCGGTCCCATCAGGCCGATCACTGCATAGGCAGATGTCACATCCGTCAGTTCAGCCTTTGCATCCGCCGGAATGTTGCGGGCGATCCAGTCGAAATCGCGCACCGGCTGCGCCGATCCGGTGACGATCAGGAACCTGTCGGGGGCCAACCGCAGCACTGTCAGGTCGCTTTCATAACCGCCGCGCGCATTGAAAAGGCCGGTATAGACGCTGCGCCCGACCTCGACGTCGATGTCAGCGCCGCAGATGCGGTTGAGGCTGGCACAGGCGTCGCGTCCTTGCAGCAGCAGTTTGGCGAAGGAGCTTTGGTCGAAGATCCCGGCGGCCTCGCGCGTTGCCTTCATCTCGCGGCCGACGGCATCGTGCCAGTTCTGGCGCCCGAAGCTGTATTCGGTCTCAGCCGTCTCGCCGCCGCTCGCAAACCAGTTGGCGCGCTCCCAGCCCATCTTCGAGCCGAACACTGCACCTTTCGCCTTCAACCGCTCATAGAGGGGCGAACAGCGCAGTGGCCGGGCGGAGTCCAGTTCGCGGTTCGGCCAGGGCATCGCATAGTGGAGGCCAAGCGTCTCCTTCACCCGGTCATGCAGGAAGCTCTGGTTGTTGTTGAAGGGCGCGAAGCGGCGGATGTCGACCGGCCAGAGGTCCATCGTCTGTTCGCCATTGACGATCCATTCGGCCAACGCGCGGCCCGCGCCGCCCGCGCTGGCAATCCCCATGGAGTTGAAGCCGGCGCCGACGAAGAAGTTCTTCAGTTCCGGCGCTTCGCCGAGAATGAAGTTGTTGTCGGGGGTGAAGCTTTCCGGCCCGTTGTAGAACTTCTTGACCTCGGCATCGCCCAGTTGCGGCACCCGCACGAGGGCGTTTTCCATGAGGATTTCGAACTGGTCCCAGTCGTCGGGGAGGAGCGCGAATTCGAAGTCGTCCGGGATGCCGTTCATGCCCCAGGGCTTCGCATGCGGCTCAAAGCCGCCCATGACCAGTCCGCCGACCTCTTCCTTGTAGTAGGTGTAGCCGTCCGGATCGCGCATGACCGGCAGATCGGGATGAACGCCGTCGATCTTGCCGGTGACGATGTACATGTGTTCAGCCGAATGCAGCGGCACGGAGACGCCGCACATCTGGCCGACCTTCCGCGCCCATTGGCCAGCGCAGTTGACGACGATCTCGGCGGCGATATGGCCACGGTCCGTCGAAACGCCGGTGGCGCGGCCATCCTTCGTCGAAATCGCCGTCACCCGGACCCGTTCAAAGATCCTTGCGCCACCGGTGCGAGCGCCCTTGGCAAGCGATTGCGTAAGGTCAGTCGGGTTGGCCTTGCCATCGCCGGGCAGCCAGACCGCGCCGACGAGATCGCCGATGGCCATCGGCGGCCAGAGCTTGCCGGCCTCTTCGGGCGAGATGACTTCGACGGCCACGCCCTGCGCACGAGCCGAGGCCGCGGTGCGCTTCAGTTGCGTCATGCGGTCCTCGGTCCGCGCCACGGTGACCGAACCGCAGTTCTTCCAGCCGGTCGCGAGGCCGGTTTCGGCCTCAAGCCTGCTGTAAAGCTCCGTGGAGTAGCGGACCAGCGTCGTCATGCTCGACTGGCTGCGCAACTGGCCGACCAGCCCCGCCGCATGCCAGGTCGTGCCGCCGCTCAACTGCCCCTGCTCAAGCAGAACCACATCGGTCCAGCCGAGCTTGGTCAGATGATAGGCGACCGAGCAGCCGATCACCCCGCCGCCGATGATGACAACCCGGGCCTGGGTCGGGAAAGTCGATGCCATGACGCATGCTCCTGGTCGGGATTGATGAATTGGCTGTGCGCGGTCGGCGCCGCGCACTCCGCTACCAGGGCAGCGAGAATGTCTTCACGTTGGTGAAGGATTTCATCGCCTCGATGACGCCTTCCTTGTAGCCGTTGCCAGAGTCCTTGATGCCGCCGAAGGGGCTCATCTCGATGCGGTAGCCGGGCACTTCCCAGATGTTGACCGTGCCGACCTTCAGACCGGCGATGTATTTCTGCATGCGGCGGAAATCATTGGTGCAGACGCCGGAAGAAAGGCCGAAGGCGGTGGAGTTCGAGAGCGCGATCAGCGCGTCGTCATTGTCCGGCGCGCGGATGATCGGAATGATCGGCCCGAAGGTTTCTTCCATGACAAGCTCAGAGGAATGCGGCACCCGGTCGACGACGATGGGCGGCAGGAGCGCGCCCCGACGGCCGGGATTATAGAGGATCTCCGCGCCCTGTTCGGCGGCCATGTGAACGCGGTCTTCGAAAAGCTTCGCAGCGCGTTCGTGGACAACGGTGCCAAGGTCGGTCGTCCGGTCCATCGGGTCGCCGAACTTCAGCTTTTTCGCCCGTTCAAGAACCAGCGGCACGAAACGGTCGGCCACCTTTTCCTGCACCAGAATCCGCTTCACCGCCGTGCAGCGCTGGCCGGAGTTCTTGGTTGCCCCCGCGACGGCAAGATCAGCGGCCTTGGCCAGATCCTCGTCAGAAAGGTCGTTCAGGATGATCAGCGGGTCATTGCCGCCAAGCTCAAGGATCTGGCGCTTGTAGCCGGCCTTCGACGCGATCAGCTTGCCGACCGGCACCCCGCCGGTGAAGGTGATGAGGTCGATGTTCGGATTGGTGATCATCTCGTCGCCTATGTCCTGCGGCCAGCCGGTGACGACCGACAGCATTTCAGGCGGCAACCCGGCCTCATAGAGGATGTCGGCCAGCACAAGCGCGGTCATCGGCGTCAGTTCGGTCGGCTTCAGGACCACGCAGTTGTTGGTGGCAATGGCGGGCGCGACCTTGTGCGACACCATGTTCAAGGGATGGTTGAAGGGCGTGATCGCCGAGATCGCCCCGATCAGCGGCTCGCGCGTGGTGAAGATCTTGCGCTGCTTGCCATGCGGGGTCAGGTCGCAGGAAAAGATCTGGCCGTCGTCCTGGATGACCATCTGCCCGGTCAGCGTATAGACGTCGAAGGCGCGGCCGACCTCGTAGAGCGAATCCTGCTTTGAGATGCCAAGTTCCAGCGTCACCAGATCGGAGATTTCCTCCTTGCGGGCGTTCAGAAGCTCGGCCGTTTTCAGGAGGATCTTCTGGCGGTCATAGCGGGTCAGCTTCGGCGTGTAGTTCGCGGCAATCTCGAAGGCGCGGCGCGCGTGTTCGGCATTGCCGGCCGGCACGGTGCCGATCACCGCATCGGTATAGGGGTAGCGGACGTCGAGCGTCGTTTCGGCATCCACCTTCTTGCCGGCGATGCGCATCGGCTCATGGCGGACCTTCATGGACGTATCCTGCGTGTTCATGGGTCTGGCTCCTCACCCTCGGCTCCATTGCCAAGGGGCGGTGAAATGGGTAGCGCGGGCGGGTGAGGCTACCGCGCTCAGCCCGGCTGCGCAGCCGCCATGACAGCGTAGTAGAAGGCGTCGAAGTTGCGAAGCTCGGGGGCGCCGGGTTGCCTTTCGAGCACGCGGTTGGTGATGAACGGCACCGCCTGTTCAGTCAGGCCGCCGTGCGAGCGCAGGGGTTCATTCAGCGCGGCAAGGTCATGTCGATGCTCGGAGGTGCCGATGGTCTTGTTCTCGCCCGACACCATGATGATGTCGCCCATCCGGTCCTCGGGCAGTTCGAACCGGGCGCAGCCCTCCTCGCGGCCCAAGACTACCGTGATACCTTCGACCTGCTTCAGCTTTTCGATGATCGCGGTGCTGTCCGCACCTTTCGGCAGATAGGCGGTGGCAAAGGAACCGAGCGCGCCGTGATGCACGACGTAAGGATCGGTGATCGGCAGGATGACACGGGCTGCGTCCTTGCCCAGCCACTCGTCCATCAGGTCCTGCACATAGACGACATTGGGCGAACCGTCGGCGTGATGTTTGGGCTTCATGCCGTGGTCGGCGGTGACGACGATCGCGGCGCCAAGCTGGTCCAATTCATCAAGGTAGCGGTCGAACATCTCGTAGAAGTCGTTGGCCTGCTTCACGCCCGGTGCGTACTTGTGCTGCACATAGTCGGTCGTCGTCAGGTACATGACATCCGGCCGCCATTCCTTCAGAAGCTTCACGCCCGCAGCGAAGACAAACTCCGATAGCTCGGCGGAATAGACTTCCGGCACCGGCAGGCCGAGCCACTTCGACGCGTTGTCGATGCCGTTCGCCGCCTTGGTCGTGGTATCCGATTTTTCCGAGGAGAAGCAGATGGCGCGGTCTTCGTCGTACTTCAGCCCGTGGCCGAGAAGGGCGCGCAGCTTGTCCTTTGCGGTGACGACGGCGACCTTGGCGCCCGCGTCATAGAACGCCTGGAACACAGTCGGCGCACGCAGGAACTTCGGGTCGTTCATCATCACCTCTTCCCCGGTTTCGGGATTGTAGAGGTAATTCCCG
Source organism: Rhodobacteraceae bacterium UBA6273 (assembly GCA_002440625.1). GTDB lineage: Bacteria > Pseudomonadota > Alphaproteobacteria > Rhodobacterales > Rhodobacteraceae > Albidovulum. The sequence continues at coordinate 5,265 of DJUV01000344.1, read as the reverse complement.
CAGATGCCGTGAACCGCCGGGGGCCGCCCCGTGGCGATGGAGAGGTTGTTCGGGTTGGTGAAGGACGGGATCACCGAATGCGCGGTGCGCACGGTGCCCTTCGCCTTGATCCGCTGAAGCGCGGGCATGAGGCCCGCCTTGATCGCCTCATCAAGATAGGCAGGCTCGCAGCCGTCAAGGCAGATGGCGATGGCGGGCACGCGCGGCCAGGCGTAGTTGCGCCCGTTGGCAACGACGGTGGCGGGGGAGATCTTGTTCATTTTCTTCATGTCCTGGATGGGGTGAATTTCAACCGGCGAGCTTGGCGCGTTCGTCGAGCGCCGCCTGCGGAGGCGAAGCGTCGGCGACGCCCATTTCGTCAAGCGACTGGCGCGCGGCCTCGACGACCCGGCGCATGACATGTTCGTCCATCCGGCCGATGCAGCCGACGCGGAACGACTCCACCACCGTCAGCTTGCCGGGGTAGATGATGAAGCCCTTGTCCTTCATCAGGTCGTAGAAGCGCGAGAAGACGAACTTCCCGTCCGCCGGGCAGAAGAAGGTAACGATGATCGGCGAAAGCCAGCTATCGGCCAGAAGCGTCTCGAACCCCAGCTCGCGCATACCGGCGACCATCACGTCGCGGTTCCGGGCGTAGCGCCCGCCGCGCGCCGGCACGCCGCCTTCCGCCTCATGCGTCTTCAGCGCCTCGATGAAGGCGGCGACGACATGGGTCGGCGGGGTAAAGCGCCACTGTCCGGTCTTTTCCATCGTCGCCCATTGCGCATGGACATCGAGCGACAGCGAATGGCTTCGGCCCTTGGCCGCTTCCAGCGCCGTCTTTTTCGCGATGACGAAACCGAAGCCGGGGACGCCCTCGATGCACTTGTTGGCCGAGGACACCATCGCCTCGTAGGGGATGTCGTTCACGTCAAGATCGACCGCACCGAAAGCACTCATCGAGTCGACCAGAAGCTTGCGCCCCTTGGCCAGAACGACGTCGGCGATTTCCTTTACCGGGTTCAGGATGCCCGAACTCGTCTCGCAGTGAATGGCGATGACATGGGTGATCGCGGGATCGGCATCCAGTTCCGCGCCAACCTCATCGCCGCGCGGCGGCAGGTAGTCGCCCTTGTCGATCAGCGTGTAGGCGCGGCCGAGATACTGCATCGTCTGCGCGGCGCGGAGGCCATAGGCGCCGTTGGCCAGCACCAGCACCTTGCCATCCTTCGGCACGAAGGACCCGAGCATCGCCTCCACGCAGTAGGAGCCGGAGCCTTGCAGCGGCACACAGTCGTAGGCGCCGATGCGGTCGCCGGTCAGCGCCAGAAGCCTGCGGCGCATGTCGGCGGTCATGGCGCGGAAGTCGGCATCCCACGACCCCCAGTCGCGCAGCATGGCCTGCTTGACGGCATAGGAGGTGGTCAGCGGGCCGGGCGTCAGAAGGTAGGGTTCACCGAGTGCCGGGGCTTCAAAAGCGGCGTCAGAGCCTGCCGCCACAAGGATTTTCTTCTCGACACTCATCTCGGTTCCGCCTCCGGATCAACTGGGTTGCGCCCAATATCAGTCGCCAGAATGTATATGCCAAATCGTTATTTCATATCCGTTGATCGATTCTGTAGATGTATCAAGCGGAGCGTGCCAGGCGGCTGGAAAGCAGGTCGCCGGTCTGGGTCAGCAGCGGATAGGCGACCGTCACCAGAAGCGAGTTGATCTCCTTCAGCGCCCTCAGCGTCTCAAGATGCAGGTCGCTCGTCTCGATGCTTTCGACCTTGCCGGCCTGCAACCGGCGCAGGTGCCGCTCGTGGCTGTCACGCTCCATCGCCCGCACATGCTCCTTTTCGGCCACCAGCTGCCGCGCCGAGGCAACGTCGTTGGAGATCAGCACATTGAGCGCAAGCTGCAGGTTTTCCATGACGCGCTCATGAAGGGCACGCAGTTCTTCCCAGCCCTCGCCGGAAAAGCGCAGCTTCATTGTTGCGCGCTCTTCAGCGAGAACCAGCAGCGTCTTGGCGATGATGTCGCCGACATGTTCAAGGTTGATCGCCACATCCGTCAGCTCGATCCCGCGCTGCGCTTCGTCAAGGCTGAGGCCGCCGGCATTCACCTGCGCAACGTAAAGCTTGATGCCCGTATGCGCGTCGTTCACGTCCTGGTCGATCTTGCGCAGGCGGGCGATCTGATCCTTGCCGCCGTTCTGGTAGAGATCCATGATCGGCGCATACATGCGCTGGATCAGCTCCCCCATCCTGAGAAGCTCGCGCGTCACGCTGGCCAGCGCCAGCCGGGGCGTTCCGACGACGGCCGCGTCAAGCACCGATCGTTTCTGATCGGGGGCGCCGTCCGTTGACGCTGGCTCAGGTAGCATTTGCATCGTCAGCTTCGCCATCGGGCCCGCAAGCGGCAGGCACAGGATCAGCAGTGACGCATTGAAGATGACGTGGAGGTTGACCAAAGCCGCACCGGCGTGACTGCCAAACGATTGAAGCGGCAGCCCGATACCCTCGACAGCAAAGAGCGCGGCAAGCGCCCCGCCAAGCCGGAACAAGAGATTGCCGAGCGGCAGCCGCTGCGCCTTCCGGTCAAGCCCGCGCGACAGGCCGAAAGCGATCAGGCCGCTGCCGACATTGGCGCCCAGCATCATGGGAACCCCGGCTTCCAGCGGAACCAGTCCGTGCGTGGCGAAGGCCGCCAGCATCAGCACGGCGGCGACGCTGGAATGGATCGCCCAGGTGAAGAGGATGCCAAGCAGGAAGGCCGTGGCGAAATCGCGGGCGAGATAGCCCGAGATCGCCGGCAGGAATGCAGCCTCACGCAGGGGGCCGGTCGTCTCGCCGATCAGTTTCAGCGAGAGGAGGACGAAGCCGATGCCAAGGATGATGCGGCCCGTCTCGCGCGCTTTCTGGCCCGGAACCTTCAGATGCAGGATGCCGCCGACAAGGATGCAGACCGGGATCAGCCATCCGAGGTTGAAGGACAGGATGCGCACGACCAGCGCCGAGCCAAGGTCAGCGCCGAGAAGCAGCGCTAGTCCGTTCGCCGCCGCCAGAAGCCCGCTGGCGGCAAAGCCGCAGGCGAGCATCGCCACCGCCGTCGAGCCTTGCAGCATCACCGCCATGGCCATGCCGGATGCGGCGGACCCTATGACTCCGCCCTTGGCACCGCCGAGGAAGATGCGCAGCACCCCGCCGTAGGCGCGTTCGACGCCGGTTCGGACCAGATGAACGGCATAGAGCAGCAGCAGCGCAGCACCGGCCAGATGCAGCAGGATCATGGAAAATTGCATCGCGGGGGGCCCTCCTGAAGGGCAAAACCTCTGCGCAGCCTTTACATATGTCAATTCGTTAGTTTCAATGCGTGTATAGATTCTGTTGATGGATCACTGCCATGCGCTATGTCCAGTTGCGTGCCTTCCACTATGTCGCGATCACCGGCGGCTTCTCCCGCGCCGCCGAAGCGCTCTTCCTCACCCAGCCCGCCATCTCCGACCAGGTGCGCAAGCTGGAGGAAGAATATGAGGTGCTGCTTTTCAATCGCCACAAGAAGCAGGTGACGCTGACCCGTCCGGGCGAACGGCTTCTGGAAATCACCAACCGCATGTTCGACACCGAACAGCAGGCGCACGACCTTCTGTCTGAATCGCGCGCACTTCGGGCGGGAACCCTGCGCATCGTCGCCGATGCCGCGCACCATCTCCTCCACATCATGGCGATCTTCCGGCAGAAGTATCCCGGCGTGCAGGTCACTGTCCGCTCCGGCAACACCGATACGGTCATCGCCAGCCTCTTCGCCTATGAGGCAGAAATCGGCGTTCTGGGCGAGATCCCCGAGGCGCGCGACTTCGAGGTTCTGAAGCTGAACTCATCGCCGATCATCGCCTTTGTGGCCAACAGCCATCCTTTGGCCGGCGAACGGAAACTGCTGCTGGGCGACCTTGCAAAGCATCCGCTGGTCTTGCGCGAGCGCGGATCAAAGACCCGTTTCAAGCTGGAGAACCTCGCTGCCGATCTTCAAGTCGAACTGAAGCCGTCGATCGAGGCCGAGGGGCGCGAGGCGGTGCGTGAAATCGTGGCCTCGGGGGCAGGCGTCGGCTTCGTCTCCCGCGCCGAATTCGGCTCGGACGCAAGGCTCCACCCGATCGAGATCGACGCGCCGCCGGTCCTCATGGACGAGGCCCTGATCTGCCTCGGCGAACGCGCCTCGGGCAAACTGGTGAAGGCCTTCTTCGACGTGGCCCGGAACCTCGCCCCGGGTTGACGGAAGCCAGCCCCGGAAAGCCGTTGGCGATATGCCGAACAGTCTGCTTCGGGCCTGAACGTACACCTGGCTCGGTGCCGCGCGACGGAAGGTGGGCATGATCTGAAGGCGTTGCGGATCAGGGAGGTCGGTATCCCGCAATCCGCGATCGAAGATCGCCAGCCAGTCCTCGGCATCCCCGGACCGGACGTCGAAGTGGTCGTGAATCTCGCGCGGGTTCATGTGGCCGTGGCGTTCGCGATGGCAGCGGTGCCCACCGAGGAAGCCGCAGAGAAACTTGAACTGCTGGGCGCGGACATGGCCACGGAGGTCACGCTCCGCGAGGATGTTCTTGACCTTGCAAAGGAAACCCAGCGAAGCCGCCGCGCAATCCGCGCATCGTCCTTGCGGTGGCGCTGTTGTTGCCGGGCGTCGGACAGGTCCTGAACCGCCAGCCGGTGCGGGGGCTGGTCTTCGTCTGCTACGCTGTGCTTCTGGGGGGCTTCACGCTGAAGACCGCCGGAGCCGATGTCTACTTCGTCGGCAAGATGGCGGGCGGCGTTCAGTAGCGGCCTATACCCGGCCCGTCTCACCCCTGCGGATAGGAAATCACCGAGAGATAGCGCGCCGGCAACTTGACCAGCGCCTCCGGCCCATGCGGGGCGTCGGCGTCGAAGAACAGACTGTCGCCCGGCTTCAAGGGAAACACCTGGTCACCGTGCCGGTAGTCGACCTCGCCTTCCAGCATGTAGAGAAGTTCAAGACCCTCATGCTGGAACGCGGGGAAGGTGTCGCTCTGCGTCGTCAGCGTGATGATGTATGGCTCCACCACCACGCCCGAGCTGTTGGAGCCGATATGACCCAGAATGTGACACTTGTGGCCTGCACGGGTGCCGCGGCGTTCGATCTCGATATGCTCGCCCGACTTCACATGCTGCGCCTCGCGCCATTCCTCATAACTTTTGAAGAAGGCGGTGACGGGCACCGAAAAGGCGTGGCTCAGTACCTGCAGCGTCGTCAGCGAGGGCGAGGTATTGCCGTTCTCGATCT
>DJUV01000111.1 GCA_002440625.1 Rhodobacteraceae bacterium UBA6273 | reverse complement strand
GGCGGCGAAGTGCTCTGCACCGTATTCTGAGGAGAGTGCGATGTCTCGTATCGGCAAGAAACCCGTTTCCGTTCCGTCGGGCGTTACCGCCACGGTCAGCGGCCAGACGGTCGAAGTGAAAGGTCCGAAGGGCGCGCTGTCCTTCACGGCCACCGACGACGTAACCCTGACCCTCGACGAGGGCCAGGTCTCCGTCAAGCCGCGCGGCACCTCCAAGCGGGCGCGCCAGCAGTGGGGTATGGCCCGCTCGATGGTCGCGAACCTCGTGGAAGGCGTCACCAAGGGCTTCAGGAAAGAGCTTGAGATCAACGGCGTCGGTTACCGCGCCGCGGTTCAGGGCTCGATCCTGAAGCTGCAGCTTGGCTACAGCCACGAAGTGAATTTCGATGTGCCGAAGGGCGTGACCGTCACGACCCCGAAGCAGACCGAAATCATCATCGAAGGCATTGATCCGCAACTCGTCGGCCAGGTCGCGGCCAATATCCGCGAATGGCGCCGTCCCGAGCCCTACAAGGGCAAAGGGATCAAATACAAAGACGAGTATATCTTCCGCAAGGAAGGCAAGAAGAAGTAAGGACGCGAGAAATGGCAAACAGCAAACGGGAACTGTTCCTCAAGCGCCGCCTGCGCGTCCGGAACAAACTGCGGAAACTGGCCGACGGGCGCGCGCGCCTTTCGGTTCACCGCTCATCGAAGAACATCAGCGTGCAGCTGATCGACGACGTCAAGGGCGTGACCCTTGCCTCGGCCTCCAGCCTCGAAAAGGATCTGGGTGTCATCGGCAAGAACAACGTCGAAGCGGCGAAGAAGATCGGCGCGGCGATTGCCGAACGTGCGAAGAAGGCCGGTGTCGAAGAGTGCTACTTCGACCGTGGCGGTTTCCTCTTCCACGGCAAGATCAAGGCGCTCGCCGATGCAGCCCGCGAAGGCGGTCTGAAGTTCTGATGACTGCGGGTGGCAGATGATGCCGCCCCGATGATCCGGGTCCCCGATCCAGTCGGGGACACCAGGATCGGCCCCAATCGGCGCGCGGGTCGCGCCAGAATGCAAGGAATGCCCTATGGCAGAACAACGTGAACGTCGCCAAGGCCGTGATCGCCGCGAAGATCGCCGCGAACGCGAGGAAACCCCGGAATTCGCCGACCGTCTGGTCGCGATCAACCGTGTTTCGAAAACGGTGAAGGGCGGCAAGCGCTTTGGCTTCGCAGCGCTCGTGGTGGTCGGTGACCAGCGCGGCCGCGTCGGCTTCGGCAAGGGCAAGGCCAAGGAAGTGCCGGAAGCGATCCGCAAGGCGACCGAGCAAGCCAAACGCTCGCTCATCCGCGTCCCGCTCCGTGACGGCCGTACGCTCCATCACGACATCGAAGGTCGTCACGGTGCCGGCAAGGTCGTGATGCGGACGGCTCCGGCCGGTACCGGCATCATCGCCGGCGGCCCGATGCGCGCCGTGTTCGAGATGCTGGGCATTGCGGACGTCGTCGCCAAGTCGATGGGTTCGCAGAACCCCTACAACATGATCCGCGCCACCATCGACGGCCTGAAGCTGGAATCCAGCCCCCGGATGATCGCGCAGCGTCGCGGCAAGAAGGTGGCCGACATCCTGAAGAAGCCGGAAGCGGCTGAAGCAGCGGAGGCCTGAGTAGAATGGCGAAGAAAACCATCGTCGTGAAGCAGGTCGCCTCGGCGGCCCGCCGTCCGGAAAGCCAAGCGGCGACGCTCAGGGGCCTCGGCCTCGGCAAGATCAACCGTACCCGCGAGCTTGAGGATACGCCCTCGGTCCGCGGCATGGTCAACAAGATCTCGCACCTGGTCGTGATCGTCGAAGAGCGCGGCTGAGAACGGCTACGCAGCCCCGGACCTGATCCGGGGCATCATCAAATAGCGCGCGCCCCGGTCCGAAAGGCCGGGGCGCGTCGCATTTGGCCCCCCTCGCGGCGATATTTCCCGCAGAGCAGGGGCCCGGGACTGTGCTACACTGACACCGTCGCGCCCCCGAGGGTGGAGCATGGGGGTGCTTCCAAGCCCATGTGCACTGAACCCCAGGGAGGAACCATGTCCGACTACAAGGGCGGCTGCGCCCATGTTCACACCCAGGCCAAGGCCGAGCCGATCGACAACCACGTCTGCCATTGCAATGTCTGCAAGGCCGTGACCGGCCAGCAGACAACCCACGTCGCCTTCTTCAACTACGGCGACCTCAAGGTCGATCACCCCGAAAAGCTGAAGCGCGTGCCCTTCAATGCCAACAACCCGGACGGCCCCCTGGAGATCTGCCTCTGCACCGATTGCGGTGCGGCGATCATGCTGGACGACAAGCAGAAACGCATCCGCGTCGCGGTGCCGAATGTCATGGGCTATGACGACGCACATTTCCCCACGGCGACCTATCACGCCTTCTACGACGACACGAAGGGCTATGCGCGACCCAGCGACGGCCGCCCGGTCTATGAGGGGCTGAGGCCGGAATTCGTCTGGCCGAAGGGCGCCTGAGGCGCGAGGGCAATCTCCGGCAGTGCGGATGCAGCCATGCGCCCTACGCATGGCGGGACTGCTGTTGCCTTGGTGGCATCTACACGAAAAAGTGTCTATCTAGCGCATGTTAGCAACCAAGCTAAGGGGAATGAACATGCTTGCAGCGCGCCACGATGGCCTGCTGAGCGAGTTCGTCCGCGCAGTTTTCAGCATCGGCCCGTTCTTCACGGCGGCCCTTCCTGTCGACCCGGCCCGCAAAGATGCGGCCGATCTGCGCGAGACGGTTCGCCGGCAGCGCTGAAACGACAAAGAAGTTTCAGAAGGCCCCGACCAACGGTCGGGGTCTTCCTTTTTGGGTCAGGGGCCTTGTCCCTTGATCCGTCCGGGCATCCCGTCTATATGCCCCCGGTGGCCCGTCACGGTCCGATTCACGACAACAAGAAATGCCGCGTCCGCCCATATCGCTTCGGGGGCGGTTCCGGCCAAGGAGAAGCGATATGAAACTGCATGAACTTCGGGACAATCCCGGCGCCGCCAAGAAGTCCAAGCGCGTTGCGCGCGGTCCGGGCTCGGGCAAGGGCAAGACCGCCGGCCGCGGTATCAAGGGCCAGAAATCCCGTTCGGGCGTCGCCATCGGCGGTTACGAAGGCGGCCAGATGCCGCTTTACCGGCGTCTGCCGAAGCGCGGCTTCAACAAGCCCAATGCCAAGCATTTCACCGTGGTGAACCTCGGCCAGCTTCAGGCCTTTGTCGATGCCGGCAAGCTTGATGCCAAGATCGACATCACCGAAGACGTTCTCGTCGAAGCCGGCATCGTGCGCCGCAAGCTTGACGGCGTCCGCGTTCTTGCCAAGGGCGAGATCAAGGCCAAGCTGAAACTCGCCGTCACCGGCGCATCGAAAGCCGCCATCGCGGCGGTCGAGAAGGCCGGCGGATCGCTTTCCGTCACGGTTGCGACGGCGGCTGAATAAGGTGTTGTCGGCGGCGTTGCAGCCGCTTACATAGACACGTGTTTTCCAACGCCGCCGACCGGAAAACGGTTCGGCGGCGTTGCCCATGAAAGAGACTGGAATGGCATCTGCTGCAGAGCAAATGGCGGCGAACCTCAGCTGGGGCGCCCTTGGCAAGGCCACCGACCTGCGCCAACGCATCTTCTTCACCGTCGGCCTGCTGATCGTCTACCGGCTCGGCACCTACATTCCCGTGCCCGGTATCGACGCGGAGGCGCTCAGGCGCTTCATGGACACGGCGAACCAGGGCATCGGCGGCATGCTGCAGATGTTCACCGGCGGCGCCCTCGGCCGCATGGGCGTGTTCGCGCTTGGCATCATGCCCTATATCTCGGCTTCGATCATCGTGCAGCTTCTGACGGCGATGGTCCCGGCGCTCGAGTCGCTCAAGAAAGAGGGCGAGCAGGGGCGCAAGAAGATCAACCAGTACACCCGTTATGCGACGGTGATTCTGGCCACTTTCCAGGCTTACGGGCTGGCCCGCAGTCTTGAGGCGGGCAGTCTTGCGCATGATCCGGGAATGTTCTTCCAGGCTTCGACCGTCATCACACTGGTTGGCGGGACGATGTTCCTGATGTGGCTCGGCGAGCAGATCACCGCGCGCGGCATCGGCAACGGCACCTCGCTCATCATCTTCGTCGGAATCGTCGCGAACATTCCGCACGCATTGGCGCAGTTCTTCGAGCAGGGCCGGGTCGGCAACCTGTCTGCCGCCGTCATCATCGGCGTGATCGTCATGGTTGTGGCCGTCATCGCCTTCGTAGTCTTCATGGAGCGGGCGCTCAGAAAGATTCACATCCAGTACCCGCGCCGCCAGGTCGGCATGAAGATCTATGACGGCTCGTCCTCGCACCTGCCGATCAAGGTCAACCCGGCCGGCGTCATCCCGGCGATCTTCGCGTCCTCGCTGCTTCTTCTGCCGACGACGATCGCAACCTTCTCGGGCGACCGGACCGGCCCGGTCATGTCGACGATCCTGGCCTACTTCGGGCCGGGCCAGCCGCTCTACCTTCTGTTCTTTGCGGCGATGATCGTGTTCTTCGCCTATTTCTATACTGCCAACGTCGCCTTCAAGTCGGACGACGTGGCGGAAAACCTGAAGAATCAGGGTGGCTTCATTCCGGGTATCCGGCCCGGCGCCAAGACGGTCGATTACCTCGACTATGTGGTGGCGCGTATTCTCGTCGTCGGCTCGGGTTACCTCGCCGCGGTCAGCCTCCTGCCGGAGCTTCTCCGTTCGGAACTGGCGATCCCCTTCTACTTCGGCGGCACTTCGGTGCTGATCGTGGTGTCGGTGACGATGGATACGATCAACCAGATCCAGTCCCATCTTCTGGCGCATCAGTACGAAGGACTCATTGAAAAGTCCCAGCTTCGTGGCAAGAAGAGAAACGGGGCGCGCAAGGCGCCGGCCCGCCGCTAAAGGCGGGCCAGCGAGAGGGACAGGTTCATGGTGAACATCATTCTGCTTGGCCCGCCGGGCGCGGGGAAGGGGACTCAAGCCCGCCTCTTGGTCGAAAACCGCGGCATGGTGCAGCTTTCGACCGGCGACATGCTGCGCGCGGCGCAATCCTCGGGCACCGAAATGGGCCGGAAGGTCGCTGCAGTCATGGCGGCGGGGCAGCTTGTCACCGATGAGATCGTAATAGGCCTCATCGGCGAAAAGCTGACCGAGGGCGGTTCGGGCTTCATCTTCGACGGCTTCCCGCGCACGCTGGCGCAGGCCGACGCGCTGGATGCGCTTCTGAAGCGGTCCGGGCAGACGCTCGATGTCGTGGTCGAGATGCAGGTCGATGATGCGGCGCTGGTGGAGCGGATCACGGCAAGGTCAACCTGCGGCACCTGCGGCGAAGTCTATAACGACAATAGCAAACCCATTCCCGCCGACGGCAAGTGCAGCGTCTGTGGCGGCACCGAGTTCAAGCGCCGCGCCGACGACAATGCCGAAAGCCTCAAGCAACGCTTGATGGAGTACTACAAGAAGACCTCGCCGCTCATCGGTTACTATTACCATGCGAACAAACTCGCGGTCGTCGACGGGCTTGGCGAAATCGCTGAGATTGCGGAATCCATTGCCGCAGTGCTGGATCGCCGCGCCACGTCTTGACCTTCAGGGGGAAACCCACTAGGTCACAGCGTCTCTCATGAGAATCGTCTTGATTTGCGGGAATTTCCTTCCCGCGAATCACGTCGAAGAAGCCGGCCCGGCGGCGGATGCCCTCGGGCCATAGTTGTGAAAAAAGGTTCCGGCATTACGGAACCGCAACGGAAGGAAGACACGCGTGGCACGTATTGCTGGCGTCAACATCCCGACGGGGAAACGCGTCCCCATCGCTCTTCAGTATATCCACGGCATCGGTCCCGACGTCGCCCACAAGATCTGTGAAGCGGTCAAGATCGACGAAGCCCGCCGGGTCAACGATCTCACCGACGCCGAAGTGCTCGCCATCCGCGAATACATCGACGGCAACCTCACGGTCGAGGGCGACCTGCGCCGTGAAGTCACGATGAACATCAAGCGTCTGATGGACCTTGGCTGCTATCGCGGCCTGCGTCACCGCAAGAACCTGCCGGTTCGCGGTCAACGCACCCACACCAACGCCCGCACCCGCAAAGGCCCCGCAAAGGCCATTGCTGGCAAGAAGAAGTAAGGGGAGGGTTCAGAGATGGCTCGTGACAAGACCCGCATGAAGCGCAAGGAGCGCAAGAACATCGCCGCCGGTGTGGCGCATGTGAACTCCTCCTTCAACAACACCAAGATCCTGATCTCCGACGTTCAGGGCAACGCCATTGCCTGGTCCTCGGCCGGCACGATGGGCTTCAAGGGGTCGCGCAAGTCGACGCCCTATGCCGCCCAGATGGCTGCCGAAGACGCCGGCCGCAAGGCGCAGGAACATGGCGTGAAGACGATCGAAGTTGAAGTCCAAGGCCCCGGTTCGGGCCGCGAGTCCGCGCTCCGCGCGCTGGCCGCCGTTGGCTTCAACATCACGTCGATCCGCGACGTGACGCCGATCGCGCACAACGGTTGCCGTCCGCCGAAGCGTCGGCGCGTCTGACGACACATCCGCAATCCGGGCCGTGCTGACCGCGCGGCCCGGATTGCTTTCGCATTTATCCTCGGGCGTTCCCGGAGACCGGACATGATCCGGGGACAGGTATGGAGGCAGATCGCATGATCCACAAGAATTGGGCCGAGCTCATCAAGCCGCAGCAGCTTGAAGTGAAGCCGGGCAACGACCCGCAGCGTCAGGCGACGCTCATCGCCGAACCGCTGGAGCGTGGCTTCGGCCTGACGCTCGGCAACGCGCTGCGCCGCGTGCTGATGTCCTCGCTTCAGGGCGCGGCCATCACCAGCGTCCAGATCGACAACGTGCTCCATGAGTTTTCGAGCGTGGCGGGCGTCCGTGAGGACGTGACCGACATCGTCCTGAACCTCAAGGGCGTGCGGCTGAAGATGGAAGTCGAAGGGCCGAAGCGCCTGTCGATCTCTGCCAAGGGCCCCGGTGTCGTCACCGCCGGCGACATCTCTGAATCGAATGGCATCGAGATCCTGAACCAGGATCACGTGATCTGCCACCTCGACGATGGCGCCGACCTCTTCATGGAACTGACCGTGGAAAGCGGCAAGGGCTATGTCGCGGCTGACAAGAACCGCCCGGAAGATGCGCCGATTGGCCTCATCCCGATCGACGCGATCTATTCGCCGGTGAAGAAGGTCTCGTACGAAGTGCAGCCGACCCGCGAGGGCCAGGTGCTCGACTACGACAAGCTGACGATGAAGATCGAAACCGATGGCTCGCTGTCGCCCGATGATGCCGTGGCCTATGCCGCGCGCATCCTGCAGGACCAGCTTGGCATCTTCGTCAACTTCGACGAGCCGGAATCGGCGCTGAAGGGCGCTGAAGAGGATGGGCTGGAGTTCAACCCGCTTCTTCTCAAGAAGGTGGACGAGCTGGAGCTTTCGGTCCGTTCGGCCAACTGCCTGAAGAACG
>DJUV01000323.1 GCA_002440625.1 Rhodobacteraceae bacterium UBA6273 | reverse complement strand
GTAGAAGAAGCCGTTGCGGTCGGCGGTGGCGAACTTCTTCGCCCCGTCCTTGTCGGTGAAGGCCACGACCTCGTTCACGCCGTCGTAGTCCCAGCCTTCGCGCGGCGTGGTCTGGTAGTGCCACTTGATCTCGCCGGTCTTCGGGTCGAGGCCGATGCGCGAGGCGGCATAGAGGTTGTCGCCCTTGTTGCCTTCGGTCGGCGTGCCGGCGTTCCTCAGCCACGAGTTCCAGGGCGCGGGGTTGCCGGCGCCGAAGACCAGCGTGTCGGTCTCGATGTCGTAGGAACCACCAAGCCAGGTGGCGCCGCCGCCGGTCTTCCAGAGATCGCCCGGCCAGGTCGCGTTGAGCGTCCCGGTCATGGTGCTTTCCGTACCGTTCAGCGTGCCCATGTGGCCTTCAATCGTCGGTCGGGTCCAGACTGTTTCGCCGGTTTCGGCATCGCGGGCCTGCACTTCGCCGATGATGCCAAACTCGCCGCCGGAGTTGCCGGTGATGACCAGGCCGTTCACGATCAGGGGCGCGGCAGTGTAGCTGTAGCCTTCCTTGTACTCGGCAATCTTCTTGTTCCAGACCACATCGCCGGTCTTGGCGTTCAGCGCCACGATGCGGGCGTCGAGAGTGCCGAAATAGACCTTGTCCTTGTAGATCGCGGCGCCGCGGTTGATGACGTCGCAGCAGGGCAGGATGCCTTCCGGCAGGCGGGCATCGAACTGCCAAAGCTCCTTGCCGGTCTTGAGGTCAATCGCATAAAGGCGCGAATAGGACCCGGTGATGTACATCACGCCGTCACTGACCAAGGGCTGGGTTTCCTGCCCTCGCTGCTTTTCGCCCCCGAGCGAGAAGGCCCAGGCCGGCAGCAGGTTCTTGACGTTCTCCTTGTTGAGAATGTCCAGCGGGCTGTAGCGCTGCAGGCTGCGGCCCATGCCATTGGTCACGACGTCCCCTGTGGTCGTCTGGTCATTGGCGATGTCTTCTTCCGTGACCTCGGCATGAGCCGCCCCGGCGACGCAAAGCGCGGCTGTCACGGCGATGATGAACCGGTTCATCGGCTTCCTCCCTCTTGTTCCCTGTTCGAGACTGGGGGAGCGAACGGCGTTGGCACCCCAGCCGCCCGCATTATTCGGACCGCCTCCGCGGAAGCGGTATTGGCCAATGGTCGTACGACGTTGCCGCAGGGTCGGCGGAGGGAAAATTCTCCTCCCGGCGCTAGTGCGAGATGGACGTGAGATAGGCCAGGATGAAGTCCTGCACGGTGCGATCCTCGATGCCGACATGGCGCATCTTCGTGCCGGGCATGAAGCCGGTGGTGTCTTCCATCCAGGCGCGGAGCGCTGCCTCGGTCCAGACGATTCCCGACTTGGCGAGGGCTTCGGAATAGCTGTAGCCGGGATAGGTTCCGGCCACCCGTCCGATGACATTTTCCAAAGGCGGGCCATAGCTTTGGCGGTCGGCATCGGGGCTGTGGCAGCGGCGGCATTCGGCGTCGAAAAGCTGTTGTCCGGCGCTGATCTTGATCCTCTCGAAGCTGGTATCGGCAAGGGCCGCAGCTGGCAAAAGCACTGCGAGGCTGAGGAAGGTGGCGGGAGCGAAGCGGGTCATCGGAGCCTCTCACGGTTGGGATGCCGCAAGGTAAGGCGGGGTGAAACCGGGTGTATTGACGCACGTCAAGCGGTGCCGCCAACCCATCTAGTGCTTTGGTCGTAGGGTTGCGCCGGGCCCGCGGGGCAAGCGCTCGCGCGCAGGCCCCGGACCCCGGAATCGGCTCTGTCCCTGCTGAAAACGGCAAGAACTGGCGCGGCCTGCGCTCAGAACAGCGGCGCGTACTTCCAGTTGTCGGCATCCGGTGTGACCTCGTCGAGGTCATAGCCCGCCGCCTGCAACCGCCGCGCCGTGGGCAGGCCGGCGAGGGCCGCCTCGTCCACCAAGGCCCGGCCTGCCTCCACGTCCTTGACCCGTCCACGCCCGCGGATCAGGTCCAACCCGTAGTTGTACATGCCGACCGGATCGCCTGCCTCGGCCGCGCGCAGATCCCAGTCGGCGGCGCTGTCGGGGTTCTCCGGCGCGCCGAGCCCGTTGTCGTCCAACTGGCTCATCCAGGTCATCGCGCCCGTGTATCCGGCATCGGCGCAGCGGCTGAAGAGCTTCCGCGCCTCGACATGCCGCCCGGATTTGGTGATGTAGTAGCCCGCCGCGCAGGAGGTCATGCTGGTGATGCCGTTCTCGGCATCCTCAAGGATGCGGTTGATTGTCAGTTCCTCGGGGTTGAGGGTGCCGATGGATTCCTCGTCGGCAAGGACGGGGCTGGCGGCAGCAAGGGCGGCGATCAGGACAAGGCGCATGACGGTTCCTCCCTTGGCGCAGAGGGTATCACAGGCGCGCCTAGCGAGGCGACGCCGCAATGGTCGTAGTGCCTATCCCTTGCGTGTCAGCGTGCCCCGCGCCGGATCATAGCCCCAAAGCGCCACCGTGCCGAAAATAGCCAGCGCCAGCAGCACCCAAAGAAGCGCCATCGGCTCAAGCTGGCCGTAAAGCGCGAAACGGATCAGTTCGACGGCATGGGTAAAGGGATTGGCGGCGCATATGTCATGCAAGAGGGGCGAAGCTTCCGCCATCTTCCAGAGCGGGTAGAGCGCGGAAGACAGGAAGAACATCGGGAAGATCACGAAATTCATGACGCCCGCAAAATTCTCCAACTGCCGGATGAAGGACGAGAGCATCAGCCCCAGGGCGCCGAGCATCAGGCCCGAGAGGAAGAGCGCGGGTAGCACGGTCAGATAGCCCATGGCAGGGGCGCGGATGCCGTAGAGCGCGGCTATGGCGAGGAAAGCATAGGCTTGGAGGACAGAAATCGCCGCCCCGGCCATGAGCTTCGAGGCCAAGAGCCACCAGCGCGGCAGGGGCGAGGTGAGAAGCAGCCGCATCGACCCCATCTCGCGGTCATAGACGAGGCTGAGCGAGGATTGCATTCCGTTGAAGAGAAGGATCATCCCGCAAAGGCCGGGCACGATATAGGTCTCATAGGGAATGTAGGTCTGGTAGGGCGGGATGATCGAGAGGCCAAGCGCGGCCCGGAAGCCAGCGGCAAAGACGAAAAGCCAGACCAGCGGGCGCACCAGCGCGGCGATGAAACGCCCGCGCTGACCCAGAAAGCGCAGGGCCTCACGGTGGAGGATCGCCAGAAGTGCGGTAAGGGCGGGCCTCATGTCTCGGCCCCCGTCAGCTTCAGGAACCGTTCGGTGACGCCTTCGCCTGCCTCGCCGTCATGAAGGACCTGGCCGCCGTGCAGGATCACCAGTTGGTCGGCTGGCCGTACCTCGTCGGTCAGGTGGGTGGCCCAGAGGACCGTCAGCCCGTCTTCGGCGGCAAGGCGGTGGACATGGTCGGTGATCGCTACCCGCGTCGCGGCATCAAGGCCCACGGTCGGCTCGTCAAGGAGGAGGACCGAAGGCCGGTGGATCAGCGCCCGCGCAATCTCCATCCGCCGCCGGTGGCCGCCGTTGAGGGCGCGGGCCTTCTCATCGGCCCGTTCCGCCATGCCGAGCCGGTCGAGCGCCTCGGCCGACCGGCTTTGCGCGTCCCGCCCGGAAATCCCGTGGAGTGCGGCGAAGTAGAGAAGGTTGCGCCGGACCGTCAGATCGAGGTCGAGCGTCGGCTGCTGGAAGACGACACCGATCCGCGCCAGCGCCGCGCGCGGGGTCTTTGCAAGGTCATGTCCCGCAACCTCGATCCGACCCATGCGCGTGATGAAAAGCCGCGTAAGCAGCGCGAACAGGGTCGATTTACCCGCAGCGTTCGGGCCGAGAAGCGCACAGAAGTGGCCCGGCGCAACGTGAAAGCTCACGTCGTCCAGCGCCTTTCTCGCGCCGTAACTGTAGGATACCCCCGTGACCGAAAGGCCGTCGTGCATGTTCATTCGATGGTGATGTCGAGCCTCTGCGTATCCCCCTTGGTGCCCGGCACGGCAAGGAAATACTTGCCGGGCTTGATGGCGATGAAGCCGATCTCCATCGTGCCCGCTTCATCGAATTCGACACTATCAAGGCCCAAAGGTCGCACTTCCAACCCTTCGATGACGATCTCGTCGATCCAGATCGCCCGGAAGAACTCGGGCCCGGTCAGGCCAAGTTCCTGACTGCCGTCCGCCTCGATCTCGAACTCATAGTAGCGCCCGGACTTCAGGACCCACGGCGCATCGGACAGGGGCGCGCCGGCCGACAGCGTGAGGGGCGACAGCTCCTCCTTGTTTCCAGAGGAAAGGAGGCCCGCGAGGCCCAGCTCCACTCCTTCCGCCCCGGCGGAACCGGGCATGGCGGCGGCAATGGCGATGGCGAACAACAGGTGTTTCATGGCGAGGGTTTCCTTGGCTAAGGACGCATTGCGGCACCCCAGGGGAACCGGCCGACCTTGATGGACTTAATTGGTTCACGCGAGGCAACGTCGATGACCGTGACATCGCCCGAGACGCCGTTTGTGGTGAAAAGCTTCGAATGATCGGGCGAGAAAGCCATATGCCAGACCCGGCGCCCGACAAGGATGTAGTCCTCCACCTCATAGGTATCCATGTTGATCACTGCAACATGGTTGGCCGGGCCAAGCGCAACGAAGGCGGTCTTCATGTCGGGGGTGAACTCGAACCCGACCGGCTGGATCAGGTCGTCGTTGACGCCGGTGATGGCAAAGTGGATCTTGGCGAGCTCCGCCTTCGTGGCAGTGTCGAACACCGCCACCGTGCCGCCAATCTCGGACGAAACCCAGAGCCGCTTGTTGTCCTCGGTAAACTCCGCATGGCGCGGACGCGCGTCGACGAGCGAGTTGGCTACGATCTGAAGCGTCGACGTGTCGATCCAATGCGCCATGTTGGTGGTCTCGGAGGTGGTGATGACGATCTTGCCATCGGGCGACACGGCCATGCCCTCGGGTTCGATCCCGACGTCGATCTGGGCGACGACCTTGCGTTCGACCGTGTCCACCACGGTTGTCACCGCATCATCCTCATTGGCGATCCAGAGATGGCGGTCGTCCGGGTGCAGGACGAACTGTTCCGGGTCAGCGCCCGAGGGCAGGTCATAGAGGATCTCGCCGCTGACCGGGTCCATGACCTGAACGGCATTGCTGTCCGAGGCGCAGATATAGACCTTGCTGTAATCCTTGGAGAAGGTGATCCCGCGCGGGCGCTCGCCAGTCGGGATGGTGCGCGTGACCTCAAGCGTATCGACGTCGATGACGCTGATCGTGTCGTCCTTTTCGTTCGTCACCCAGATTTCGGCACCGAAGGCCGGCCCGGCAAGAACGGAAGCGGCAAGGATGAGGTGTTTCATTGCTGCTCTCCAAAGGCTTTGCAGGCGCTTTCACGCCGGTCGCGGCCGAGTGTGTCAAGCTCGTTGTACTCGTGCAGGAAGCCCTCGATCGGGGCAAGCGTTACCAGCGCGCGGGCATGGGCGACGGGGATCGGCTGGCGCAGTTCGCCGTTCCAGTTGCGGTAGGACAGGGGCCGGCCCTTGAACCCGTCCAGCTCGAACTCATCCGACAGGATGTAGCGCCGGAGCGTCGCCGGGTCGGTTGAGCCCGTGCGCGTCAGTGCCTCGCCCAGCGTCCGCATCGCAACCCACGCGGCATAGTCGCGCGGTCGCATCGGGCGCTGCGCGGCTTCTTCGAAACGGTCCTGAAGCTGTACTGCGCCCCATTGCTCCAGCGTCGGCGACCATCCGGCAGGCACCATCCCCTCGGAGCCGGCGACCGGGCGCGGCAGCCAGGTGTTGTAAGCGACGTATCGCGCGAAATCGTCGCTTTCGTCGGCAATAAGCAGCACGTCATGGTCCGGCAGGTCCTGGGTGAAAAGCGACACCTCCGACGAGGCGCTGCGCCTCAGGTCGGCGCGTTCGCTCCAGTTCTTCTCACCCACCAGCTCAAGGCCGAACTTCGTGATCGCCGCGCTGAGCGCCGCGCTCCAGTCCTTGTCCACCGGATGGGTGCCGGTGATGAGCGCGAGCCTCGTCCAGCGCTTGCCGAGCAGCACCTGCATCAGCGCATCGGCGCGCATGTCGAAAGAGGCGCCTGTATGCAGAACGTTCGCCCGGCAATCCGCATCGCGAAGCCGGGTATCGGGCGCCGCAACCGAGAGGATAATCGCGGCTTTCGCCTCGGGAAGGTCAGCCACGGTCAGGACGGCCGACGCTTCGGCATCGAGTATGAGGAAGGGCGAAGCGGCAAGCGCCGTCTTCGCCGCTGCCGCGATGTCACCGTCGGGCGGCACGCTTTCCACCGTCAGATTGTAGGTCTGTCCAAGGAACTTGCCCGTGGTCGCATTGTCCGACTGGCCGAGCTTCGCCCCTGCGATGCCGTCATCCCAGGGGATCGGGTCGAGGTTGGACAGCACCGGGACCGGCGGCGTTTCAAGCCTGAGATAGGTAACGTTCAAGGCCGTCTCCGCCCATGCGGGCAGGCCAGCGGCCAGAAAGCCCAATGAAAGGGGCAGCCATCTCATGAACATCCTCCCGGCAGCATCGTAGGCCGCGTTCGGCCCGGCTGAAAATTGCGACCAAGGTAGAAAGCCGAGGGTCGCCATTTGCCACGAAGGTCGAATTGGATCGCTGTGCCGCGGAAGCTACACCAAGCGGGAACAGGACAAACGGGAGGATTCCATGACCTTTCTGCGAGAGGCCGCTCTGGCCGCCGGCCTTGTCTTCGCGGCAGGCGTTGCGAATTCAGCGGGTTTGCCGCTGACGATTGAGCCGGTCAACACCGATGCGCTGCCTGACGTTGGTGACGAATGGCTGACCGAGAACCCCTTCCGTGCCGACAAGGCAGGCGATGAAGTCTGGCAGAAGGCAATCGAGATCGGCGAGTCCGGATTTGTCCAGAACTGCGCACGCTGCCACGGCCTTGGTGCCGTCTCTGGCGGGTTGGCGCCGGACCTGCGCTATCTCGAGGCGGCGGAGTATGGCGACGAGTGGTTCATCGAACGCTTCCGCCAGGGCTACACGCAGGACAACATAACAAGGATGCCCGCCTTCGGGAACATCCTGGGTCAGAAGGCGGCCTGGGCGATACGGACCTATATCGAGACGCAGCCCGAGGACGGCGCCTTGGGAGAGGTTACGCCGCGCCTGAAAGAAATCCGCGACTCGCTTGTGGCGGGCTCGGGCGACGGTCCTGCAGTAAAGACGGAACTCCTGGCAATTGCGGCAGAGATCAAGACTTCCTCCGGTGCCCCGGTCGCGGACAGCGCTCCGCTCCGCGCGGCGCATATGCTTTCCGATGATCCGGCCAGCTGGAAAAAAGCCGCGGAAGCCCTGACCATCGGCATGTCCGCGGCGCACTGATGGCACCATGACCATCGGTCGGCGAGAGGCCGCAAGACTGCTGCTTGCCGGGGCCTTCGCGGGGCTTTCCGCCCCGCGGGCCCTTGCCCGCTGCGAGGGGATCGCTCCCGGCCAGAAGCCGCAGAACACCTTTCCGCAGGACGTGGGCCAGACCCTTGACGACATCGTCGCGCGCGGCTTCATCGAGATCGCGGTATATGAGGATTATCGACCCTATTCATGGGAAGACGGCGGCAAACCGATGGGCATCGATGTGGAAATCGGCCGCATCATCGCCGAAAGCCTTGGCGTCGAGGCGCGGTTCCGCTTCGTCGAGGCCGGCGAAAACCTTGATGCCGATCTTCTGAATTACATCTGGAAGGGGGCGACGGTGGGCGGCCACGTCTCGAACCTCATGATGCGGGTGCCCTACAACAGCGACTATACCTGCCGGGTCGAGCAGGTAGTCTTTACCGGCCAATACGCCAGCGAGACCATCGCCATTGCCTATCGACTTGCCGACTATCCCGAAGGGGGGCCGAAGCCGGCCTATTTCCGCTATGATACGGTCGCAGTCGAAAACGACTCGATTTCGGATTTCTACCTGACCTCGCTCGTCGGTCCGGCAAAGGACAATATTCACCGCTATGGCTCGACCGCCGAGGCAATGGAGGCGCTGGCGGCAGGCGAGGTGATGGCCGCCATGGGGCCGCTCGCCGTGCTTGAGGCCGGGCTGACCCCCGATCTTGCCGTGCACCGGCCGCCGCTGCCGAACTTCTCGCTCGGCACCTGGACGGTGGGCATCGCCCTTCACATGAGCCACCGCGATCTCGGCTATGCCGCTGATGATGCCATAAGCGCGGCACTTGGCGATGGCCGCATTCCGGCGATCTATGCGGCACTGGGCCTCGGTTACATCGCGCCTGAGCGGTAGCGCCACCGCACCGCGCAGTAGCCGACAACGATGCCGCCGACGTTCAGGATAAGATCGTCCACGTCGAATTGTCTGTAGGGGCAGCCATAAACGCCGAAAAGCCCGGTCAGCTGCGCCACCTCGATCCCGAGGCTGAGGCACAGCCCGAACATCAAGACCGCCCCGGTTCCGAGGCGCAAGGGTGCCAGAGTGGCGCCTATGGCGAGGCTGAGAACCAGGTTCATCACGGTTGACGCCACCATGAGATCCTGAAGCCAGGCCGCCGGCGGGGCGCCAAGGGCGCGCAGTTCCGCGATCGTGTCCAGCCAGCGCAGCGGCACGAATTTCGGCACTACGGCCTGCGTGCGGCAGTCGAAAGTCGCGGGGTCGGGGAAAGGGTGCAGCGCCAGCGCGATGAGAAAAAGCACCAGCACCAGCGCCGGCCATGCCCGCCGCTCCAGCGTCCGCCGAGCCAGCGCCATCCCCGCAAGTACCAGCGCAGCCGCTATCAGGGCGTAGACCGCGGCAAGGCCGGCGTAGGAGAGCATGTGCGGCAGGCTCACGCGTCAGCGCTCATGGATCAGTTGCGCCCGCCAGCGCAGGTAGGTTGCATCGAGGTTTTCGGGCGGCGCGGTCAGGATTTCAGTCGTTCCGCGATAGGCGGCTCGGGCACCGGCCAGCCGCTCCCGGCCAAACTCGCTCATCGCGCCGGAGGCGTATTGCGCGATCTTGTAGGCAAGATAGCGCCGGGTGATCCGCCGCGTTGCCGGGTCGGTTTCGCCGGTTCGGGCGACGACATAGGCGCGATTGAGCACATGCATCGCGCCGATGGTCGCACCGTTCGCCCGCCGGTCCGGTGCCTTGTGGTGGAAGATCTTCGCCTTGGGCGCGCCGATCAGAAGATGGCCGCCCTGAAGGATGCCGAGGCTGGCGTCGATATCCTCGAAAAGGGCGTAGCGGCCGAGCTTCTGGTTGAAACCTCTGGCGTGAATCAGCGGGGTGCGGAATGACATGCGATAGCCGGTCATCCACGGGATTGTCACCGCTCCTTCGGCCGCCAAAGCCTCAGGCATAGCGCCGATCCGAGCGGTCATGCGGTCTCCAATCACTGCGAAGGGATCGGGAAAGAGCTTTGCTTCAAGCCGGTGGCGTGGGCGCGCGATCAGTGTCTTGATCCGGTCTGTTGGGCGCATCTTGTAGGTTGGACCGCCGGCACGGTCGATGGCGTTCAGCACGCCCGGCGGGGCACTTCTGGTATCAGCCGCCCGGACGCCGCCAACCTGCCCGGCCACGTCCAGATCGTAAATCCGCATCATGTGCTCCATCGCATCGGGATAGAGCAAGCTGTCGTCATCAGGAAACATTATTACGTTAGAAGTGACCCCTGCCATGCCGATATTGCGTTGAAACGGCAAGCTGGGGGCGCTGGTGCGATGTGTCACCGGGATCTTCGCCCCAGCCGCCATACGTGCGACCAATTCGGCGTTCGGGCGTGGGTCGTCCGAACTGTCCACGACCAGCACCGCCTCAGGCAGGCGGGTCTGCGTCAGTATCAACGGCAGGGACAGCGCCAGCGCCTCGGGCCGGTTTCTGGTCGCAACAATCGTTGAATAGGTAGTAACCACCAAATCCCCGCAAATCTTAAAAAGAACCGGGCGCAAGCAAAGCACAAGTCTCAAGTTTAGGCCAGCGCAGGCGTCCCGTGCTGCCTGATGGGATGGTGTAACGCAATGGTTCTGCGCGAAATTATCCTTATTGTATCCGCGTGCCCCATGGATGCGAAAGTCAGGCGGATATCGTTGACAGCTCGCCCTCAAAGGAGATCAGCGTGACGGACCGCACCTGCGGCGCGGCCCGGATCAGCGCCTTGATGCCCGTGAGGTCGAGAAAGACCAGCGCGGTCGAGAGCGCATCGGCCAGCGTCGCGCGATCCGCCTCGACACTGACCGTCGACCAGAGCGGGGTTTCGCCTTTCGGGCCAAGGATATGGCTGCCGCCGGCTAGGCGCATGGCAAAGGGGCTGGATGTCGCAATGGCGGTATTGCTGAGATGACGGCGCCCGAGAAGGCCGAAATCGGGATCGGCAATGCCGACATCGAAGGGACCGCCCAGCGCGGCAAACTCGCCGATGTTGATGAGAGCGGGGCCGAACGCGCGGGTGGCGAGGAAATCGCACACGCGGTCGGTGGCATAGCCCTGCGCGATCCCGTTGAAGGTGAGGGCCTGACCTTCGCCAAGGCGGACCTCGTCGGCGATGGTCAGCCGGTCCCAACCGATGCTCTGCCGCGCCACGCCTTCCTCCACCCCGGCGGCGCGGGCCTGCCAGAGCGGCTGAATGGTCGGATCGAAAAGGCCACCGGTCAGATGGTGGGCATATCCAGCTGCGTTGATAAGGGCACGAAACTCCGCACTTGGCGTCAGCCTTTCGGCGCGATTCAGGCAGGATAGACTCGATTCGAGATCGAAAAGGCTGAACTCGGCCTCCATCTGCCTGAGGATACGCTGCGTTCCCCCGATGGTCGCCTCGGCCCCGGCGACATCGCCGCGCAAGGTGACGGAAACGTCCGCACCCAGCGCCACGCCCTGCCATGTGGTTTCGGCGATGGCCCGGCCCGGAAGCACCATCGCCGACGCCGCGATCTGCAAGAACCGCCGCCGTCTCATTCCGCCGCCAGCCTTTCTCCCCGTCGCGCCGCGAGGATCAATGGCACGCATTGCTTGGGGTCGTCATGGATCGTCACGCAGTCGAGGCACTGGAAGCATTCGGAATAGTCGATGGCCCCCGACTTCTTGATCGAGCCGTAGTTGCAGCGAACCTTGCACAACTGGCATGGCGACCCGCATTCGGCGCGGCGGGCGATCCAGTCGCGCCCGCGCAGAAACCCGCCAATCGCCATTACTGCGCCCAAGGGGCAGACATAGCGGCAGAAGCCCTTGAAGGTCACCATGCCGAGAACCAGCCAGAGGGCTGCATAGGCGACATAGTACCAGTCGCGTACGAAGAAGACCGTGATCGCGGTCTTGAAGGGTTCGACCTCTGCCGCCTTGTCGACATGGTCGGGAGCGATCACCACGGTCGCGACCAGTCCGGCGAGGAGGATGTATTTCACCGATTTCAGCCGCCGGTCCCAAAGCGCCGAAGGCTCGACCCTTGGCAGTCGCAGCAGGCGGCCGAGGTGATGGGCGAATTCCTGCAAGGCACCGAAAGGGCAGAGCCAGCCACAGAACAGCCCGCGCCCCCACAGGAAGAATCCGATGCCGGCGACAGCCCAGACCAGAAGCGAGAAGGGATCATAGAGGAGAAAGGCGAAGCTCGCGCGGTCGATACCGGCACGAAACGCGGCCAGTGGCGTGACGATCGATAGTTGCCCCTGGCCCCACCAGCCGATGAAGGCGGTGACAAAAGCAAGGATCGTCAGTCGCGCCGCCGTGAAATGGCGCCAGCCGGCAAAGCGCCTAGTGCCGAAGGCCAGAAGCCCGACGAGGCCGGCCAGGAAGACCGCCAGAACCACAAGATCGCCCTGCCGGTTCAGGATCGCCTCGCGCCAGGGCGGCAAGGTCTCTATCACGCCGGGGCGGGTGTAGAATCGCGCATCGGTCTTGTGCGGCAGTTTGAAGCGGGCACTGCCGACCTCGGGCTGGAACATGCCGTGTTCGCGCACCGCCTGCACCGTCAGCACCCAGTCCCGCGTCGGATCGAAACCAAGCCGCCGGTCGGTGCGCAGGATCATCGCCGTGCCTTCCGGCACTTCGGGCCGCGTTTCGAACAAAAGATCGGCGTCGCGCAGTGCCACTGGCAAGCCGTCCTGCTCCGCCGAAAGCCGGTCAGGCGCGGTGTTGCGAACGAAATCCGCCGAGACCAGCCCATGCCGCCCGGTGTCAATCACAAGAAGCGGCTCGTCCGAGGGCGAGACCGCGAGAAAGCGGTTGAGGTCGGCGAGTGCATCTTCCGTCAGCACTGCCCGCGCGACGGAGGGCGCACCGATGTCGACCAGCCAGAGGTCGAGGAAGATGCCGTCGGGGTCGGCTTCCGCCTCGGGGTCGTCATGCGCCCAGATGGTGCCGGCAAAGGCGGCGTCCAGCTCGCGATTGGTGACAGTGAGGTGTCCGGCGATACCTTGGGCGACCAGATCGCCCCAGCTAAGGTTTTCGGCATGATCAGGGTCTGGAATGGCCGGCGGGCCGCTCGACACGCCCTGCATCTTTTCCCGCGCCACCTGCAAGGCGGCGGCAAGGATCGACTCGTGCGCGATCCGCACGCTCGCCGTCGCCTTGGTGACGCCGTCGAGATAGACGAGGTCCGATCCCGCGCCGCCTTCGCCATAGGGCGTTCCGACGACAAGGGGTTCGTTGATCGAATGGCCCCGGTACTGTTCGAGAAAGGCCCGGAACGGCGCCTCGCCAAGGCCAGAGACGAAGATCGGCTCGTTATGCGAGACAAGCCTCACGTCGATGAAGCGGCCTTCGAGGTCAAGCATGACAAGCATGTCGATGGGCGCGCCGGAAAAGCCGGGCAGGGGGGCGAGCGGGGCAGTTTCAAAGACATAGCCCGCCTCGGCGCCGCCGGAATTCAGAAGGCTCCAGACGCCCTTGTCATTGACCGGCTCGCCCAGCGCATAGGGCGGCACGATCAGGGGTTCGAGTGCGACACCGTCAAGGGGTGCCGCCGATGCCAGACCGCACCAGACAAGCCCCAGCAGAAGAAGGCAGTTTCGGAAGAACGCGCGCATGATGTCAGGCTACGCCCGCGCCGTGGACCGCAGTATTGGACGATGGTCGAAGGGCTTGCCTCTGACTTTCGCTGTTCCGCGTGCGTGGTCATGGGCTGGATTTCCAGGCAGATTGTCGCTTTGTTGCCACCGGCGCACCCATTCGCCCGGCGCTCTGGCCTACGGCGGCAACATAGTGTTTGTTCGGAGGGATTTTCGGGCTTAAGGAAATCGCCGCGCACAACGACAGGGACAGGCCTCTCCGCATGGCACTGCTGGCAACTCTCAGAACGATCGTCCATCGGAAGCTCGTGCTGCCCGGCGTCAATTTCTACTATCGGCGCCTTTACGGCATGGACTTCGGCACCGACGTGAGGGTTTCGATGGGCGCGCGTCTCGACAAGACCTTTCCCAAGGGCATTCACATCGGCGACTGCACAGTGGTCACATCGGGTGCGGCAATCCTGACCCATGATTTCGTGAACCGGCAGCACCGCGAGGTGCGCATCGGCAGCAACTGCTTCATCGGCTATGGCGCGGTGGTCCTGCCGGGCGTCACCATCGGCGATTCCGTCATCGTGACCGCAAATTCGGTCGTTGGCCGCGACGTGCCGTCAAACAGCGTTGTCATGGGCAATCCGGCGCGGGTCGTCGAACAGAACATCGTGACGGGGCCTTGGGGCATCCGTCTGGACAAGGGCGACGCCTCGCCGATCAGGCGGTGAGCCATCAATGTGTAAGGAAAGAGCATGAGTGAGATCGAATCCGGTATCCGCAAGGTCTTTGCCGAGGTGTGGAAACAGGAGAAAGGCACCGCCGCGCCGGAAATGAAGGCCGACACCGTCCTTCTGGACAGCGGGCTGGACAGCCTCGGCTTTGCCATCTTCGTCTCCATGCTCGATGAGGAACTGGGTTTCGATCCCTTCACGCTGTCGGACGATTCCTACTATCCGCAGACCTTTGCCGAGTTCGTGGCCTTCTACGAAAAGTACCAGCCCAGGGCATGACCCCGCTCAGCGAACATCTCAACCTCTCTGCGATCCTTGCTGCCGATGGCCGCCTGACCACGCGCGAGGATCTTTGCCGTTTCGCGCCGCTGAAGACCCTTGCGGCGGGCGGGCGCGTCGCCCTCTGCTTTGATGATCCGCACTTGCTTCTCCGTGCCATCGTCGCGCTGGATGGCCGGGTCGCCTCGATGTTGCTCCTCTCCGGCGCGCTCGATGCGGCGACCGTCGGGCAACTCACCCAGCGCGCCGGCTGCGCGACCCTGCTGACGGACCGCGCCGAGCTGGACGGGATCGCGGGGGTCGCGGGATTTGACCGCGCGATCGGCGAAGGCCGGGCGGCGCAATCCGTGCAGACGACATGGCTGATGACGACTTCGGGCACCACCGGCATCCCGAAGATCATCCCCCACAGCCTCAAATCCCTGGCCCGCAGTGTCTACCGCTTCGCGCCCGCCGATGCGCCGACCTGGGGCCTTCTCTATGATCCGACCCGCTTTGCCGGGCTTCAGGTCACGCTTCAGGCGTTGATCGGCGGCGGGCGGCTGGTCGTGGCCGACACCCACCGGCCGATCGCGGAGCAGATCGCAGGTCTGGCGCATCACGGCGTTACCCACCTCTCAGCCACGCCGACGCTCTGGCGGCGCATCCTGATGGTACCCGGTCATCGCAACCTGCCCCTGAAACAGGTCACGCTTGGTGGCGAGATTGCCGATCAAGTGACGATGGATGCGCTCCGCGCCTCATTTCCGGCGGCGCGCGTGACCCATATCTATGCCTCGACCGAGGCGGGCGTGGGCTTTTCGGTGAACGATGGTAGGGCGGGTTTCCCAGCGGCCTATCTCTCCGCGGCCCCCGGCGGCACGAAACTCAAGCTTGTCGATGGTATCCTCTGGCTGCGCCCGGCGAGCGCCGCCGCGCCCGGTTCTGAGGTCGAAACCGATGCCGAAGGCTATGTCCGTTCCGGCGACATGATCGAGATGCGGGGCGACCGCCTGCACTTCCTTGGCCGCGAGAATGGCGTCATCAACGTCGGCGGTGTGAAGTTCTTCCCCGAGACGGTGGAAGACGCCGTGAAGGCCGTGCCGGGGGTGGCGCTGGTGCAGGTCTCCTCCAAGAAGAACCCGATCACCGGAACCCTCGTGGTGGCGGAGATACAGGTGCATGACGGCGCCGATCCGGCCATCGTTAAACAGGCCATCCTCGATGCCTGTCGCGCGAAGCTGGTGCGGGAGGCCGTGCCCGCCATCGTGCGTTTCGTCGACGGATTCGAAACGAACGCGGCCGGAAAACTTGTGCGTAAGGGAGCGACCTCAGGATGAAGACGGTTCTTGTGACGGGGGTTTCGCGCGGTCTGGGGCTCGCCACGGCCCGCCGCCTTCTTGAGGATACGGAAAATTACCGGGTCGTCGGCACCAGCCGGACCCTCAGCGACGAATACGGCGCGCTCGTCGAAGAGAGCAAGGGCCGGGCGGAATTCGTGCAGAGCGATCTTGGTGAGATCGACAGCATCCCGGGCCTCATCGGCGATGTGGTGGACCGGCACGGCACGCTCTGGGGGCTGGTCAACAACGCCGCCATCGGCATGGACGGGGTGCTGGCGACGATGCACCAGACCGACATCCAGAAAGTGCTCACCGTCAACCTGATGGCGCCTCTGGTTCTCATCAAATACGCGTCGCGCGGGATGCTCGCGAAGCGCGAGGGGCGGATCGTCAGCATTTCCTCGATCATCGCCTCGACCGGGTTCCACGGTCTGGCCGCCTATGCCGCGTCGAAGGCCGGTCTCGAAGGCATGACCCGATCGCTTTCGCGCGAACTTGGCAAGCGCGGCATCACTGTCAACTGCGTGGCGCCGGGCTATATGGAGACGGAAATGACCAAGGGCCTCGACGGGTTCAAGCTCGAGTCGATCCGCCGCCGCGCGCCCCTTGGCCTCGCCCTGCCAGAGGATGCCGCGGGCGCCGTCGCCTATTTGCTCGGCCCGGAGGCGGCGCGGATCACCGGCACCGTCATCACCGTGGATGGCGGCAGCACTGCCTGATCGGTGGAGGGTCGGGGATGCGTCGGGGCAACAGGGCAAGCGTGGACCGGAACCCGAAATCGGCTCCTGCGGTTGCGGCGCGGAGACCCGGCCCATGACCGATGCGCTGGTGATCGGCGCCGGGCCGGCCGGTCTGATGGCAGCGGCGGAGCTGGCGCGGGCCGGCCGTCGTGTCGTGATCGCCGAGGCGAAGACGAGTCCCGCCCGCAAGTTCCTGATGGCCGGGAAATCCGGGCTGAACCTGACGAAGGCGGAGCCTCTGCCGGCGTTCCTCGGCCAATACGACACGCCCTGGCTTCAGCCCATCGTCGCGGCCTTCGGACCGGAGGCGGTCATCGGCTGGGCTGAAGGGTTGGGGGTGGAGGTCTTCACCGGCTCCACGGGCCGCGTTTTCCCCCGCGCGATGAAGGCATCGCCGCTCTTGCGCGCCTGGCTTGCCGCTCTTGCGGGGATGGACGTGGAATTGCGGACCGGCTGGCGCTGGACCGGCTTTGACGGCGACAGCCTTGTCTTTGGCACGCCGGAAGGGCGGAGGATCGAAAGGCCCAAGACGACCGTGCTGGCGCTTGGTGGCGCAAGCTGGGCGCGCCTCGGGTCCGACGCTACTTGGGTGCCATGGCTGGCGGAGCGGGGGGTCGAGGTCACGCCCTTCGCCGGTTCCAACCTCGGCTGGCGCATCGACTGGTCCGACCATATGGCCCTGCATTTCGGGCGCCCGGTGAAGGCGGTGGCGCTGACCGCCGGCGGTGAAACCGGGCGTGGCGAGTTCGTCCTGTCAAGGCGCGGGATCGAGGGCGGCGGCATCTATGCCCTGACCCGCCCCCTGCGCGCGGGGGCAAGGCTGACGCTCGACCTTGTGCCCGATCTCGATGTGTCGGAGGTCGCCCGCCGTCTTGCCCGTGCTGCCACGAAGGACACCGCCAGCAACCGGCTTCGCAAGGCCCTAGGGCTGGCGCCGGTCCATGTAGCGCTGTTGCAGGAATGGGCCCGGCCGCTGACCCGCGAGCCTGCGGCGCTCGCTCGCCTCGTCAAGGCGCTGCCGGTGCCCCTGAAGGGGCCGCGTCCGATGGATGAGGCGATCTCGACGGCGGGCGGTATCGCCGCAAGCGCCCTCACCGCCGATCTTGAGCTTCGCGCCCTGCCGGGGATCTATGCCTGCGGCGAGATGCTTGACTGGGACGCGCCGACCGGCGGCTATCTTCTGACCGCCTGCCTTGCCACCGGCCGCTGGGCCGGGCGTGCCGCGGCAAAGGCGGATTGACGGCCCGCTTGCCCCTATGGCCTTTAAGCGTTTACCTGTCGCCGGGGCAGTCGCGGAGAGGAAGACATGGCACAAGGCACCGACAGCGACGATCTGGCCGTGAAGGCGCCAAAACGCCACAAGGTGCGGCTGGAAATGCTCGACCGGATGCCGAAGGGCGGCCGATGCGCGGAAATCGGCGTCTGGAACGGCAAGTTTTCGGCGGCGATCCTTGAGGTTGCGAAGCCGAAGGAACTGATCCTGATCGACCCCTGGGACCTTCTCGCGGCGCAGCCGAAGGACGAGATGACCCATCACCTGCATCAGGATGGCGGCGCCATGGGCCAGATGTTCCGCCATGTCTCGACGATGTATGCCGACCGCAAGGAGGTCGTCATCAAGAAGGGCTTTTCCGCCGAGGTGTTGGCCAGCTACGACGACGATTATTTCGACTGGGTCTATATCGACGGCAACCACCTTTACGACTTCGTGCTGGCCGATCTGAAGGTCGCCGCGAAGAAGGTCCGGCTTGGCGGCATCATCGCGGGCGATGATTTCTTCTGGAAGAAGGATGAGCGGATGCATGTGCGCGAGGCCGTGCTCGACTTTCTTCAGGCCGCCGGGCTGCCGCGCAAGCCCGAGCGTATCGGCCAGCAGTTCATGCTGGAGGTTGTGCCGGGGATGAAGGCGCTGGGCTGAATCGGTCTACCGCGCCATCGCGCGCCTGTAGGCCGGACGCGCCCGCATCGCGGCGAGGTATTCGGTCAGGCGGTGTTCGACAATCGGGAACTTCGCCTCAAGCGCCCAGTTGCCGCAATGGGTCAGGATGATGTCGGGGACCGTCATCTGGTCGCCCATCACGAAGGGGCCGTCGCCCATCCGGTGCATCAGGGTCTTCTGGCTCCGCTCGAACTCCCAGCGCAGCGTGTTCTTGATGGCGGAATGCCTCAATTCCTCGGGCAGGACGAAACTGTGCCGCGCCGCGGTCCAGAGATTGGCGTCGAATTCATCAAGCAGGAACTGGGTAAGGCTGTCCTGCCGCGCCCGCGCCAGAGTGCCGGCGGGATGGGTCAGCTGGCCATGCTTGTCGGCGAGGTACTGGATGATCGCCGTGGAATCGGTGATCGGCGTGCCTTCCGCGATCAGCACCGGTACCTTGCCCGCCGGGTTGAAGGCCGTGACCCCTTCGGATTGCGGCGGCGCCGGGACATGGTCGTAGGGCAGGCCCAGCTCTTCGAGCATCCAGAGCACCCGGGCGGCGCGGCTGCTGGCGGTTCCGATGACGGTATAGAGCACGGTATTCGCAGACCTCCGGGTCAATGGAGCCACTTGACGCGGGGAGGTGCAAGAGCGTTTTGCGAGGGATGCGGTCTACCGCCGTCCGAGCATGGCGAGGCGGATCAGCGCCCGCTCCATCAGTGCCATCGCCGGCGCGCGCGAGGATGAGCGGAGCTGAAGATCGGTATCCGTCAGAAGGCTCAGCGCCTGTTCCAGCCGATGCATCCCCCAGCCCTGTGCCTGCTTCAGCATCCGGTCGCGGCGTGGGCCGAAAACCGGCGGGCGCATGCGGGCGATGCCCTCCGCCGCCCCGCCTGGCGCCGAGGCTGCGGCATGGAGTGCACGAAAATGCCGGGTCGCGCCGATGCAGAGCGTGACCGGCGCGATGCCCTGGCCCTGCAGCCGGCGGACGAGCGGCCCGATCTCGGCCGCACGCGCCTCGGCGGCGGCATTCAGGACGTCATCCACCTCGGCCTCGATGGTGGCGGGCGCGACGGCGGCAACATCGGCGGGTGTCACATCAGAGGCATCGCGGAACTTGTAGAGGGCGAGCTTTTCGACCGTCTGGCGAAAATCGCCGGGATCAAGTTCGCGCGCGAGCGCAAGAAGATCCGTCATCGCATCGCCCGAGATCCGGCCGATGCCGGCCTTCGACAGCGTCGCCTCGATCTCTTCCCGGCTCGGCGGATCGTCGTAGATCGCCGCCGCATAGGCATTGGGGTGATCTTCGAAGATCTTCTTCAGTGCGGAGGCCTTGGTCAGGTTGCCCGCTGTCACGATCAGCATGGCATCGCCTTGCCGCCAGTCCTGAAGCGCGGCTTTGAGCGCCTGCGCATTCGTGTCGCCCGCTTCCTCGACGAAGGCCACACGGGCGCCGGGAAAGAAGCCCTGCGCGCGCATCGCGTCACCGGCCAGTGCCGGGTCTTTGCGCAGATCGCCGCCGGAAAGCCGGGTCAGCCGCATCTCGGCCTCACCCTCCGGTCCGATCAGCGCCAGGATGACCTCTTGCCGGCGCAGCGCTACCCGCATCGCATCCGAGCCGTGGATGAGAAGCCCCGCGCGATCCGGCTCGGGCCGGGCGAAGAACTTCAGTGCGGCGGCACCGCCAAGCTTCATGTCCTGTTCCAGGCACCCGAGGTGGCGATCAGCCGGGTGACGATCCCGTCGGCGAGGATTCGCATCAGCCGCACCCGCGCATCAGCGCGCGAGGATTCGGATTCGACCCGCGTTCCGACGGCGGAATAGGCGGTGAACCCGTCCACCTCACCCTCAGTCAGCTTGGTGTTGGTCACAGCATCGCGCAGGACGAACTTTGCCACGCCGAAAATCTGGTAGCGCGTGGTGGAGTTGTCGGGCGCAATGGCCTGGCCCTGTTCGCGCGTAGTGATCTCGTAGGACAGAAGTAGCGCCGGCTGTCTTGTCCGCCCCAGACGTTCTTCGAGGCGCTCAACAAGGTCGAAGGCGTCCTTGGTCTTCGGATCATCGACCCGAACCTGCCCGATCAGCCCGCGCGCCGGCCCCGCTGGCCCGTAGGCCGGCGTAAAGCCACAACCCGCCAGCGGCAGCGCCGCCAGCAGGGTGAGAATGGCGCGGCGATCAGAGGACGACATTGACGATGCGGCCCGGTACGACGATCAGCTTCTTCGGCGTGGCCCCGGCCAGCGCCTTGGCCACAGCTTCATCCGCCAGCACGATCTTTTCAACCTCTGCCGCCGGCATATCCTTCGGCACGCTGATTTCCGCCCGCCGCTTGCCGTTGATCTGGATCGGCAGGGTCACGGTGTCTTCGGCGAGCATCGCCGGATCGGCCTTGGGCCAGGGCGCGGAGGCCACCAGCCCTTCGCCGCCGGCGATCCGCCAGACCTCTTCGGCCAGATGCGGCACCATCGGCGACATGAGCTGCGCGAGGATGCGCATCGCCGCCCGCTTGGTTGCGGCACTGGCGCCGGACTTCGCGAAGGCGTTGGTGAATTCGTAAAGCTTCGCGACGGCCTTGTTGAAGGCGAAGCCTTCGATCCCAGCCGTCACATCGGCAATGGCGCGGTGCGCCGCCTTCAAAAGCGCCTCGTCCTGCGCCGGATCGCCGCCCTCGGCAATCTCCGAGGCCAGACGCCAGACCCGGGCAAGGTGCTTCTGCGTCGCATCGGCCCCGGCGGCGGTCCATTCCACATCACGCTCGGGCGGGCTGTCGGACATGACGAACCAGCGCGCGGTGTCGGCGCCGTAGCGGGCGATGATGTCCATCGGGTCGACGACGTTCTTCTTCGACTTCGACATCTTGATCACGGGCCCGATCTCGACCTGCGTGCCATCTTTCAGCGTGGCACCTTCTGACGTGCGGATCACATCGTCCGGCGTGTGCCAGACCGGGCGGCCATCCTTGCTGCGGGTCGCATAAGTCTCGTGCGTGACCATGCCTTGGGTGAAGAGCGCGTTGAAGGGTTCGACCGCCTTCTTCGGCAGGTGGCCAGAGATGTTCATCGCGCGGGCGAAGAAGCGGGAATAGAGAAGGTGCAGGATCGCATGTTCGATCCCGCCAATATACTGGTCGACGTTCATCCAGTAATCGACTTCGGCCTTGTCCGTCGGCGTCTTGGCATGGGGCGCAGTGAAGCGCGCGAAGTACCACGACGAATCGACGAAGGTGTCCATCGTGTCCGTCTCACGCTTCGCCGGCGCGCCGCAGTTCGGGCAGGGCACGTCGCGCCAGGTCGGATGGCGGTCCAGGGGGTTGCCCGGCTGGTCGAAGCTGACGTCATAGGGAAGCTCGACCGGCAGGTTTGCCTTCTTTTCCGCCACCACGCCGCAGGTCGCGCAATGGACGACCGGGATCGGGCAGCCCCAGTAGCGCTGGCGGCTGACGCCCCAGTCGCGCAGGCGGTAGCGGGTCTGGCCGGTGCCGAGGCCGCGCGCCTCCATCCAGTCGATGGAAGCCTCGATGGCCTCATAGCCGGTGGCGAGCTTGATGCCGGTGAAGTGATCGACATAGTCGACCGTCACATCCTTGGCGGGGATCAGCGCCTCGGTGCCGATCTGGTTCACTTCGCCCGGCATGTTGAAGGCGTTGATGACCGGAAGGTCATATTTGCGAGCAAAATCAAGGTCGCGCTGGTCGTGGCTCGGGCAGCCGTACAGCGCGCCGGTGCCATATTCCATGAGGACGAAGTTGCCGATCCAGACGGGGAGCTTTTTCTCGGGGTAGATCGGGTGGCGGGCGAACAGCCCGGTGTCCATCCCAAGCTTCTCGGCCTTCTCCAAAGCCTCCTCGCTTGTACCCACCTTGCGGCATTCGGCGGCAAAGGCGGCGACCTTGGGGTCGGCATCCGCCAAAGCGCGGGCCAAGGGGTGATCGGCGGAAATGGCAAGGAAGGTCGCGCCGCGCAAAGTATCGGGGCGCGTGGAATAGCAGATCAGGCTGTCATGCCCGTGGACCGGCGCGGTCAGGTGGAACGGCACCTCGATCCCGCGCGACTTGCCGATCCAGTTGGCCTGCATCAGCCGCACCTTTTCGGGCCAGTCCTTCAGCCCGTCGAGCGCATCCAGCAACTCCTCGGAAAAGTCCGAGATGCGGAAGAACCACTGCGTCAGCTCGCGCCGCTCAACCTCGGCGCCCGAGCGCCAGCCCTTGCCGTCGATCACCTGCTCGTTCGCCAGCACGGTCATGTCGACCGGGTCCCAGTTCAC
>DJUV01000325.1 GCA_002440625.1 Rhodobacteraceae bacterium UBA6273 | reverse complement strand
GTCACCCCGGTATGGATCGAGGCATAGCAAGAGGCCGAGGTTGAGGGCAGCACCGCCCGCATCCGCCAGACCCGCGCCTCGCCCGA
Organism: Rhodobacteraceae bacterium UBA6273; assembly: GCA_002440625.1. Taxonomy (GTDB): domain Bacteria; phylum Pseudomonadota; class Alphaproteobacteria; order Rhodobacterales; family Rhodobacteraceae; genus Albidovulum. Next base: position 9,960 of record DJUV01000325.1, on the reverse strand, counting down.
AGCGGCCCAGCCTTCAAGGTTGCCGAAAAGGCGGCGCCAGTTCCTGTAGGGCACCCCGTCAAGGATGATGAGGAGGAGTTTTCTGTTCATGTCTGTCTCTACCCGTATTCGTTCTTAACGTGATTGCCCCATCGCCAGCCTTGAGCGGAAAAAGACGGCGCCACTGGCGTCGTCCCGCTCATGTGGAAACGCCGCCGCAAGACCGCGTCAACCCAAGACCACGGAGGGCAGCGCCCGTCCCGGTGGGCGAGAAGCGCCCGCCGGTGGCGGGGCGGGCGCTGCCCGGTGGCTTTGGGCCACCGGGCGTCCCGGCCCCACCGTTCCACCGCGGCAGATGCGATGGCATCTGCCGTTGCCCGGGCGTTTCCGTCGCGCCGTATGTCCACTCAGTTCCCGGCACTTTCCATCTTGCGGTGCGCGATGACCTCTTCCAGCCAGCCGAGCCGCATCTCCGGCACGGAAGACAGCAGGAGGTCGGTGTAGTCGTCGAAGGGCGGCGCCAGCACGTCCGACTTCGAGCCGTAGCGCACCACTTGCCCCCGGTACATCACCGCGATGGAATCGGCGATGGCCTTCACCGTCGCAAGGTCATGCGTGATGAAGAGATAGGCCACATGCTCGATCTTCTGAAGATTGAGGAGAAGCTTCAGGATGCCGTCCGCGACCAGAGGATCAAGCGCCGATGTCACCTCGTCGCAGATGATCATCTTCGGCTTCGCGGCCAGCGCCCGGGCGATGCAGACCCGCTGCTTCTGCCCGCCCGAAAGCTCGGCGGGATAGCGGTCGATGAAGCCCTTGCCCATCTCGATCTCGTCAAGAAGCTCCTGTATCCGCTTCTTCTTCGCGTCGCCCTTGAGGCCGAAGTAGAACTCCAAGGGCCGACCGATGATCGTGCCGACGGTATGGCGCGGGTTCATCGCCACGTCCGCCATCTGGTAGATCATCTGCAGCTCGCGCAGGTCGTCGCGCTTCCGGGCGGTCTGTTCGCGCGATAACTCGCGCCCGGCAAAGGTGATGCGGCCCGCCGAGGGCGGCAAGAGGCCGGTGATGACGCGGGCGAGCGTCGACTTGCCCGAGCCGCTTTCGCCAACGACGGCAAGGGTCTGGCCGGGGTGAAGATCGACCGAGATGTTCTTCAACACGTCGAAGTTGGTGCCCCGGTAGCGCGCCGTCACATTCTCGATCTTCAGCACCGGCTTCGGCGTCGGCTGTTTTTCCTCATGCTCGATGGAGCGGACCGAGACCAGCGCCCGCGTGTAATCCTCGTGCGGGTCCTCGATGATCTGCTTGGTGGTGCCGTATTCGACCTTCTTGCCGTGCCGCAGCACCATGATGTGGTCGGACACCTGCGCCACCACGGCAAGGTCATGGGTGATGTAAAGGGCGGCCACTCCGGTATCGCGGATCGCCTCCTTGATCGCCGCCAGAACGTCGATCTGCGTCGTCACGTCGAGCGCGGTTGTCGGTTCGTCAAAGACCACGAGGTCGGGCTTCGGGCAAAGTGCCATAGCCGTCATCGCGCGCTGCAACTGGCCGCCGGAGACCTGGTGCGGGTAGCGGTTGCCGAAGGTTTCCGGGTTGGGCAGGCCGAGCTTCTTGAAGAACGTGACAGCCCGCTTTTCCGCCTCGGCCCGGTCGCAAAGCCCGTGCAGCAGGCAGGTCTCGATCACCTGTTCCATCAGCGTCTTGGCCGGGTTGAAGGACGCCGCCGCCGATTGCGCGACGTAGGTGACTTCGTCGCCGCGCAGCTTGCGCAACCCGCCGTGGTCAAGCTTCAGGATGTCGCGCCCGTTGACGAAAACCTCGCCGCCGGTGATGCGCACCCCACCCCGGCCGAAGGCCATCGAGGAAAGCCCGATGGTGGATTTGCCGGCGCCGCTTTCGCCGATGAGGCCAAGGACCTTGCCCTTTTCCAGCGTGAAGGACACGCCGTGGACGATGGTGATATCCTCTGGCGGCTCGCCCGGCGGATAGACCGTGGCGCCGATCTTGAGGTTCCTGACGTCGAGCAATGGTTCAGCCACCGCGTCCCCCTTTCAGGCTCGTGGTGCGGCCAAGCACCCAGTCGGCGACAAGGTTGACCGAAATGGCCAGCGCGGCGATTGCGGCAGCGGGCATCAGCGCCGCCGCTTTGCCGTAGATGAGGCCGTCCTTGTTCTCCTTCACCATGCCTCCCCAGTCGGCCAGCGGCGGCTGGATGCCAAGGCCGAGGAAGGACAGCGTGGAGATGAAGAGCACCGCGAAGATGAAGCGCAGGCCGAACTCGGCGACCAGCGGCGACAGCGCGTTGGGCAGGATCTCGCGGAAGATCACCCAACCCTGCCCTTCGCCCCTGAGCTTCGCGGCCTCGACATAGTCCATCACCGCGATGTCCATCGCCACGGCACGGGCCAGACGGAAGACGCGGGTGGAATCGAGGATGCCCATGACGAGGATCAGCACGGTCAGGTTCAACGGCAGGACCGAGAGGATGACCAGTGCCACGATCAGCGACGGGATCGCCATCATCATGTCGACGATCCTGCTCAGGATCTGGTCGGTCCAGCCGCCCTTCACCGCGGCGAGAAAGCCGAAGAACGCCCCGAGCGAGAACGCGAGAAGCGAGGATGCCAGCGCCACGAAGATGGTGATCTGGCCGCCGTAGATCAGGCGCGAAAGGATGTCGCGCCCGATGGTGTCGGTGCCGAGCCAGTATTGCGACGACGGGTCCTCCCACACGCCGCCCACCGCGAGATCCAGCGGATAGGGTGCGATCCACGGCGCGAAGATCGCCGAGAGGACAAAGAGCGCGGTGAGGCAGATGCCGATTGTGGCCGATAGGGTCAGCTTCATTTCGGATGCCTCAGACGCGGGTTGGCAAAGATCGCAATGACGTCGGCGAGGATGTTGAGCATGATGTAAACGCCGGCAAAGACGAGGCCGACCGCCTGCACGACGGGCAGGTCGCGCTTGGTCACATGGTCGACGAGGAACTGGCCAAGGGCGTTGTAGCCAAACACGACCTCGACCACGACGACGCCGACGACAAGATAGGCGAGGTTCAGGACCACGACCGAGACGATGGGCGCGATGGCGTTCGGGAAGGCGTGGCGCCAGATGATCTGCATCGGGCGCACGCCCTTCAGCTCCGCCGTCTCGATATAGGCCGATTGCATGACGTTCAGGATCGCAGCCCGCGTCATCCGCATCATGTGCGCCAGCACGACCATCACCAGCACGATGACCGGCAGTGCCACGGCATGCAGCTTGGCCCCGAAGCTCATCCCCGGAAACACCATGGCGACTGGCTGGAAGAGCGGGATGACCTGCGTGAGGAGGTAGATCACGAAATAGGCGGCGACAAACTCCGGCAGGCTGATTGTCGTCAGCGTGATCGCGGAGATGACCTTGTCCGGCCATTTGCCGGCATAGCGGGCCGCAATGAGACCGAGGATCAGCGCCAGCGGCACGGAGATGACCGCCGCGCAGGCGGCGAGAAACAACGTGTTGCCCAGCCGCTGTCCGATTGCCTGCGCGATGTCGGCGCCATTGGTCAGGGACTTGCCGAGATCGCCGGTGAGAACACCGCCGAGCCAGTCGAAATATCGCGTCAGCGGCGGATCATTCAGCCCCATCTGCTCGCGCAGGTTGGCAAGCGCCTGCGGCGTCGCCGACTGGCCAAGGATGGCCTGCGCCGTGTCGCCCGGCAGTGCCTCGACCCCGAGGAAGATCACCGCCGAAACGACCAAGAGGAGGAGGAGACCCAGCGCGAGGCGCTGGATCACCAGTTTGAGAAGTGGGTGTATCCGCACCCCCATCAGGCCAGCCAGCACTTGGCAGAGGCGCGGCCGTTCATCAGCTCGCCGTTCGGATCGTCGATCCAGCCCTGGACCTGATCGCTGACGCCGCAGACGAAGTCGTTGAACATCGGCAGGATCAACCCGCCCTCGTCACGCAGGATATGCGCCATCTCGGAGTATTCCTGCTTGCGCTTGGTCTGGTCGAGCTCGCCGCGCGCCGCCATCAGAAGCTCGTCGAACTTGGCGTTCTTGAACTTGGTGTCGTTCCAGTCGGCGGTGGAGAGATAGGCGGTGGAGTACATCTGGTCCTGCACCGGACGGCCACCCCAGTAAGAGGCGCAGAAGGGTTCCACGTTCCAGACGTTGGTCCAGTAACCATCATCGGGCTCAAGCTTGATCTCAAGCGGGATGCCGGCGGCCTTGGCCGAAGCGGCGAAGAGGTTCGCCGCATCCACCGCGCCGGGAAAGGCGCCGGGGGCCGTGCGCAGGATGATCGGGCTGCCGTCATGGCCGGACTTCGCGTAGAATTCCGCCGCTTTTGCCGCATCATACTCACGCTGCTCGATGGTCTCGTCAAAGAGCGGATAGGCCTTGTTGATCGGGAAGTCGTTGCCGATCGAGCCGAGGCCGCCGAGGATCTTCTCCACCATCTCCTGCCGGTTGATCGAGTATTTCAGCGCCATGCGCAGATCGTTGTTGTCGAAGGGCGCCTTGTCGACATGCATGATGAAGACGTAGTGGCCACGACCCGCGGCAGAGCGGATCTTGAGGCCCGCGGCACCCTGCAACAGGCCGACGATCTTGGGATCGACCCGGTTGATGACATGGACCTGCCCCGACTGGAGCGCCGCCGTGCGGGCGGTGTTGTCGTTCATCACGTAGAATTCGGTGCCGTCGAGATGGACGTTGCCGGCGTCCCAGTAGTTCTCGAACCGCTTGAAGGTGTGGCGCACGCCGGGTTCGTTGACATCCACCATGAAGGCGCCCGCGCCAATGCCGGCGGTCGGGTTGTCCACACCACCGCCCGGCTGGATGACGAGGTGATAGTCCGCCATCAGGAACGGAAGGTCGGCGTTGGCCGAGGCCAGCGTCAGCGTGACCATGTCGCCTTCGGCCTTCATGTCGGCGATGCCCTGGACGATGCCAAGCGCGCCCGACTGCGATTTCTCGTCGGTGTGGCGCTTCAGGGTCGCCACCACATCCTCGGCGGTCAGGGTCTTGCCGTCATGGAACTCGACGCCCTGGCGGATCTTGAACTTCCATTCCTTCGCGTCGGGCGAAGAGGAAACCTCTTCGGCGATACGGTATTCGATGGAGCCATCGGGCGCCACATCAACCAGCGTCTCGCCCCAGGTGAGGTTCACCTGGAACGGCACTTCGGAGGCGGCGAGCGCGGGGTCGAGCGAGTTGGTGGATTCGCCACCGGCCATGCCGATGCGCAGGATGCCGCCCTTCTTGGGCTCCTGCGCCCGCGCGGCCCTGCCGTAAAGCGCCGAGGCGAGGCCGGCGGAAATGCCCATCGCCGTGGTCCGGCCAATAAACTCCCTGCGGGACATCATGCCCCGGCGGGTTGCATCTATGATGCGATCAAGTTGGTCTTTCATTGCTTTCTCCCTGCTTGTTTTGTTTCCGCCGTTCGGGCGGGTCTTGTCCTTGAATTGATAGCGCGCACATTCGAAAACCGGCAATGTTTTTTATTGATTGCTGGATCAATTATACGAACCGCCGTTCCACGCTGTCGCGCCATTGCCGCCGCAGCACCTCGCGACCATCTTCCGTCGCGACAAGTTCTGCTTCGAAATGAAGATGTTGCGCATCGCAGCTCATCTTCGCCACGACGCTCGTCCCGACCCCCCAGTCACCGCGTGACAGGGCTTGCGTCCAGCGGATTTCCGAAACTGCCGAGATCGGATCGGAGGGGTGGACCGACCAGCGTTCCTGCATCGTTTCGCGCGTCACGAGGCCGTGGTCGAGGTTTTCAGTTTCCGGCCCCTCATCCTCGATCACGAGACTCACCCGCCCGGTGATGAGATCGCCCTCGATCCGCCGCGCCACCCGCCCCGGCTTGTGGACTGCGTGCCGCCATGCCGGCGCCATTTCGGGCGGCGGAAAGGTCCATTCGTTCGTCGTGCCGCCCTCATGCACCGGGAGGTTCAGCTCCCCGGCCGTCAGCGTCAGCCTGACCGGCTCTGGCGAGGGCCAGACAAAGGGCCAGTAGCTGTTCGACAGCGCAATCCTGAGGCGGTGGCCGGGCGCCAGCCGGTAGGCGCATTGGTCGAGCGTCAGGTCGACGGTGAAGGTCTCGCCCGGCACCAGATGCGCGGGATGCTCGCGGCTCTTGCGGTGGCAGAGGTTCAGCATGCCGTGGCAGATGCGCACGGAACTGCCATCTGGGCCGACATCGCAAAGGCGCGCCACAATCATCGCGCGGGTCTTGTCCGAGGAGAGCTGGAGCCTGATGACCGGGGCGCCAAGCAGGTCCATTCCGGTTTCTAGCGGCGCTGAATCGAAGCAGAGCGACTGAGCATCCTCATGCGCCTGATCGCCCGGCATTTCGGCATTGAGGCCCATCGGGAAGAATTCGCCCGCCCGCATGCCGAGATGCTGCGGCGTGGCGATCACCTTCTCCATCTCCAACGCGCGCCCGCCAAGCTGGCCGTCTGCCGAAAGCATCCAGACCTCCTGCCGCGCGCGGTCGCTGGGCCAGGCTCTCTCAGCGACCCAATGGCCCTTGCGCATCCTGGCCGAAGCATCGGGCGGCTCTGAATGGAGCATGTAGGCGCGGTAGGCCGGGTCCTTCTCGGCCCCGTTGGGCTGGTCCTTCAGCCAGCGGTCCCACCAGCGCAAAGCCTCCTGCAGGAAGCCGATCTGCGGGCCGGGCACGGCGGTATGGGGATACTGGTGGACCCATGGCCCGACGATCCCCTTGACCGGAACCTTCAGATTTTCAACAAGATGCGCCACGGTGTTCATGTAATTGTCGGCCCAGCCGCCGAAAGACAGCACCGGCACATGGATCGCCCGGTAGTCCTCGCCGACCGAACCGTGCCTCCAGTACGCTCCGCGCGCCTGCTCGGCGGCCCATTTCGGCGCAAGGAACGGCTCGGCCTCAAGCCGCCGGATCCAGTCCGCGCGCCAGTCGGACCTCAGCGCCGGGTCTGGCGGGCGCGAGGAATAGGACAGCATCACCACGCCCCAGCCGAAGTTCTCACCAAGAAGACAGCCGCCCTTGAAATGGATGTCGTCGGCGAAGCGGTCGGTGGTGGAATAGACGGTGACGATGGCTTTCAGGGCCGGCGGGCGCAGCGCCGCGGTTTGCAGGCAGTTGAAGCCGCCCCAGCTCTTGCCCATCATGCCCACGGCGCCCGAACACCAGGGCTGGGCCGCAAGCCAGGCGATGACCTCGCAGGCGTCGTCCATCTCCTGTTGCGTATACTCGTCCGTCATAAGCCCCTGGCTGTCGCCATTGCCGCGCATGTCGACGCGGACGGCGGCATAGCCGTGACCGGCGAACCAGGGGTGCATCAGCTCGTCGCGCGGCAGGGTTCCGTCGCGTTTGCGGTAGGGGATGTATTCAAGGATCGCCGGAACCGGCGCTTTCATCGCCCCGTTCGGCATCCAGACGCGCGCAGACAGGCGGCAGCCATCGGACAGGACGATGCCCATGTCGGGGTCTTCGGTGACCTCGTAGGGAAACATCGCCACGCCATCCTCCCGACACTTTTGTTGCCGGCACAAAATCCAATATGAAAGATTCATGCGTGCCGATACCGACGAGTCATTGCCGAATTGCGACCAAAGTCCAGTATCCACGATATGCTCCGTCGCAAAATGACTGTCGCGGTCGCGAATGGCATGTCGCGGCGCGGCCCACTCGGGCAGCAAGAAGCGGCGAGACGCGGGGCAAACGATGACGGACAAGCCGAACATCCTCATCCTGATGGTCGATCAGCTGACCGGGACGCTGTTTCCCGACGGGCCGGCCGACTGGCTTCACGCGCCGAACCTCAAGGCGCTCGCCGCCCGGTCGCTGCGCTTTGCCAATGCCTATACCGGCTCGCCGCTCTGCTCCCCGGGCCGGGCGAGCTTCATGACCGGTCTCCTGCCCCGGCGCACCCGCGTCTATGACAATGCCGCCGAATTCGCCTCCGGCATCCCGACCTTCGCGCATCACCTTCGCCGAGCTGGATATCATACCGTATTGTCAGGGAAAATGCACTTTGTCGGCCCCGATCAGATGCACGGTTTCGAGGAACGGCTGACGACCGACATCTACCCCGCCGACTTCGGCTGGACCCCCGACTACCGCAAACCGGGCGAGCGAATCGACTGGTGGTATCACAACCTCGGCTCCGTCACCGGCGCCGGGGTGGCAGAGATCACCAACCAGTTGGAATATGACGACGATGTCGCGCATCAGACCACGCAGAAGCTCTACGACCTCTCCCGCGGCGCTGACGCCCGGCCCTGGTGCCTGACGGTCAGCTTCACCCATCCGCATGACCCCTATGTCGCCCGCCGCAGGTACTGGGACCTCTACGATGACTGCGCACACCTTCTGCCCGAGGGCGAGCCCGTCCCCTATGAAGATCAGGACCCGCATTCGCAGCGCCTGATGGATGCCTGCGATTGGCGCGCCTCACCTCTCACCGAAGATCAGGTACGCCGCGCAAGACGCGGATATTTTGCGAATATATCTTACATAGACGACAAGGTCGGCGAGATCCTCGCGGTGCTTGAGGCGACACGGCAGGAGGCTGTCGTCATCTTCGTCTCGGACCATGGCGACATGCTCGGCGAACATGGCCTGTGGTTCAAGATGAGCTTCCTTGAAGGCTCTTCCCGCGTCCCCCTGATGATCGCAGCCCCCGGAGTCGAGCCGCGCCGCGATGCGCGCCCGGTCTCCACCATCGACCTGACACCGACGCTCTCGGAGCTTGCCGGGATTGACATGGCGGAGGTGGAACCCTGGGTCGACGGCGCCAGCCTCGTGCCGCTTTTCGACCCGCGCGGGCTGCGCGTTGATCCTGTGCGCATCGAATATGCCGCCGAGGGTACCGTCAGTCCGATGGTCTGCCTCATCGACGGAGACTGGAAATACACCCGCTGCACCGCCGACCCCGAGCAGTTTTTTCACCTCGCCTCGGACCCGCAGGAGAGGCGGAACCTCATCGCCCTGCCCGGCCTTGGCAATGTCCCCGATGCCGCCGAAGCGCTCGCAGACATGCGCCGGCAGGCAGATGAATACTGGGACCTCGCCGCCTATGACGCCGAAGTTCGCGAAAGCCAGGCCCGCCGCTGGGTGGTCTATGAGGCGCTGAGGCAGGGCAGCTACACGCCCTGGGACCACGAACCGAAGCGCCCCGCCTCGGAACGCTACATGCGCAATCACATGGACCTGAACGTCCTCGAAGAGTCCAAGCGGTTCCCCCGTGGCGAGTGACTAGCCCACCTCCCCGCCATCAAGAATGGCAAAGCCGTTCGGTCCAAGCGTCAGCCCGGCCTTGCCGGCCTCCGCCGCCTGCGCCAGCAGGATCGTGCCTCCCGCGACTGGCACATTGACCGGCTTTGGCGACAGGTTGAACAGGCAGACCGTCGCCGAACCGCGCCTAAAGCCCAGCACCGGCTCCGGCAGGTCGAAGAACTCCGTCGCACCCTGAACAAGATCCGCCCGCGCCTTCCTTAGCGCCAACATCAGCCGGTAGAACCCCATCACCGACCCGGCACCCTGCCGGTCCACCGCCACCGCCGCCTGTTCCGGCTTGACCGGCAGCCAGGTGCGGTTCGCGGTCGAAAACCCGGCATTCGGCGCGGACGCCTGCCAGACCATCGGCGTCCGGCAGCCGTCGCGGCCCTTTTCCTCGGGCCAGAAGTTGATACCGGCCGGATCGGTCAGCTCCTCGAACTTCAGCTCCGTCTCGGTCTGACCCAGCTCCTCGCCCTGATAGATGCAGATGGACCCCTGCAGGCTCAGCAACAGTGCCGCCGCCTGCTTCGCCAGCGCCTCGCGGGAGGCTCCATGCGCCTGCCACCGCGTCACATGCCGGTTCACGTCATGGTTCGAGAAGGCCCAGCAGGGCCAGCCCTCCGGCGCGCCCTTGAAGAACCCCTCGACCTTCGAGCGGAAGTGCTTCGCCGAAAAATCCGGCCCCAGCATCTCGAAGGAATAGCACTGATGCAC
>DJUV01000134.1 GCA_002440625.1 Rhodobacteraceae bacterium UBA6273 | reverse complement strand
ATATACCGGAAAGGCGTTGATTTCATTCAGAAATACATCTTCCCCGGCGGCATGCTGCCGTCGCCATCCGTGCTCAGGCAGGAAATCGCGCGGGCCGGCCTCGGCCTTGTCGGCTCCGTCGAATTCGGCGGCAGCTACAGCCAGACGCTCCGCCGCTGGCACGACAGTTTCAACGAACGCTGGGACGACATCGCCCAAATGGGTTTTGATGCACGTTTTCAACGGATGTGGAATTTCTACCTCACCTCTTGCGCCGGGGCATTCCGGGGGGGAAACTGCGACGTGACGCAGATCACCGTAACGAGGCCAGCAATCTAGCATGCCCACAGCCGCCAAGCTTTTCGCTGCGCTCGCCTTCGCGCTGTTGGCCTTCTTCGCTTCGGAGATCCTGAAGCCGCATCTGCCGGAGGGGACGCAGTTCGGCAACTTCTCGTTCTACTGCGCGCTGATCGGCCTTGCCGTCGGCTGGCGGATCATGGGGCCGGCGGCGGGCCACGGATGGTGGCCGGCCGTCAATGCCGGGGTCAGGACCGCCGCCGCGACGGTGGCGGTGGCGCTCTTGATCTTCTCGGTCTACGAGATGCTGGTCCTCGCCTTCCGCCGATCCTACGACGGACCGATGGATGCCGTGGTCGGGATTTTCGGTATCGGCGTCGACTATCTGATGAACCTTCTGGCCTGGGATGTCCTTGCCGTGCTCGTCGTCGGCGGGGCGCTGGCCGGGATGATGTCGGAATGGGCGGCGCGGCGCTGGAAATGAACCATTGACCGATTTCTTCTTCTACGGAACCCTCTGCCATCCGCCGCTCTTGCGGGTCGTGCTTGGCCGTGAGGTCGGGATGGTGCCCGCGCGCCTGCCGGGGCATTCGGTCTTTTGGGTGAAGGGCCGCGCCTTTCCGGTGCTGGTCGAGGGCGGCGATGGTGCCAAGGGCGTGGTGGTGCGCGGCCTGACCGGAGAGGACGTGCGCCGGCTCGACTTCTATGAGGGTGGGTTCGGCTATGAGACGCGCGAGGTCACCGTCGAAGGTGGCGCGCTGCCGGTAGAGGTCTATTTCCCTCAACCAGACCGCTGGGAACCGGGCGCGCCTTGGTCGCTTGCCGACTGGGCGCTGCGCTGGGGCGATACGGTGGTGGCCGCCGCCGAGGAGGCCATGCGGCTTTATGGCGAAGGGGTTGATGCAGACCGCGTGCAGCGGCGCTATCCGATGATGCTCGCCCGTGCGGGCGCGCGGCTCAGGGCCGGGGCGCCGGGCGCGCCGCGCCTGCGCCGCAGCGCGGATGAGGGCGACCTCGACGTCATCCGGCGCTGGCAACCCTATGGCAACTTCTTTGCGGTCGAGGAATTCGACCTGCGGTTCCGTCGCTTCGACGGCGGCATGAGCACGGAGGTCAACCGCGCCGTCTTCATCTCTGCCGATGCCGCCGTTGTGCTGCCCTATGATCCGGCGCGCGACCGGGTTCTTCTGATCGAACAGTTCCGCATGGGGCCACTGGCGCGCGGCGACCGGCAACCCTGGCTTCTGGAGGCGATCGCCGGCCGCATCGACGGCGGCGAGACGCCGGAGGCGGCGGCGCACCGCGAGGCGATGGAAGAGGCGGGGCTGGTCCTGCAGGAACTGCTGCCGGCCACACATTACTATCCCTCGCCCTCGGCCAAGAGCGAGTATCTTTATAACTACATCGGCATCGCCGACCTGCCCGACGGCAGCGCCGGCATCGGCGGGGTTCCTGGCGAGGCGGAGGACATCCGCGCCCACCTGATGCCATTCGCCGACCTTCTCGACCTTGTCGACACTGGCGAGATCACGGCCGGGCCGCTGGTTCTGCTGACCTATTGGCTGGCCGTTCGACGCGACGCTCTGCGGCGCGGGGCTTGAGGTCCGCCCGCGTGCGGCCTAGGTATGGGCGAAACCTCAGGAGGTAGCGCGCATGACCATTCACCGCGATCTGGCAGAGACGGTTGGGAATACCCCGATGATCCGGCTCAGGAAAGCCAGCGAGATGACCGGCTGCGAGATCCTCGGCAAGGCTGAGTTCCTCAATCCCGGCCAGTCGGTCAAGGACCGCGCCGCGCTCTACATCATCCGCGATGCGGAGGCGAAGGGACTGCTTCGGCCCGGCGGCACCATTGTCGAGGGAACGGCGGGCAATACCGGCATCGGGCTTGCACTTGTCGGGTCCTCGCTCGGCTACAAGACGGTGATCGTCATTCCCGAGACGCAGAGCCAGGAAAAGAAGGACATGATCCGTCTGGCTGGTGCCGAACTGGTGCAGGTACCGGCGGCGCCATATTCAAATTCGAACAATTATATCCGGTACTCTGGCCGTCTGGCCGAAAAGATTGCACAAATCGAACCTAACGGCGCGATCTGGGCCAATCAGTTCGACAATGTCGCCAACCGTCAGGCGCATGTGGAGACGACCGGCCCGGAAATCTGGGCGCAGACGCAAGGCAAGATCGACGGCTTCATCTGCGCCGTTGGGTCGGGCGGCACGCTTGGCGGCGTCGCCATGGCGCTGCAGCCCAAGGGCGTCAAGATCGGCCTCGCCGATCCGGACGGCGCGGCACTTTACAGCTATTACACGACCGGCCAGCTGAAGGCCGAAGGATCGTCGATCACCGAAGGCATCGGGCAGGGGCGCATCACCGCCAACCTCGAAGGCCTCCGGCCCGACATGGCCTACCGGATTCCCGACGGCGAAGCGCTGCCCATCGTTTTTGATCTGGTGCAGGAAGAGGGGCTTTGCCTCGGCGGTTCCTCCGGCATCAACGTCGCCGGCGCGATCCGCATGGCGCGGGAGATGGGGCCGGGCCATACCATCGTCACGGTGCTTTGCGACTATGGCAACCGCTACCAGTCGAAGCTCTTCAATCCCGATTTCCTTCACGCCAAGGGGCTGCCGGTGCCGGAGTGGCTTGACGCCGCGCCGCGCGCGATACCAAGCGCCTTCGTAGACTGATGCGGCCCGTTCGCACCCTGCTCCTCATCCTGTGCCTTGGCATCTTGCCTGGGCTCGCGCCCGTTTTCCTGCCTGCCGTGGCGGTGGCGCAGGAGCAATCGCAGGCACCGGACTATGCGGCGTGGGAAGACACGGCCAAGCGTACGGAAGAAGCACTGGCCATCGACCGGATCACGACGAAAACGCTGGAAGACCTGCGCAAGCAGGTCGTGGACTGGCGGACGCGGTTCACCGCCGCCCAAGGAGCCAACGCCGAACGGATCGACACGGTTAAGGGTCAGATCGAGGCGCTTGGCCCGGCGCCGACCGCGGATGCGCCGGAAGCGCCCGCTGCGGCGCAACGGCGCAAGGAACTGACAGAGCAGCTGAATGAACTTCAGGCCCCCGGTCTCGCGGCGGTCGAGGCACGCAGCCGGGCAGACGGCCTGGTGCGCCAGATCGACACCCGCGTCCGGATGCGTCAGGCCAACGAGCTTCTGCGCCTGTTCCCGACGCCGCTCGATCCGCGCAACTGGCCGGCGGGCGTCGCCGTACTCACGCAGGGGGCGCGTACGCTCTGGGCGGAAGTCGCGGATTCCTGGGGCAACGAGCAGAACCGCAAGGAACTGAAGGACAACCTGCCGCTGATCCTCATGTTCCTCGGCCTTGCCGGGTTGTTCGTCCTCAGAGGGCCGGGGTTCATCGAACGGCAGGCCCATCGCCTTCTGTCGCGCGGGCGGACCGGCGGGCGCGACATCGTGGCGGCGGTGGTGTCCTTCGGACAGGTTCTCGTGCCGGTCGTGGGCGTCATCCTGCTGGTCGGTGCGATTGAATCGACCGGAATGACCGGAATCCGCACAACCGCGCTGCTGGAGTCGCTGCCTGTCGCCGCGTTTGTCTTCTTTGCCATGCGCTGGATCGGTTCATGGATTTTCCGCGAGAATGGCCCCTCCTCGAAGATTACCGAGCGGCCGGTCGAGGCGCGGTTTCACACCCAGATGCTTGGCCTCGTCATGGCGCTGGAGGCGATCCGCCAGGCCTTCACGACAGAGGTTCGCCCGCCGCTGTCCATGGCGGCGCAATCGGTCTGGGCGGCGCCTCTTGTCTGCCTCACGGCCATCATCCTGTTCCGGCTGGGGCAGTTGATCCGGCCGAGCTCGCGACCCGCCGGCCTGGCGGATTCCGCCACCGAGTTCCGCAACTGGCTGCTGCGCATTCTCGGAACCGCGATGATCGCCGTGGCGGTCATTTCGCCGCTGCTCGCCGTGGTCGGTTATGTGTCGGCCGCGAATGCACTGATCTGGCCGATGGTCACGACGCTGGCGCTCATCGGGCTGGGGCTTCTGGTGCAGCGCTTCGGCGTGGACATCTACCTCGTGCTTACCCGACAGGGCGAGGAAGGGCGCGAGGGGATCGCGCCGGTCATTCTCGGCACCATTCTTGCGCTCCTCGCCGTGCCGGTGCTGGCCCTGACCTGGGGGGCGCGGGTCGCGGATCTGGAGGAGGCCTGGACGCGCCTCAGTGAAGGCGTGTCCGTCGGCGGCACGCAGGTTTCGCCGACAGTGCTGCTCGCCTTCTTCGTGATCTTCCTGATCGGCTATGGCCTGACGCGGCTGACGCAGGCAGGGTTGCGCGCGGCGATCCTGCCGCGCACCCGCTTCGACAAGGGCGTGCAGAACGCCATCGTCTCGGGCATCGGCTATGTCGGTATCTTTCTTGCGGCGCTTGTTGCGCTGACCGGAGCAGGCATCAACCTGTCGGCCCTCGGCTATGTGCTCGGTGCTCTTTCGGTCGGTATCGGCTTTGGCCTGCAGAACATCGTCCAGAACTTCGTCTCGGGCATCATCCTTCTGATCGAGCGGCCGATCTCGGAAGGCGACATGATCGAGGTCAACGGTCAGGCCGGCACGGTCAGGGGCATCTCTGTCCGCTCCACCTGGATCGAGACATTTGACCGCTCGGACGTGATCGTGCCCAATGCCGACCTGATTTCCGGGGTGGTGACGAACCTTACGCGGCGCAACCTGACCGGCCGGATGATCCTGCCGGTTGGCGTCGCCTACGGCAGCGATACCCGCAAGGTCGAGGCGATCCTGCGCGAAATCGCCGAGGCGGAGCCGGTGGTTCTGGTCGATCCCAAGCCGAATGTCTTCTTCACCGGACTGGGCGCCGACAGCCTGAATTTCGAGATCCGCGCCATCCTGTCGGACGTGAACCTCAAGATGGGCGTGCAGACGGAGATGCTGCACAAGATCGTCGAACGCTTTGCCGCAGAGGGCATCGAAATACCATTCGCGCAAAGAGATATCTGGCTGCGCAATGCAGGCGAGCTTTTCGGGAAGCGACCCCGTCCGGCAGAAACGGAACCCACGCCCACGCCGGCGCCGGCGGTCGAGGAACGCACGCGCACGCCCGACCGCGAGCGGATCAACAACGACCCCTCGGAGGAGGATGAGACGTGAGCGAGCCGCTCTTTCGGGACGCCTATTTGCGCGAGGCGCCGGCCAAGGTCGTCGGCCATGCCTCCGAGGGCGGCATCATCCTTGACGCCAGCCTCTTCTACCCGACGGGCGGAGGCCAGCCCGGCGACAGCGGCTGGCTCGACTGGGAGGGCGGGTCGGCCCGGATCGCGACGGCGGTCAAGGGCGAGGGCGGGGCGATCATCCTCGTTCCCGAAGCGCCGGGGGCGCTGCCTCCAGCGGGAACCGAGGTGCGCCAGCGCCTCGACTGGGATCGCCGCCACCGGCACATGCGGGTTCACACCGCGCTCCATCTTCTCTCGGTCGTCATCCCGCTCCCCGTCACCGGCGGCCAGATCGGGGCGGAGCGTGGCCGGCTCGATTTCGACATGCCGGAGCCGCCGGCGGACATTGCCGCGATCGAGGCCGCGCTGAATGAGGTGGTGGCGCGGAACCTGCCAGTGACTGACGACTGGATCACCGACGCAGAGCTTGAGGCCAATCCCGGCCTCGTCAAGACCATGTCGGTCCGCCCGCCGGTCGGACAGGGCCGTGTACGCCTTGTCAGGATCGGGCTGGGCGCCGATCAGATTGACCTGCAGCCCTGCGGCGGCACCCATGTCGCCCGCACCGGAGAGATCGGCACCTTGCGGCTTGGCAAGATCGAGAAGAAGGGCAGGCAGAACCGCCGCGTCTCGGTCGAGCTGGCGGACTGAACGCTCGATTCGCGCCGTCGCGCATGATATCCTCGCCGGCAGTTATTTCAGTCGGGTATTGTCATGCGGGTCAGGTACGGGGCGTTTTCCGTCCGCGCCATTGCGGGCAGCCACACGATCCTCTTCGGCTTTGACTGCACGCCGGACGCGGCGCGGGGCCTGCTGGGTTTCGCTGTCGGCAAGCGGCGTGAAAGCGGCAGCATCGACTGGCTCCGCGGCTTCAAGTTCTTCGCCGAGACGGTACCCGACCCGGTGCCGGGCGAACGGCGCTCCACCCGCGAGCATCCGGTGCAGGATTTCCAGTGGGGCGACTACAGCGCGACCCCCGGCGAAACCTACGACTATGTGGTCCAGCCGCTATATGGCCAACCCGCCGCGCTGGAAGGCGGCCCGCAGATTGAGGTCCGCGTCGCGGCGCGGTCGGGGCAGGGCGACCATGCCGTCTTCTACAATCGCGGCGCGATCCCGAGCCAGGCCTTCGCCGACAGTTTCGGCAACGAAGGCCCGACCGAGGCGGAACAGAACGACCCGACGAACCGCAAGACCCGCTGGCTGTCGCGCGGGCTTCTGGAAGCAGCACTCGACTTCATCGGTCAGGCGCGGGGGCCGGGGCAGGTGCTGCATGTGGCGGCTTACGAATTCACCTATCCGCCGATTGCCGAAGCGCTGGCCGCGGCCGCCGGGCGCGGGGCGGAGGTCCACCTTGTCTACGACGCGGGTGAAAGGAAGCGTGACGGCACCCTCGTTCCCAATCACACGAGCGGGCCCAACGCCGCGCTGATCGCCGCCTCGGGCCTTGACCGTCAGCCCTCGGCGCGCCTCTATCCGCGCACCCGCTACGGCAACATCACCCATAACAAATTCATCATCCTCTCCGACGCCGGCCATCCGGCCGCGGTCTGGACCGGCTCCACCAATTTCACCGCCTCAGGGTTTCTCGGCCAGTCGAACCTTGCGCACCGGATCGTCGCGCCGGATCTCGCGGCGGCCTTCCTCGCTTACTGGAACCTTCTCGCCGGCGATCCCGGCAGCCGCACCCTGAAGCGGGCGATCTCGCTGACCAGCCCCGATCCTGCGGTGCCCTTGCCGGAGAATGCCATCCTGCCGATCTTTTCACCCCGCCCGGACGGGATGCTCGACTGGTATGCGGGCGCGATGGCGGGGGCGTCCTCCTCGGTGATGTTCACCTCCGCCTTCGGCGTGGCCGCGCCCCTGGCCGAGGTTTTCGGCGCCGAAGCCGATCACCTCAAGCTGATCCTTTCGGAACGGGAGGAGGCGGATGATGAGCGCCGCGCCCTGCTTTTGCGCGACCGTGACACCCGTATCGCCGTCGGCGCGCGGCTCAACAGCGAGACGATCCGCCTCGGCCTGCCGGGGGCGAGCCTTGACCGCTGGTTCCGCGCCGAGGAGCATTTCCGCAGCAAGGGCCATATCTTTTACATCCACACCAAGTTCCTCGGCCTCGACCTTCTTGGCGAGGCACCGCAGATCCTGACAGGTTCGGCCAATTTCTCCGCTGGCTCGGTCGGATCGAATGACGAGAACATGATCCTGATGCGCGGCCCCGCCTTCACCGCGCAGGCCGAAACCCATGCGGTCGAGTACATGCGGCTCTGGAACCACCTCTACTTCCGCACCGTGGCGCTGCGGCGCGCCACCCGCCCCTCGACCCGCATCCATCCCGCCATGCTCGACCCCGACGACCGCTGGGTCGCCCGCCATTTCCGGCCCGGCACCTACCACGACCGCATGCGCCAGCTCTTTCGCTGAAGGGGGTTGAACTGGCGGAAGTTTCGCGTGTATTGACGCCGCCACGGACAGGTGGCCGAGTGGTCGAAGGCGCACGCCTGGAAAGTGTGTAGGCGGGGAACCGTCTCGAGGGTTCGAATCCCTCTCTGTCCGCCACCCACCCCCAGTATCAGTCTCTCTGGCTCTGTCAAAAGAAACCGGCTTGAGGCTGGTAGTTCGTCTGCGTAGCCTTCGGCCATGACCCAACGCTCCCCGTTCCGCTATTTAAAGACGAGCCCCGAGATCATACGCCTGGCCGTGATGATGTACATCCGGTTCCCGCTGTCCCTGCGCAACGTCGAGGACCTACTGCACGAACGCGGCATCGACGTCTGCCACGAGACGGTGCGGTTCTGGTGGCATCGTTTCGGGCCGATGTTCGCCGCCGACATCCGGAAGCGCCGGATCGAGGGCATGCGTTCAAGCGGCTGGCGATGGCATCTGGACGAGGTTTTCGTGAAGATCAACGGTGAACGGCATTACCTGTGGCGTGCCATCGATGACGAGGGCGAGGTGCTTGAGAGTTTCGTGACGAAGGCCCGCGACAAGGCCGCGGCCCTGAAATTTCTCAGATGAACGCTGAAACGGCATGGTCGGGTCGACACGATCGTGACCGACCGGCTCCGATCCTACGGTGCCGCGCTCAGTGCTGTCGGCGCCGCAGACCGGCAGGAAACCGGTCGGTGGCTCAACAATCGCGCGGAGAATTCCCACCTTCCGTTCCGAAGGCGAGAACGCGCAATGCAGCGGTTCCGGCGGATGCGAAGTCTGCAGAAGTTCGCCGCTGTTCACGCCTCTGTCCTCAACCATTTCAATTCGGAGCGCAGTCTCGCCAGCTGGGAAAATTTCAAGCTGACTCGTGCCGCCGCTCTCGCTGAGTAGCGCGGTCTCTGCGCCGAATAAGGGACAGCGATACTGTCCTTGTGGAGACTGGTTCGCATTTGTCTGGCAGCACCCGCTGACCGCCTCGGGCAGCGCCGGGCGCTCCACCAGCACCGCACCGAAACAGCCCGGCTGCACGCGGTCGGAAGGACAGCCGACGTTGAGGTTGACCTCGTCATAACCAAAAGGCGGCCGCGATCCGCGTCGCCTCGGCCAGTTCCTTCGGCTCGATCCGCCAAGCTGCAAGGCCACAGGATGCTCGGCCGCATCGAAGCCAACAAGCCTTTCGCGGTGGCCGTGGATCACCGCGGGCGCCGTCACCATCTCGGTGTAAAGCAGCGCCTCGCGGCTGATCTGGCGTGGAGGAAGCGGCAATGCCGGTAGGTCCAGTCCATCATGGGCGCCATGGACAGTCTATGTGGTTGATATTCCTTCATTTCGCAAGCAGTCTCTAATCGTTAGTCCGCGACGCCCGCCCGACATCCCCACGCCTCGTTTCGCCCCTTGTCGTCACGCTGCGACCGCAAGGGGCACACGGATAGCAGATGATCCGCCGACTGCCGCAAAATTTCCCTCGGGCTCATGGGGCGCGCAGGTTCGCCACAGGGGTCGGCTCGTGTCAGCGGGACGCACCTGACTGCGGCAAGGTCAGCCGGACACCATCATCGAGGCGCGGAAGCGCAGCAGCGCGACAAGGAAGAACGCCGCGCCGCTGGCCGTCATCGCCGCGAGTTTCGGCCAGACCTGCGACAGGTCGGCCGCACGGAACAGCACCGCTTGGGCGAACGAGGTGAAATGGCTGGACGGCACCGCGAGCATGATCGTCTGCAGCCATTCGGGGCTGCTTTCCAGCGGCGTCCGCGCCCCCGACAGAAGCGACATCGTCACCAGCACCGGAATCGCCAGCAGCCCGAACTGCTGCATGGAACTGGTGAAGGTGGCCAAAAGCACGCCAAGCGCCATGACCGAAAGCTGGTAGAGGAGGGCACCCGCCGCGAACAGCCAGAGCGAGCCGGCCAGCGGCGCCCCGAGAAGCCAGCCCGCGACGACGATCAGCGAGGCAAGCGCCGCCGTGACGACCACCAGCCCGTTCGCAAGGATCTTCGACAGCATGATCTCGGCCGGTGTCACCGGCATCACCAGGAGATGCTCGATGGTGCCATGGTCGCGCTCGCGGATCACGGCGGCACCGGCGAGGATCACCGACAGCATGGTGGTCATGTTGATGATCTCCATGACCGAGGTGAACCATGCCGAGGTGGTGTTCGGGTTGTAGAGCAGCCGCACCACGGCATCGACCGGCCGTGGCGGCATCCTGGCACCCTGCCAGTCGCGGATCTCGCGGGCGAGGATCTCCTGCAGGAAGGCCGCGCCGTTACCGGCCTGCGACATCGCTGTCGCATCGACGTTGATCTGCAGCGACGTAGGCCGCGCCGCCATCAGGTCGGCCTCGAAGCGTGGCGGGATCTCGATCACGAATACATAGCGGCCAAGCTCCATCGCGCGGTCGACCTGTCCGGCATCAAGCAGCACCGGCGGCTGGAACATCGGTTCCTGCAAGGCCCCGACCAGGCGCCGCGACAGCGCCGATCGGTCGTCGTCGACAACGGCGACCGCCGCCCGCTCGACATCGAAATTCTCGTCGGTGGCGGCGGAGTAGACCGCATAGGTGAAGGCATAGGCAATCAGCGCCAGCATGACGACATCGCGGTGCAGGCTGTGCGCTTCCTTGCCGCAGAGCCGCAGGACACTTCTGAAGAAACGGCGCATGTCAGCGCTCCTGCTTGGGCAGCGCGGCGGCGGCTGCGAGGATGTAGAGCACCGCAAAGAGCGCAAGCACGACCGGCACCTGCCAGAGGTCGGCAAAGCCGAGGCCCTTGGTGATGGCACCCACGCTGGCATCCTGGAACCAGGCCGCCGGGAAGGCGCGACCGACATACCAGGATTGTACGCCCAGCGCCGAGGCCGGCGTCAGCATCCCCGAAAAGTTCATCGCCGGCGGGATGAGCGAGATCGGCGTCAGGAACAGCGCCACAGCCTGCGAGCGGGTGAAGGACGACATCAGCAGCCCGTAGCCCGTGGTGGCGGCGACGTAGAAAAGGCCGCTGACCATGAGCGCGGGCAGCGAGCCCCTGACCGGCACGTCGAAGACGAGCCAGCCCATCGCCACCAGGGACAGGAAGCTTGCAAAGGCAAGCGCGACATAGGGCGCCTGCTTGCCAAGCAGGAACTCGATCCGCGTCACCGGCGTGGCGCGGAAGTTGGTGATCGAGCCGGTCTCCTTCTCGCGCACCACGCCGATTGCGGTCATCATCGCCGGGATCAGGATCATCATCAGCATGATGATCCCCGGCACGATGGCGGCGCTGCTGCGGAAATCCTGATTGTAGCGGAAGCGCGCGCCGATCTCGACCGCGGCGTCGGTGCCGGCAAATGCCGGATCGGTCCTTGACAGGCGCGCGATCATGGTCGCCATGACGCCCGCGACATAGCCGCGCGCGGTTTCGGCGCGGAACGGCGCCGCGCCGTCGATCAACATCGCGAGTTCGGTGGGCCGCCCGGCCCTGAGGTCACGGCCGAAGCCTGCGGGAATCTCGATCAGCAGCACCAGTTTCCCGCGCCGCATCGTCCTTTCGGCCGCGGCCAGATCGACGGGATCGGCGGCGCGGGCAAAGTTGCGCGACCCTTCGAAACTTTCCAGCAACAGGCGGCTTTCCGGCGTGCGGTCCTGGTCCAGCACGGCATAGGACAGGTTTTCCACGTCGAAACTGATACCGAACCCGAAGGCCAGCATCAGGATCAGCGGACCGGCCAGCGCAAAGGTGATGCGGATCGGATCGCGCAGGATCTCGACCGTCTCGCGACGCGCATAGGCCCACAGGCGGGCGAGGTCGAACACCGATCGCGCCGTCCGCACGGACCGCCCGGCGGGCGCGGCGGCGGCATCGGCTTCCGGGGCACCCGGGTCGGGTTCGGCCGCCTCCGGTGCCCCCGACGCTTCCAGCAGATAGGCGATGAAGGCGGTTTCAAGCGATCCGTTGCCCTTCGTCGCCGCCAGTTCGACCGGTGCGCCCACTGCCAGCACGCGACCGGCATGCATCAGCGACACGCGATCGCAGCGCTCGGCCTCGTTCATGAAATG
>DJUV01000136.1 GCA_002440625.1 Rhodobacteraceae bacterium UBA6273 | reverse complement strand
AAGGAAAACATCGACGGCGAGGCGCTGGAATGGGCGCACCGCCGGATGCTGAACCGGCCCGAACAGCGCCGCATCCTGATGGTGATTTCCGACGGCGCGCCGGTCGACGATTCGACCCTGTCGGTCAACCCGGCCAACTACCTTGAAAAACACCTCCGCGACGTGATCGCCATGGTCGAAAAGCGCAAGATCGTCGAGTTGATCGCCATCGGCATCGGCCATGACGTGACCCGCTACTACCAGCGCGCGGTGACCATCACCGATGTCGAGCAACTCGCCGGTGCCATGACCGAGCAACTCGCCAGCCTCTTCGACAGCGCCCCCCGCGCAAGGGCAAGGGTGATGGGGATGAAGCGGGCGGGGTGACGCTCCGCCCCATTGTCGCCGGAATCGCGCACTAAGGATCGGTCATTGGCAACAATGACTTAGGGTCGCCCAGTGGCAGTCACGGATCATCACCCGCCGAGCCGGGTCGGGGTGCTTTCAACCTACCTCGCGCAGTACCTGACGGTGGCGGCGCTCTTTGCCGGCTTCCTCACGATCAGGCTCAATCTCGTGACCATCGCGATCCGCGATCCCTATTCTGTTGCCAGCGCCGCCAACTACGGACTTTTCGCCTTCTGCGCCGTCTTCGGCCTCTGGTTCCTCGTCCCCGGCATCTTCGACCGAAGTCTCGCCCGGATGCGCTACGGGCTGAGCCGGCTGGTCTGCGACATAGGCTTTGCGTTGGCCGGCCTTGCCACCCTTCTGGTCTGGGCGCTGCTTCTCAAACTGCCGCACAGTCTGCCGCGCATCTACATGCCTCAGCAGACGATTCTTGCACTGGCCATGATCTGGTTGCCACTCTACGTCCATGCTTTCCTCTTTCCTGGGGCTGCCTTCGCGCGCCATGACGAGGCTACCGGAGGAGCGTCAGCGCGCTCCGCTACCCGCTGGCCTGTTGCGCAGGACAACTTCCTGACCTTGCCGCTCGGGATGCCCAATGTGGCAGGACCGGGCGTGGAAAAGCCGGGCATGGGGACAAAGCTGCTCGCCATACCGGGGTTGCTCGCCTTGCTCCTGGCCTACTTTGGCTGGGCGCATCCGCTTTGGCTGCCCTCTGCCGAACTCCAGACTCTCCTAGCCGCGCGCCACACGGAGCTTTTGCTGGGGTTTGCCCTCTTGGGGGCGGTGATCGGATGGCAGGGCAGCGGGCGGCGCGGTGGCGGCACCATGAAGCGCCTCGTGCAGAAGACCTGCGGCGGCGCTACCTTCGCGGCGCTTCTGGCCGTGGCCGCCCCTTTCGTTGCTGCGGTCGGGTTGCCCTACGCCGTCTCTTTCGCGACGTCGACCACGCCCGCGTCAGTCGAGGTGACGGTGGTGGAGCGAGGCCATGCAGCCCGCAGACGGGCCTGCGACTACACGGCCAGCGTCACCATCACCGGAAGTTCCGGCACCCCGGCGACGATCTGCGATATCCCCGCCGACCTGTGGGAGACGCTCTCGCCCGGCGACCGGCTCGTCGTATCCGGCCCCGGCACGCGCTTCGGCATCCGCTACGATGCGGTGACGCGGGTGCCGTGACCGGCAGCACGGGTCGCTTTCGGCTTGGACAGGTCCGGCGCGCAGGCTAGGTTCGCCCGAGCCATGGCCCGTCAGGGCTACTCAACCGGGGGCGAGATGTTCCAGACCTTTGAATCCGAGACCCGCCCCGACCAAGGGCCGCCGCGTCTCGCGGAGCTTCGCGCGGAACTGGCGAAGGCCGGTCTCGACGGCTTCATCGTGCCCCGCGCCGACGCCCATCAGGGCGAATATGTCGCCCCCGCCGACCAGCGGCTCGGCTGGCTGACCGGTTTCACCGGCTCGGCGGGGTTTGCCATTGTCCTTCCCGCCGTCGCCGGGGTCTTCATCGACGGGCGCTACCGGACCCAGGTGAAGGAGGAGGTCGACCTCGCCGCCTACACCCCGGTCCATTGGCCCGAGACGAAGCCCGCCGACTGGCTGAAGGCGCAACTGCCCGACGGCGGCCGCGTCGGCTTCGATCCCTGGCTCCACACCGCCAAGGAAATCGGCGATATGGAGGTGACGCTCCGTGGCTCCGGCATCACGCTTTCGCCCGAGGAAAACCCCGTCGACCGGATCTGGACCGACCGCCCCGCCGCGCCCGCCGGGCCGGTCAGCATCCAGCCTCTTGAATTCGCAGGCGAAACCGCCGCCAGCAAATGCGCCCGTCTCGCCGCCGAACTCCGTTCTGCCGGGCAGACGGCAGCGATCCTGACGCTGCCCGATTCCATCTCGTGGATCCTCAACATCCGCGGCTCGGATATAGAGCGGAACCCGGTCGTCCAAGCCTTCGCGATCCTCCATGACACCGGCAAGGTCACGCTGTTCATCGCGCAGGAAAAGCTCTCGGACGAAGTCCGCGCCCATCTCGGCGCCGATGTCACCATCCGCCCGCCCCTGGCCTTCGCCCCCGCGCTCCGCACCCTCCACGGCCCTGTCCGGGTCGACCCGGCCACCGCACCGCTGCAAGTCACCCGCGAACTGACCGAAGCCGGCATCGCCTGCGCCCCCGGCGCTGATCCCTGCCTTATGCCCAAGGCCCGCAAGAACCCGGCCGAGATCGAAGGAATGCGCACGGCCCATCTCAGGGACGCCGCAGCCATGGTCGAATTTCTCGCCTGGTTCGATGCCGAGGCGCCGAAGGGCGGGCTGACGGAAATCGACGTGGTCGAAAAGCTGGAAGGCTTCCGCCGCGCCACCAATGCCTTGAAGGAGATCAGCTTCGAGACGATCTGCGGCGCCGGCCCGCATGGCGCGGTGATCCATTACCGGGTGACGCGCGACACGAACCGCCCCGTCAGGTCCGGTGAGATCGTGGTCATAGATTCCGGCGGCCAGTATCAGGACGGCACCACTGACATCACCCGCACCGTCTCGGTCGGCCCGGTGAACGCGGAAGCGAAAGCCGCCTTCACCCGCGTGTTGCAAGGCATGATCGCGGTGTCGCGTCTCCGCTGGCCCAAGGGCGTGACCGGCGGCCATCTCGACAGCGTCGCCCGCTATCCCCTCTGGCTCGCCGGGCAGGATTATGACCACGGCACCGGCCACGGCGTCGGCTGCTACCTGTCGGTCCATGAAGGCCCGCAACGGCTCAGCCGCGTCTCGGACGTGCCGCTTGAACCCGGCATGATCCTGTCGAACGAACCGGGCTATTACCGCGAGGGTGCCTTCGGCATCCGCATCGAAAACCTCGTACTGGTGCGCGAAGCCCCCGAGGTGCCCGGCGGCGATGCGCACCGCAATATGCTGTCGTTCGAGACGCTGACCTGGGTGCCGATCGACCGCCGACTGATCGACGCCGGGGCACTCTCCGCAGGCGAGCGCAACTGGCTTGATGGCTACCACGCCTGGGTCTTCGACCTGATCTCCCCGCGCGTATCGGATGACGCGAGGGCATGGCTGGTGGCCGCGACCGCCCCGCTCTGATAGACCGGTATCGACCGCCCCCGCGAAGGAGACGCCAATGGCCGACCACATCCGCATCCGTCCCGCCGAAGGCACCTGGACCGTCCGCGCCGGCGGTGCCATCATCGCAGAGACCACCCGCGCCCTTGAGCTGACCGAAGGGACCTACCCGCCGGTGATCTACTTCCCGCGCGAGGATATCGCGATGGCGCTTCTCGACCAAAGCGCGCGCACCTCCACCTGCCCCCACAAGGGTGCTGCGGAGTATTTCACAATCGCCGCGAAAAGTGGTCCGATCCATGACGCGGCATGGAGCTATCCGGCCCCGATCCCGGCGGCCCAGGCCATCGCCGGGCATCTCGCCTTCTACCCCGACAAGGCGACGGTAGAGCGTATCTGACGGCAGATTTCCGCAAGCGCTGCCGCGCCGCCCTTTCGCCCCCCGCCCGCTTCGCCTAGGGTCGCGGCTCCTGCCGCCCGGAGGATTCCATGGCCCATGACGCGGCGCTTGCCGAACTCCAGACGTTTCTCGGCGACCGGCTGATCCTGTCTGGCGCCGACCTCGCCGCCCATGGCCAGAGCGAGGCGTGGTTCCCGCCGACCCCGCCCGATGCCGTGGCCTATCCTGAGACGACCGAGGAAGTCAGCGCCATCGTCGCCATCTCTGCCCGCCACCATTGCCCGGTCACCCCATGGGGCACCGGCACCTCGCTTGAAGGCCATGCGCTGGCGGTCCGGGGCGGCATCTCGCTTGACCTTTCCCGCATGAACCGGGTGCTCGCCGTCCGGGCCGAGGACATGCAGGCCGTGGCCCAGCCAGGGCTGACGCGCGAGGCGCTGAACACCGATCTCCGCGCCACCGGCCTCATGTTCCCTATCGACCCCGGCGCCAATGCCTCCCTCGGCGGCATGGCCGCAACCCGCGCCTCCGGCACCACCGCCGTCCGCTACGGCACGATGCGCGACAACGTCATGGCGCTTGAGGTTGTCCTGGCCGATGGCCGCGTGATCCGCACCGGATCGGGGGCACGGAAATCCTCCGCCGGCTATGATCTGACCGGGCTTTTTGTTGGCTCCGAAGGCACGCTTGGCATCATCACCGAACTGACGCTGAAGCTTCATGGCCAGCCCGAGGCGGTAACTGCCGCCGTCTGCGCCTTCGACGATTTCGCCGCTGCCGTCGATACCGTTATCGCGACGATCCAGATGGGCATCCCGATGGCGCGGATCGAGTTCGTGGACGAGGCGGTCGCCGCGATCTTCAACGCGGCAAATGGCACCGCGCTTCCCGAAAAGCCGCATCTGATGGTCGAATTCCACGGCTCAGCCACCTCCGCCGCCGAGGATGCCCGGCGTTTCGGCGAGGTCGTGGCGGACATGGGCGGCGCGCATTTCGACTGGGCCACGACGCCCGAGGCGAGGGGCAGGCTCTGGCGGATGCGGCATGGCGCCTATCCCGCCTGCATCGCCTCGCGCCCGGGTGCCATGGGCCTTGTGACCGACCTTTGCGTGCCGATCTCGCGCCTTGCCGAGGCGGTCAGCGAAACCCGCGCCGACATCGCGGCCTCGGGGCTTCCCGGCCCGATCCTCGGCCATGTCGGCGACGGCAATTTCCACGCGATCCTGCTGATCGAGCGGGACAATGCGGATGAACTCAAAACCGCCAAGGCGCTCGCCCGCCGCATGGCGGAGCGGGCCATAAGGCTCGGCGGAACAATGACGGGCGAACATGGGGTCGGAATGGGCAAGAAGGATCTGATGGCGATGGAACATGGGCAAGCTTGGGAGGTGATGGCGCGGATCAAGCGCGCGCTCGACCCCGACGGCATTCTCAACCCCGGCAAGGTGGTGCCCGAGAACATGACGGAGGTGTCACAGTGACCGTTGCCGCCCCCGAGCAATTGCCCCGCGCCTTCGCCGCCGCCTGGGCGGTGCGCGACGCCAAAGTGATCGCCGCGCTTTTCGCAGCGGATGCCGACCTTCTGTCGCTGACCGGCCATTGGGCCGAAGGCCGGAAAGAGATCGCCGAGACCTTTGCGAGCGAGCTGGCCGGCGCCTTCCAGCGCGCCAAGCTCGTCACCGGCAAGGCGAAGCTCCGCGATCTCGCCCCCGGTGTCACGCAGGTCATGCAGCGCTTCGTCCTCTCCGGCATCCTCAACCCCGACGGCAGCGATGCCGGTCGTGTCGGCGCGATCCTGTCAGCGGTGCTGGTCGAGGGGCCGGGCGGCTGGTCCGTCGCTGCGGCGCAATTCACCGCAGAGGCGTAAGTGGCCGATCAGTAGTAGCGTAGCTCGCGCGGGCGCAGGCGGCCGCGGTCGATCTCGCGCTGGCGGTGTTCCAGATCAAGCAGATCGCTCGCGCCGTCCAGATAGCTGCGTTCCCGCTCGGCGTCGGACGGCACTTTGAATACTCTGAAAAGGTTGGAAAAGATGGTCATATTGGCCAAACTCCGTTGGTTCAGCCTCCCTGCCATAGAGGGTAAGCAGCCCACAGCGGCGGCACAACCGCCGTAAGGGGGCAGCCGCCATGCTTGGCGCGCAAGGCTGGCGCCGGGCGACGCCCTACCCGGACAGCAGCACCCGCGCCGCCTCGCGCGCGGCATCCGTCACGTTCTCGCCCGCCAGCATCCGCGCCAACTCATCAACGCGCGCCCCATCGTCCAGCGCCGTGACGGTCGATGTCGTCATCCCGCCCGCGACCCGCTTTTCCACCCGCCAGTGATGCGCACCCCGTGCCGCGACCTGCGGCGAATGCGTCACGACGAGGATCTGCGCCCCGTCCGCCAGCCGCTCAAGCCGCCGCCCGACGGCATCCGCCGTCGCCCCGCCGACACCGCGGTCGATCTCGTCAAAGATCAGCGTCTGCCCGGCCTGCCCCCGCGCAAGACAGACCTTCAGCGCCAAGAGGAAGCGCGACAGCTCGCCGCCCGAGGCGATGCGGTTCAAGGGCCCCGCAGGTGCGCCGGGATTGGTGGCGACGGTGAATTCGACCTGATCGCGCCCCTCCGGCCCCGCCTCGCCGGGCGTGATGACGGTCGAAAAATGCGCCCGCTCCATCTTCAGGGGGGCCAGCTCCGCCGCGATGGCGGTGTCGAGCCGCCCTGCTGCCCCGGCGCGCAGCGCGCTGAGGTCAGAAGCGGCGCGGTCATAGCCCGCCTCCGCCGTCGCGACCGAAGCCCTGAGGCCCTTGATATTCTCGGCCCCGCCATCCAGCGCAACGAGACGCACCCGCATCCCCTCGGCAAAGTCTCCCAGATCATCGGCCAGAACGTCATGTTTCCGCGCCAGCCCACGGATCGCGAACAAGCGTTCTTCGACCCGCTCCAACTCACGCGGATCAAAGCTCAAAACATCGAGCGCCCGCTCGACCCCCTCAGCCGCCTCGCCAAGTTCGGTGATCGCCCGGCCAAGCGCGCCGATCGCCTCGTCCAGCGCGCCCTCGGCCTTCGCCGCCGCCCCGTCGAGCCAGCGCGCGGCATCGGCCATCATGCCTTCGGCGCCTTCCGGCCCCAAAGCCTGAAACGCCCGCGCCACATCGTCCCGGATGCGCACGGCACCCTGCATCAGGCGGCGGCGGGCATCCAGTTCCGCCTCCTCGCCCGGTTTCGGGTCGAGCGCATCCAACTCGCCCGTGGCATGGCGCAGGTAGTCTTCCTCGGCCCGCATCGCCGCCAGCGCCGCCTCGGCCTCGGCCAAGGCTTTCCGCGCCGACGCAACCGCGCTCCATGCCGAACGGACCCCGGCCACATCGGCCCCGGCGAAGGCATCGAGCAACTGCCGGTGCCCGCGCGGGTTTAGCAACCCCCGGTCGTCATGCTGGCCATGCAATTCGACCAGCACGTCCGAAAGCGCCCGCAGCACCTCGCCCGACGTGCGCCGGTCGTTGACCCAGGCAGTCTTGCGGCCATCGGCGGCATTCACCCGGCGCAGGATCAGCTCGCCTTCCGCCTCAAGCCCCGCCTCGTCCAGCACCTCCCGCGCCGGATGGCCGGGGGCCAGATCGAAAACCGCCGTCACCTCGCCTTGCTGGGCACCGGCGCGGACCAGCTCCGCCCGGCCGCGCCAGCCAAGGACGAAGCCGAGGCAATCCAATAGGATCGACTTCCCCGCCCCGGTCTCGCCCGTCAGCACGTTGAGACCCGGCTGGAACCGCAGGTCCAGCCGGTCGATGAGCAGCATGTCGCGGATTTCAAGCGCGCGCAGCACACCCGACCCCGCAGGATGGGCGATGCGCCCATCCCCCGATCACAGCCATTCGCCCTTGATGACCTGGCGGTAGACGGTGGCAAGCCAGCCGTCGCCCTTGGCTTCCGGCGCCAGCCCCTGCCTGGTCAGGAGCTGGTAGGCATCCTGATACCACACCGTAGACTGGAAGTTGTGGCCAAGGATCGCTCCGGCGGTCTGCGCCTCGTCGGTCAAGCCTAGCGAGAGGTAACTTTCAATCAGGCGGTACAGGGCTTCGGGGGTCTGGCTCGTCGTCTGGTACTGCTCCACCACCACGCGGAAGCGGTTGATCGCGGCGGCGTAGTGCTGGCGCTTCAGGTAATAGCGCCCGATCTCCATTTCCTTCGCCGCAAGATGGTCGAAGGCGAGGTCGAACTTCAGGATCGCCGACTGGGCATATTCGCTTTCCGGATATTCCTCGATCACTGCGCGCAAGGCCTGCAGCGCCTGGAAGGTCA
>DJUV01000029.1 GCA_002440625.1 Rhodobacteraceae bacterium UBA6273 | reverse complement strand
CAGGTCGCGGTGCAGAAACCGCAATGGACGCAGGAACGCAGGATCTCGTTCGCCCGGGCAATGCCGGGGTCTTTGAGCTGCTCTTCGGTGAAGTTGGTTTGCATCAGCCCATCAGCCCCGGATTGAATATGCCCTTGGGGTCGAACCGCTGCCTCAGACCCTGCGAAAGCGCCGCCACTGCGGGCGGTTCCGGCTGGAAGGCCTGAATCCGCGCCCGCGTTTCCTCCGAAGCCCGGATCAGCGTCGCATGGCCGGCAAACGGCCCCAGTGACGCGCGCAGATCCTGCCCCTCCGGCATCAGGAGCCAGACAAGCCCGCCGCCCCAGTCGTAGACCACCTGCCGCGCCCCCGACCGCGCCACCAGC
Source organism: Rhodobacteraceae bacterium UBA6273 (assembly GCA_002440625.1). GTDB lineage: Bacteria > Pseudomonadota > Alphaproteobacteria > Rhodobacterales > Rhodobacteraceae > Albidovulum. The sequence continues at coordinate 10,386 of DJUV01000029.1, read as the reverse complement.
CCCGGCGCCTCCGAAGGCTTCACCGAGAGTCGCCAGACATCGCCCGCGACGCCATGAAACGCCGCAACATCGCGCACCCCGCGCCAGAGGCCCGCCACAAGCATCGGATCGCGTTCGACCTCCACCGTGCCGAACCGCGCCAGCCGCCCGGCAAGTTCCGCCGCCCGGTAAGCGACCGATTGCGCAAAGCCCTCGATGCGGATCAGAGTCCCCTCAGGTCCATGCGCCGCTCCGGTCACGTCATAGGGCGAGACCAGTGCCTCGGTCATCGCCGCCACCGCCGCCACACCGTCAAGGCCGCCGATCACCAGCGTCGCCGAGGTTTCCGGCACCGGCAGCACCTTGAGGCTGACCTCGCTCAGAACCCCGAGCGTGCCCCACGACCCCGCCATCAGCTTGACGAGGTCATAGCCGGTGACGTTCTTCATCACCCGCCCGCCGTTCTTGACGACCGCGCCCGTCCCGTCGACGAACCGCACCCCGAGCAGCGCATCGCGGCAGGCCCCCGCCTGAACCCGGCGCGGACCTGAGGCATTGGCGGCTACCATCCCCCCCAACGTCGGCACGCCCGAAGTGCCGAGCAACCCGCGCCAGTCGGCAGGCTCGAAGGCCAGCCGCTGGCCCTCGGCCCGAAGCACCGCCTCGGCCTCGGCCAGTGGCGTCCCGGCTTTCGCCACAAGCGTCAGAGCCCCCGGCTCGTACAGCGTGATCCCGGCGATGCCCGATACGTCAAGCACCTCCCCTTCTCCGCCAACCCCGCGCGTCCCGCCGCCCCGGATACGGAACGGCCCCGGCGCGGATCGCACCGCCTCGGCAAGCTCAATCTCTGACGAAACCCTCACGACCCTGCTTTCATCTTGCCTGAAATACCTCGGGGGCACGGGGGTGGAACCCCCGCCCCTTACCCGTCCCGCCGGCCGGCACTCGCCGCCAGCGGAAACACCTTCGCCGGATTAAGGAGCCACTTCGGATCGAAAACATCCTTGACCCGCATCTGCGCCTCCATATCCACCGCGTCATACTGCACGCCCATCAGATCGCGCTTCTCGATCCCGACGCCATGCTCGCCGGTAAGACAGCCGCCGACCTCGACGCAAAGCTTCAGGATGTCGGCGCCGAAGGCCTCGCAAAGCTCCAGATCGCCCGGCTTGTTGGCGTTGTAGAGGATCAGCGGATGCATGTTGCCGTCGCCGGCATGAAAGACATTGGCGACGCCGAGCCCGTAGTCGCGGCTCATCTCGCCGATGCGCTTCAGCACGAAAGGCAGCGCCGAGACCGGGATCGTGCCGTCCAGGCACATGTAATCGTTGATCTGGCCCATGGCGCCGAAGGCCGACTTCCGGCCCAGCCAGATCTTCTTCGATTCCTCCTCGGACCCGCTTTCGCGGAACTCCACCGGATCGTGGCGCATGGCGATCTGGCGGATGAGGCCGAGCTGCTCGTCGATTTCCGCCTCCGCCCCTTCGACCTCGATGATGAGAAGCGCTTCGCAGTCGGGGTATCCGGCGCGGGCGAAATCCTCGCAGGCGCGGATGCAGGGCCGGTCCATGAACTCGATCGCGACCGGCAGGACGCCGGCCTTGATGATGTCGGCGACACAGGCCCCGGCAACCTCGTTCGCGTTGAAGCCGATCAGCACCGGCCGCGCTCCCTCGGGCCTCGGCAGGATGCGCAGCGTGGCTTCGGTCACGACGCCAAGCTGGCCTTCCGAGCCGCAGATGACGCCGAGAAGATCAAGCCCGCCCGCATCCATATGCGCCCCGCCGATCTCGACCACGCTGCCGTCCATCAGGACCATCGTCACGCCGAGAAGGTTGTTCGTCGTTACCCCGTATTTCAGGCAATGCGCACCGCCGGAGTTCATCGCGATATTGCCGGCGATGGCGCAGGCGAGCTGGCTTGACGGATCGGGGGCGTAGAAGAAGCCGTCTGCTTCCACCGCGCCTGTCACCGAAAGATTGGTCCGCCCGGCCTCAACCCTTATCAGGCGGTTGGAATAGTCGACCTCAAGCACCCGGTTCATCCGCGCCACGCCAAGGATCACGCTGTCCGCTGTCGGCAGCGCCCCGCCGGCGAGCGAGGTGCCAGATCCGCGCGGCACCACCGGCACGCCGAAGTCGTGACACAGCTTCAGCGCCGCCGCGACCTCCGCCGTCGAGCGGGGCAGGATGGCCGCCAGCGGCGGGCAGCGATAGGCCGACAGCGCATCGCATTCATAGGCCCGGGTTTCGGTCGGGTCGTCGATGACGGCGTCGGCGGGCAGGACAGCGCGCAAGCCGGCCACGATCTCGGACTTCAGCGCCATCACCCTTGCATCTGGAGCCGGCATTTCCATGGCGCTTTCCCTTCCATATTGGTAAAGTAATATTACCAATTTTGCCATATGGCAAGAATTCTTCCGCCCCGCTAGTCTCCGCGCATGGGCAACCTGATGCAACTCGGACATTTCGGCACCGCTGACCTTCTGGCGCTCACGATTCTGGCGCTTGGGTGGTTCGCCAGCGACTGGGCGGTGGAGCATCCGCCGAAGGCGCGGCTTTCCGTCTCGATCCTGATGACCGGCTACCGGCGCGAATGGATGCGCCAGTTCGTCACCCGCCAGCCGCGCATCTTCGACGCGACGATCATCGACAACCTGCGCCAGGGCACGGCCTTTTTCGCCTCGGCCAGCATGATCGCCATCGGCGGCGCGCTGGCGCTTGTCGGCAATACAGAGCGGCTTTTGGGCTTTGCCGAGGATCTGACGCTCGACCGCGCCCCCGCCATTGTGTGGGAGATGAAGATCCTTCTCGTCATGGGCTTCATCACCCTCGCCTTTCTGAACTTCGTCTGGGCGCACCGGCTTTTCGGCTATTGCGCCATTGTCATGGCCTCGGTGCCCAATGACCCGGACGATCCCGGCGCGCTGGACCGGGCCGAGCAGGCGGCTGAGATCAACATTTCAGCCGCGCGAAGCTTCAACCGCGGCCTCAGGAATGTCTACTTCGCGCTTGGCAGCATGACCTGGCTTCTGGGCGCGGTGCCTTTGATGGTTGGCGCGATCCTGACCGTCTGCGTCCTCTTCCGGCGCGAATTCGCCTCGCATTCGCGCGTCGTCCTGATGCGCAACACGCCAAAGTGACTGGCGCCGCCGGGTCTCTATGGCAGGATCGCCGCCATGACCCGCAGCGCCTTGATCCCGGTTTTCGGTTGCCTCGTTGCGGCGTGGCCGGCGCTTGCCGATCCGCCCCGCGTCGTGGCCGCGAACGCCACTTCGGACGGCGGCGGGCGCTGGACGATCTCGGTGACGCTTGAGCATCCCGACACCGGCTGGGACCATTATGCCAGCGGCTGGAAAGTGCTGGCCCCTGACGGCACGCTTCTTGGCCTGCGCAACCTGACCCATCCCCATGTCGATGAACAGCCCTTCGAACGGGCGCGGAAAGGCGTCGAGATTCCCCCCGACCTCACCGAGGTGCTCATCGTTCCGCGCTGCACGCTCGATGGCTGGGTGGCGATGCCTGTTATTTTGACTCTGCCGGCCCCCTGACGCGCGAATCCTTGCCGCAAGGTCAGTGACGGCAAAATCAGACATAAGAGTGTCGTCAATCTGTGCTAAGGTCGTAGAGCCACGACCGCGCGAATCTTGGCGCGGAAAAACAACGGGAGGATGCAATGATCGATAGGACCGACCGCGAATCGGTGCTGAAATCCGTTGCCCGGAAACCGGGTGCCGGCAGCCACAAATCCGCCTCGGCCATTCTTGGTGATCGCGACTCTGCCCATGCGATGGCCCGCCTGCGCAAGCGCGTGGAAAGCCGGGTAGAGAAGGAACTTGACGATTTCTGGGACAACGTCCCGATCTGACCGGATGAGTGCGGCGCCGGGTCTACCGGCGCCCCTCCCTCAGCCAGGCTGCCAGGCTGAAGAGCGCCGCGAGTAACAGGAAAGTCCATGCGGGCAGAAGCGGCGCAATCCTCACATCAAGCGTCTGATAGGCATCGCGCGGCGTGATCCCGATCCAGCCGCGACCGGCTGCCGGTCGACCCTCGCGCACCTCACGCACCGAAGGCTGGCCGTCTTCCAGCCGGATGAAGCCGCCATGCGTCGGCTCTACCGCGGGCGCCAGCCGCTCCTCAGTTGCGATCGCTTCCTCGAATTCCTTCGGCGCGGCGGGGCCAAGGGCAGTCACCCGTTCCTGATCGCCATCCTTCAGCCGGTAAAGGCCGATGTCGGGCGCCAGATAGTCCGTCTCAAACCGGCCCGGCGCCACCTCGGTCATCGGCAGCACGGTTTCGCTGCCGTCAGGCGCCGTGACTGTGACTTCGTGCCCGCCTTCGGCGATGGTCCGGCGGGTGATCGTCAGAGTCTGGCCTTCGGCCGTCGCCGTCAGCGCCTCTTCCTCAAGCTCCGGCTCCTTCATCAGCCAATGCGCGAGGCGGCGAAGGAGTTCAAGCTGCGGCCCGCCGCCCTCGAACCCCCGGCCCCAGAGCCAGGCCTGATCGGACGCGAGAAGCGCCACGCGCCCCTCGCCTTCCCGGTTGAGGATCAGGAGCGGCCGCCCCTCCGGCCCGTCCATCACCACCTGACCCTTCGGGTCGGCCAGGTCGATGGCGCGGAGCCAGCGGCCCCAGGCCGGCTTGCCCGGCGTACCAGCCTCGCCGCCCTCAGGGGCAAAGCTCGCCTCAAGCCCTTCCGTTACCGGATGGCGCTGGCCGACCGCCGAGACATGCGGCAGGAAGGCGCCTTCGATCACCCGCGCGGTGGGGCGCGCAGGCAGCACATCGCCAAGCCCGGAATGATAGAGGCTCTCGGCCGAGGCGAAATCCGGTCCCGCCGCGACCAGCACCGCCCCGCCGCCAATCACATAGTCCCGGATATTGTCGAGATAGGCTGAGGGCAGGATGCCCCTCAGCTTGTAGCGGTCGAAGATGATGAGGTCGAATTCGTTGATCTTCTCGACGAACAGTTCGCGCGTCGGGAAGGCGATCAGCGACAGCTCCGACACAGGCACCCCGTCCTGCTTGTCTGGCGGCCTGAGGATGGTGAAATGCACCAGATCGACGGCGCTGTCGGACTTCAGAAGGTTGCGCCAGGTCCGCTCGCCGGCATAGGGCTCGCCAGAGACGAGAAGCACGCGCAGCCGGTCGCGGACGCCGTTGATCTGGACAACGGCGGCATTGTTGCGGTCCGTCAGCTCGCCCTCGCCGACGTCGAGCGACAATTGCACCACGTTCTGGCCGCCGTGGCTCAGCGTCAGCGGCAGGTCGAGGTCCTGTCCGACCGGAATCGGGAAGACCTGCTTTTCGCCGCCATCGACCGATATTGAAAGCTGTGCCGGTTGCCCGGCGACAGACGACGGCACGTTGCCCTGCTCGTCGACCCGTAGCCTCAGCGACAGGGTTTCGCCGATGATGCCAAAGGCGGGCGCGGTCTTGATAAGAAGCCGGCGGTCCCAGTCGCGCTTGTGCCCGGTCAGAAGGACGTTGAGCGGGGCGGGCATGTCGGGGCCGAGGTCAAGGTCATGGACCTGCCCGTCGGTGACAAGTACCGCCCCGGCGACCCTTGCGCGCGGCTCTTCCGCCAGGGCCTGCGACAGGGCCGTCATCACGAGCGTACCGGTATCGTCGATGCCGTCCGCAACCGTGACCTTGCGCAACTCGGTATTCGGCAGCGCCGCGACCGCCGCCTCGATCCCCGCCACCGCCTTGGCCGTCTGCTCGGCGCGGTCGGAGATCTTCTGGCTGGCGCTTTCATCGACGATCAGAAGCACGATGTCAGACAGCGACCGCCGCTCCTCGGACTGGAGCGAGGGCTGCGCCACCGCCGCCAGCACCGCAATTGCCGCAAGGGCGCGAAGCCACCAGCCGGAAAGCCCGCGCCAAATGCCGAGAAGGATCAACGCCGCCGCAAGCGCCGCACCTGCCCAGAGGACGGGCCAGGGCAGGAGCGGATCGAAGACCACCTGCCCGATCATTGTCCGAGCCTTTCAAGAAGCGCGGGCACATGGACCTGATCGGACTTATAGTTGCCGGTCAGCACATGCATGATGAGGTTGACGCCGAAGCGGTAGGCGATCTCCCGTTGCCTCTCGCCGCCAAGGCCGCGCCCGACCGGGAACATGTACTGGCCGTTCTCGTCCACCGCCCAGGCCGAGGCCCAGTCATTGCCGCCGATCACCACCGGCGTCACGTTGTCATTGAGGTTGCGGAACGGCATGCCCTCAACCTGTTCTGCATCGGGCGGTGCCGCCTCGACCCAAAGGGGTGCGCCGGAGAAGCGGCCGGGGAAGTCCTGCAAGAGGTAGAAGGCCCGCGTCAGGACGTGGTCCTTGGGCAGGGGTTCCAGCGGCGGTATGTCGAGCGGCGCCGCCAGCGCCTGCAAGCGCTTGCCTTCGGGCGAGGCGCTGCCGAAGCCCGCCACATCGGCATCGCGCGTATCGAACAGGATCATGCCGCCCGTGTGGAGATAGCGGTTGAGCTTGGCATAGGCGGCGGGCGTCGGTGCCGTCTGGTTCGCGGTCACCGGCCAGTAGAGGAAGGTGAAGACCGAAAGCTCATCGGTTTCAAGGTTGACGCCCACCGGCTCCACCGGCTCGACCGAGGTGCGGGCGAAGAGGACTTCCGACAGGCCCCAGAGCCCGGCTTCGGCCACCCGATCGGTTTCCCGGTCGCCGGTCAGGACATGGGCGAGGACGACATTGCCGGCCTCGCGCACCAGCGCCGCCTCGTCCTGCTGCGCCCTCAGGTCGGAGGGCGCGGCGAGGGCGAGGACCAGCGCCAGAACCGGCATCACGCCCTTGCTGGCGCGGCCCAGCCGGCCGCCGACCGCCAGCGCCGCGATGATGTCGGCAAGAAGCAGCGCCAGCGCCGCCGCGAGGAACCAGCCCTTCAGCGGCAGTTCCCGCGCGACCGCCAGCCCCTCGACCGTGACGCCCGCGGGCCATGTCGCCGCCGTCAACTTACGATCTGCCGCCACCGCGTTCAGCGCCAGCTGCCGATCGCCCGAGGCATAAAGGCCGGGGCGAAGGTCGGGACCGATCACCGGGTCAGCCAGCTTTTCGCCTGCGACGCCCGGCATCTCATCCGCCGCGCCGAGCGTGCCGAAGGCGCCGAGCACCTTTTCCGGTTGCCACGTTGTCCCGGCAAGCTCCTCCGCCTCGGGCCGCTGCGCCCGGCCGGAAACTGCCAGCCGTTCCAGCATCTGCACGAAGAGGCCCGACAGCGGCAGGCTCGACCATTCCGCATTGGCCGAGACGTGGAAGAGGACGATCTGGCCATCAGTCACCTGCCGCCGCGTCACAAGCGGCGTACCGTCGGCCAGCCGCGCGATGGTGGCCGCGGCAAGATCCGGCCCCGGCTGGGCGAGGATCTGCGCCGTGACGGTCACATCCGGCGGAACCGCCAGCCCGAAGAAGGGCGAGCTTTCCTCGAAAGGCGCCAGCGCCTTCGGCTCGCCCCAGCTCATGGTGCCGCCGACCGCGCGCCCGCCGGTCCTGAGCCTGACCGGCAGCAAGGGGTCAAGCGTATCGCGCCCGACATCCGAGGAGGCGAGATGCGGCCCGGCAAAGCGCACCAGAAGCCCGCCCTCGTCGATCCAGTCGAGAAGCGCCTCGGTCTCAGGCACCCGGCCCACATCTGCCATGATGATGACGTCGGGCGAAGCCATCAGAACGTCGGTCAGCGTGCCGTCGATCAGGTCGGCGGTCGGCGCCAGAGCCTGCCGCAGGTAGTGGTCGGGCGACAGAAGCTCCAGCCCCTCCTGCCCGGCGCCGGCGGTGACAAGGGCCACCTTCCGCCGCTTCAGCGCGTCATCGGTCAGGGCCACGGCGCCCGCCGTCGTCTCGCCGGCAATCTCGATCCGCGTGACGCGGTTTCTGAGTTCGGGCGGCAGGTCAAAAATCGCCTCGGCCTCGCCTGAGCCGGCATCGAAGCTGGCGGTGGTCCGGGCCAGTTCCCGCTCGATGCCGGAAGGATCAAGCCCACGCGCCACAACCTCAGCCGTCATCGCCATGTCGGGGCGGGCGCGGAGCACCCTGGCCTTGACCTTGCCGTCAGCAATCTCTACGCCACCCAGCGCCCGTACGTCGCGGGGGCTTTCGATCACCGTCACCGGGCCTTTCGCGGCGAGGGCTGCGGTAAGTGCTGCACGCCCGTCGCGGTCAAGCCCGTCCGACAGCCAGAGCGTCTCAAAACTCCCCTCAGGCAATGCCGCCGCAAGCGACTTCATCGCCGCCGCGTCAGGTTCCCACGGCATCGGCTGGACTGACGGCAGCCTTTCGGCCACCGCATCCGCCGCCATGAACACCGGGCCGCCCGGCGGCAGGTCGGTCAACGACACCAGCGTTGCCGTCCGCCCGGCCCGCCCCGCTTCGGTCAAGGCCGCCGCGATCCGGCCCGACCGGCCGGACCAGTCGCGCGCGTCAGCCCAACTGCCATCGACCACGATCAGCAGGGGGCCATTGCCCGCCGCCTTCACATCGGGATTGAGAACCGGCCCGGCAAAACCGAGGATCAGCGCCGCCACCGCCAGCATCCTGAGCAAGAGCAGCCACCACGGCGTCCGGTCGGCCTGGTGATCCTCGTCCTTCAGGCCAAGAAGAAGCGCGACCCCCGGAAACCGCCGCCGGATCGGAGCGGGCGGCACCGCGCGCAATAGAAGCCACAGCACCGGCAGCACCACGAGGCCCCAGAGGAGCCACGGCAGGGTGAAGCCGATGGGACCAAGGATCAGCATCAGCGCCCTTTCCCAAGCGCCGCGTAAAGCCAGAGGAGCGCCCCTTGCGCCGGGTCGCCGGTATGATGCGTGGTGAAGAGCCAGCCCGCCTGCCCGGCGAGCGCCTGAAGCCGCGCCTTACGCTCGGCCAGCCGGGCGAGGTAGCGGTCGCGAAGATCGCCAGCCTTCCGCGTCTCATGCAGGACGGTGCCGCCCATGCTCTCGAAGATCGTGCGCCCGTCGAAGGGGAACGCTTCCTCCACCGGGTCGAGAATCTGCATCAGAACCCCGCGCACGCCCCGGTCGGCGGCATGGCCAAGTGCCGCCTCGACCGCCGCCGGATCGGCCATGAAGTCCGAGATGAAGACCGCCCGCGACCCCGGCAGGATCGCGCGGGCCTCGGGCGCGCCGAAATCGGCCTCTCCCGCCGGGCGGGTCAGCGCCTGGGCGAGCCTAAGAAGCTGCACCTCGCCCGACCGTGGCGGCGCCACCGGATCGGCAAGACCCACCCTTTCGCCGGCGCGGATCAGCAGGACCGCGAGCGCCAGCGCCAGCAGCCGGGCGCGGTCGGCCTTGGCCTGACGCTTCGGATCGCCGGTGAACTCCATCGACCGCGCGTCATCGACCCAGAGGTGGACCGACTGCGCCGCCTGCCATTCCTTTTCCCGGACGAACTGCGCATCCGCCCGGCCTGACCGCCGCCAGTCGATGGTGCGCGCAGAGTCGCCCGCATGGGCTGGCCGATACTGCCAGAACTCATCCCCCATGCCGGACCGCCGCCGCCCGTGCTGGCCAAGCTGCACCGTCGCCGCCAGATGCCGCGCATCGGCCATCAGGGGCGGCAGCGCCGAGGCCAGCGCCTCGGCCTGACGCCTGAGTCCTGCGGGCCGCGCCGAAGCCTCGGGCGATGGTGCGGCAGTTGTCATGCGGCCTCGGCCCGCGTCACGTCGCGGGAGACACCTTCAATGATCCCGGCGAGGCTTTCGCCCCTCGCCCGCGCCGCAAAGCTGAGCGCCATCCGGTGCGACAGGACCGGCCGCGCCAGCGCCGTCACATCCTCGGCCGAAGGCGCAAGGCGTCCGTCCAGAAGCGCCCGCGCCCTGACCGCAAGCATCAGCGCCTGCGCCGCACGCGGCCCCGGCCCCCAACTGACGCTGGCGTTCACCGCCGCCCCCGCCTCCGCCTCGCCGGGACGGCAGGCGCGGACGAGGTCGAGGATCAGTTCGACCACCTTCTCGCCCACCGGCATCCGCCTGACCGTCACCTGCGCCGCGCTGAGTTCGGAGGCGCTGAACACGGTCGGCGAGGTCGCGGTCTCCACCCCCGTCGTCGCCAGCAGCACGTCGCGTTCCGTCCTGCGGTCGGGATAGTCGACGTCGATCTGCACCATGAAGCGGTCAAGCTGCGCTTCGGGCAGGGGATAGGTCCCCTCCTGCTCGATTGGGTTCTGCGTGGCGAGCACATGGAAAGGCGCGGGAAGCGGGCGGTGCTGACCTGCAACCGTCACCTTGTGCTCCTGCATAGCCTGCAACAGCGCGGACTGGGTGCGTGGCGAGGCGCGGTTGATCTCGTCGGCCATCAGCAACTGGCAGAAGACCGGGCCTTCGATGAAACGGAAGGCGCGGGCGCCGTCGCGGGCGGTTTCCAGCACCTCCGAGCCCAGGATGTCGGCCGGCATCAGGTCCGGCGTGA
>DJUV01000274.1 GCA_002440625.1 Rhodobacteraceae bacterium UBA6273 | reverse complement strand
GGCGACGCGCTTGGGTGCGTCGCCGCCTTTCTGTATCTGGCCAGGCTGCGACTGCCTGCCCCCAGATGATGTAGCGCGGGCGATTGTTTCGGTGGCGTGGAATGTCTTGCCGCGGCCCCGAAGGCGCCCTGTTCCTCCGCTATCCCGTGGGCTTGGGGATTGTTTGCGGAGGGTCGCATGCCGTTGAAACGCAGAATCGTGATGGCGGGCACCACATTCTTTCTGGCTGCGGCCACCGGCCATGTCATGCAGAACGGCGATACGATCAGCGCGAAGCTGCGCAACGCTCTGTCGTCGCAGCCCGCTGCCGTGGCCGAGGTTGAAGCGACGGCACCCGCCGCTGCCCTGCCGACACCTCAGCCGACCGATGCCGTGCTGGTCGCGGGCACGTCCCTGCCTGCCGCCCTACCCTCGACCGGTGGCTTGCCCGACTTCCCCGGCGATCAGGCGCAGGCCCTGACCTCCGGCGTTCTTCTGGCCGCCCGCATGGATGCGGTGGCCGACAGCTACACCCGCCCGGCAACGGACGCGGATGCGGAATACAGCGTCTTCGGCATCCCCTGCGGCTCCTCGAAGCTTGTCCTCAGCCTCGGCGCCGGCGGGACGCTCCGCGCCGCGCTGGCCGCCCCCTGCCACCCGGGCGAACGCGTTGTCTTCAGCCACGCCGGCCTTTCCTTCGCCATGCTGACCGATGCTTCGGGCGGCGCCCAAGTGACGATCCCGGCGATGCTGGCCTATGCGACTGTGGATGCGGGCTTTGCCAATGGCGAGGTGCTGAGCGCCGCGCGCAATGTCCCGGACCTTGAGGGCCTGCGCAGGATGGCGCTGTCTGGGGACGGGGCGGTTCACCTTAATGCCTATGAGGACGGTGCGGCTTACGGCGCCAAGGGGCATTTCTCTATGTCGAACCCCGGCGATCCGGCCTCGGCCACCGCATTGGTGGTTCTGGGCGATGCCGGGCTGGACAGCCCGAAGGTGGTGGAGATCTTCACCGCCGGGAACAGCACCAGGACGGTCGCCTTCGATGCCGAAGCCGAGACGACGCCCGCGACCTGTGGCCATGCGGTGACGGCGCGTGTCGTCACCATGACGGGCGGCAGGATCGGTATCCGCGAGACGCTGAAACAGGCAATGCCAGACTGCGACGCGGTCGGCGATCTGGTGCAGGCGCCCTTGCCGGGCTGGGACGAACCCATGGCCGTCGCGACCAGCCAGTAGGCTAAAGCAGACCCTCCGAGCGGAAGCTGAGGTCGCGGGTCTTGCCGATGATGAGGTGGTCGTGGACCACGATGCCCAGGACTTGCGCACCCTCGGCGATCTGGCCGGTCAGGCGGATGTCCTGATCTGACGGCGTGGGATCGCCGGACGGGTGATTATGCACCAGAATCAAGGCGCTGGCATTGATCTCAAGCGCCCGTTTGATGACCTCGCGCGGGTAGACGGGGACATGATCGACAGTGCCTTTCGCCTGCTCCTCATCCGCGATCAGGACGTTCTTGCGGTCAAGGAAGAGCACCCGGAACTGCTCCGTTTCCCGATGCGCCATGGCGCTGCGGCAATAGTCGAGAAGCTGATCCCAGGACGTAAGAACCGGCCTGTGCATCACCCTGGCGCGGGCCAGCCGATGCGCTGCGGCTTCGACGATCTTCAGTTCGAGGATGACGGCATCGCCGACGCCCTTGACCTCTTTCAGCCGTTCCGCCGGGGCGGAGAGCACCCGGTTGAAATCGCCGAAACGGTCGAGAAGGAGGTGGGCGAGGGGCTTCACGTCCTGCCGGGGAATGGCGCGGAAAAGGACAAGCTCCAGAAGCTCATAATCCGGCATTGCCGCAGCACCGCCGCCCGAGAACCGGTCGCGGAGGCGCTGGCGGTGGTCCCTGATATAGGACGGCAACCTTCCCTGAACGAGCACCTCCCCCGCCGCCTCATCGGGTGCGAAAAGGGGAAGGGGGGCTTCGTGGAAGGCGAGCGGAGAGGACATGGCGCAACCGTCGCGCGGTATGGTGAAGGAATGATTAACGACGCCCGGGGCGGGGCGAAAATGGCCGTGCACCGGACGTACACCCCCCCGTACACCGGGCGTGCAGATGCGAGTCGCTTGGGGGGCTGGGGAGGGAGGGTCGGCGGCTCTCTCCCGGCCACCCGCTTGCGCGGTCGGCGTTCGAGCCTGTGATCGCTCCACTGGAGCGATCACGGGCGGCTCTCACCCCTTCATGCCGTCCCAGAAGCTTTTGACCTTGGAGAAGAAGGACGACCCCTCGGGGTTGTTGTCCTTGCTCAGCTCCTCGAACTCCCGCAAGAGTTCCTTTTGCCGCGAGGTGAGGTTCACCGGCGTTTCCACCGCCATCTCGATCAGCATGTCGCCGGTGCCGCCGCCACGAAGCGCCGGCATGCCCTTGCCGCGGAGCCGCATCTGCTTGCCGGTCTGGGCGCCCGCCGGGATGGCGACGCTGCTGCGGCCGCCGTCGATCGTCGGCACCTCGACCTTGCCGCCCATGGCGGCGGTGGTCATCGACACCGGCACGCGGCAGTAAAGCGTCATGCCGTCACGCTGGAAAAGCGCGTGTTCGCGGACCTCGATGAAGATGTAAAGATCGCCCGCCGGGCCGCCGCGCATCCCGGCCTCGCCCTCACCTCCCAGCCGGATGCGGGTGCCGGTTTCGACGCCGGCCGGGATATTCACCGAAAGCGAACGGTCCTTTTCGACGCGGCCGGCGCCATGGCAGACCTTGCAGGGGTTCTTGATCGTCTGGCCGAGGCCGCCGCAGGTCGGGCAGGTGCGCTCGACGGTGAAGAAGCCCTGCTGGGCGCGGACCTTGCCCATGCCGGAACAGGTCGGGCAGGTCTGCGGTTCCGCCCCGCCCTCGGCGCCGGTGCCGCTGCAGGTGCCGCAGGCAACCGAGGTCGGGACATTGATCGTCTTCTGGACGCCGCCATAGGCCTCTTCCAGCGTGACGCGCATGTTGTAGCGCAGGTCCGAGCCGCGGCTGGCCCGCTGCCGTCCGCCGGCACCGCCACGGCCACCCATGAAGTCGCCGAACAGATCCTCGAACACGTCGGAGAAGGCGGAGGCGAAATCGCCCTGGCCATGGCCGCCACGCGGGCCACCGCCCATGCTGCCGTCGAAGGCTCCGTGACCGAAGCGGTCATAGGCGGCCTTGCGGGTGTCGTCCTTCAGGACGTCATAGGCCTCGTTCACTTCCTTGAACTGAGCCTCGGCTTCCGGCTTGTCCTTGTTGCGGTCGGGATGAAGCTCCTTGGCCTTCTGACGGTAGGCTTTCTTCAACTCGTCGGCAGACGCACCGCGCGACACGCCCAGAACTTCATAATAGTCGCGTTTGGCCATTCCGGTTCCTTCCGGGGAACGCATAGGCCGGCCCGACCGATGTCAGGCCGGCCCATGCTGTTCCGGTCGCGTCACTTGCGCTTGCGGTCCTCGCCGAGGTCCTCGAAATCGGCATCGACGATGTCGTCGTCAACGCCGCGCGGGGCTTCCTCGTCATCGGACTTGCCGCCTTCGGCAGCTTGCGCCTTGTAGATCGCCTCGCCGAGACGCATCGCGGCGTCGGTCACGTTCTGGATGCCGCCCTTGATCTTGCCGGCATCCTCGGACTTGAGGGTTTCCTCAAGCGCGCCGATGGCCAGCTCGATCGCCTCGACGGTGGAGCCGTCGACCTTGTCGCCATGGTCGTTGAGCGCCTTCTTGGTCGAATGGATCAGGCTTTCGGCCTGGTTTCGCGCCTCGACCAGTTCCTTGCGCTTCTTGTCGCCTTCGGCATTGGCCTCGGCGTCGCGGACCATCTTGTCGATATCCTCGTCCGAGAGGCCGCCCGAGGCCTGGATGGTGATCCGGTGTTCCTTGCTGGTGCCCTTGTCCTTGGCGCCGACATGGACGATGCCGTTGGCGTCGATG
>DJUV01000275.1 GCA_002440625.1 Rhodobacteraceae bacterium UBA6273 | reverse complement strand
TCCGCCGGGGCCTGGACGGCCTATGACGCCGATTACCTGAAGAAATCCGCCGAGGATTTCATGGCCAATGGCGGCGGCTGGATCGACATCCACGATGTCACGACCCAATGGGGCGTCTTCGCCATCGCCGGTCCAAAGTCGCGCGACATCCTGAAAGAGATCGTCAAGGATGCCGATCCCGCGACGGCGCTGTCCAACAAGCGCTTCCCCTGGCTTTCGGCACGGCGGATCGAGCTTGGCATGTGCCCGGTCAACGCCATCCGTGTCGCCTACACGGGCGAGCTTGGCTGGGAACTTCACCACCCGATCGAGATGCAGCGCTATCTTTGGGACATCCTCCTCGCGGCGGGCGAAAAGCATGGCATGAAACTTGTCGGCGCCCGGGCGCAGAACTGGCTTCGTCAGGAAAAATCCTACCGCGCCTTCGGCAACGAACTTGGCCGCGACGCAACACCTGCCGAGGCCGGCCTTGACCGCTTCATCGACAATTCCAAGGACTTCCGCGGCAAGCAAGCGATGGCCGATACCGGCATCCGGTCGATGTGCGTGACGGTGCTGATCGACGGGCCGTCGGACACTGACCCGTGGGGCAAGGAAGCGCTGCTGAAGGACGGCGAAAAGGTCGGGCGCCTGACCTCGGGCGGCTATTCCGTCGCCTTCGGCAAGCAGATCGGCATGGGCTATGTTCGCCCCGACCTCGCCAAGGTCGGCACCAGGCTGAAGGTCAGGATGCTTCGTCAGGAATGGGATGCCGAGGTTGTCGAGGACAGCCCGTTTGATCCGACGAACGCCCGCATCCGCATCGACGGCTGATCCGGGCATATCCTGAAAACCAGCCGGCCCTACAGGGGCAGGCTTTTTTCATTCCCGCCCGCTCAGAGCCGGCGCGCGGTCAGCCACGCCTGCCAGTCCGCCGCCGAACCGCCGAAAGCATTGGCATCGACCTTGCCGGCAATGCCGGGGATGCTCGCCGTGCCGGAATACTGCCAGAAGGTCCAGTCACGGCCCGGATAACGCTCATCAGGATGCGCCTTCACCGAACGCAGCCAGAAATCGACGCCGGAGAGGCGCCACATCTCGTTGTCGCGGAAGAAATCGACGGTCGTATACAAGATCGGCGTTGTGCCGTAGTGATCCGCGAACATGGCGATGATGCGTTTCGCATCCGCGCGGATCTCGGCAGCCGGGCGGCGGACGGTGCAGGTCGGCGAAAACGGCGTCCATTCCATGTCGAGGACGGGGGGCAGCATCCCGGATTCGCGCGGGACGTTGCGGAAGAACCAGCGCGCCTGTTCGGCGGCGGGCCGGCAGTGGTAGTAGAAATGATAGGCGCCACGCGGCACACCCGCGCGGCGGGCAGCGCGCCAGTGCTCCTTGAACATCGGATCGACGAGGTCGCCGCCCTCGGTCGCCTTGATGAAGGCGAAGCTCACACCGTTCCGGCGGGCTGTGGCCCAGTCGATCGAGGTCTGGAAGCGCGCGACATCAATGCCGTGCACTGCATAGCGGCGCGGACCTGCGCCCGCCCAATCAACCGGATCCCGGTCGTCGAACCGCGCCTTGGCCGGCGAAGGAATTTCCATGGCCGGGTCTTCCAGCCGCGCGACGATTTCCTGCCGGCCACATGAAACGACCGCGAGCAGGGCGGCCGCAAGAACAAGGGGCAGGGCGCGGCGCATCTCTTGGACCTCCGGTCAGCCGAGTCAGGTCCGGCGATCATGGCGCGGCCCCGGTGGCACTGACAAGGGGCTGACGGCGCCCTCAGCGTCAAGCCGCCGCGAGTTCGTCCCAAGCCGCCAGCGCGTGCCCGGCATACATCAGCGCCGGCCCGCCGCCCATCTGGATCGCCATTGCCAGCACATCGCCCAGTTCCTCTCGGGTGGCGCCCGCCTTCATCAGCGCCTCGACATGGAAGTTCATGCAGGGCGAGCAGCGTTGCGACACCGCAATGCCGAGCGCCACGAACTCCTTTTCCTTGAGACCGAGGACACCTTTTTCCTTGGCGGCCTTCGAAAGGGCGGAAAATCCGGCGGTCGCATCAGGGATGGCCCTGTAGAGGCTGCGCAACTCGTCGCGCATGGCTGAGATTTCGGCCTTGTAGCTCATGTCCGGCTCCTGTTGCGGGTTCAGCGCCGTTCATGCGGCGTGAAAGCGGGGCGCCCGCCATGACCTCGGTCAAATCAGTCCGATTGCGGAATGCTTCCCGTCAGATGGCGGTCCGAAAGACAAAGGCGATGTTGTTGGCGGGCATCTTCGTGACCTGCCAGACACCAAGCCCGTACTCCGCCGCGCGGGTCCTGATCCAGCCATCGTCCTTGTAGCCGATGTCGGGGTCCTGCGCCTGCAACTGCGCATGGAACATCTCGTCGCCCGCACTGGTAAGGCGGCCGGCGCGGCTGAACGGCCCGTAAAGGACGAAGCGCCCCCCCGGCTTCAGCGCCGAGGACACCCCCCGCAGCACACGATCCGTCTCTTCTTCGGAAATGAGGTGGAGGAGGTTCACCAGAACGATCAGATCGAAGCGTCCGAGTTCAGCGGGCCAGGGCAGGGCCGACGCGTCGAGGTGCAGGGGCGCGTTGAGGTTGGCGCAGTTCGCGTGCCTCCTCCAGGCTTCGATGCTGAGGAACTTGTCGTGATCGGCTTCGGACGGGTACCAGTCAATGCTCCGCAAGGCATCCGCGAAACGCGAGATGTGCTGCCCGGTCCCGCTCGCGATCTCAAGCGCCCGGCCGCCTTTCGGGGCATGGCTTTCCAGCAGATCGAGGATCGCATCGATGTTCCTCTGCGCCGAGGCGGCAGAGCGGCGACCGTCGGCATGAACCTCGGGCAGTCCGTCGGGAAGCATCAACCTTCGTACCATGTCTACCTAAACCTGTTTGCCGAGACCGCCTCAGCGATGTTGGCGGCGACGCCGACTGGCCGGCCGCCGAGAAGATCGGCAAGCAGCGCCGCGTTCGCCGGTGCCGACTGAAAACCGTAACCTCCCTGCCCGGCGAACCAGACAAAGTCGGGCATCGTCGGGTCACGTCCGATGACCGGCAGCCGGTCCGGCGCAAAGGTGCGAAGCCCAGCCCATGACGCAAGGAGCCGCTCGACAGGCGCCGTGACCATCTCCTCATACCGGGCGAGGCCCTCGGCTAGAACCATGTCGTCGGCCCAGGCGTCATGCGGCGCGGCAGGGTCTTCCTCAGCCGGGGACACGATGAGGGCTCCGGCGTCGGGCTTGGCGTACCAGGCCTCGCCCGCGCCGAACATCATCGGCCAAGTGGAGACATCATGCCCGCCCGGCGCCGCGATGCGGGCCATCGAGCGGCGGAGCGGCGTGAAGCCCAAGGGCCGGACGCCGGCCATCTTCGCCACTTCGTCGACCCAGGCGCCGGCGGCGTTGACAAGCGTGCGCGCGCGCATCTCGCCCTTGCGGGTGGTCACGGTCCAGACCCCCGCATCACGGCGGATCGCGGTTGCCGCAGCGCCGGTCACGATCTCGGCCCCCTGATCGCGCGCCGTCCGGGCAAAGGACTGCACGAGGCGGTCGGTGTCGATGTCCCAGGCATGGTCGGCGAACGCGGCGCGAACGACGGCCCTTTCAGAGAGGATCGGGACGATCGCCCTCGCCTCGGCCGGGCTGATGCGTTCCATCCCGAAGGATTTTTCCTCTGCCTCGAACTCGTCCTTGTCGTCGGCGCCGCCAAGGAGAAGAAGCCCGCGCGGCGACAGCACATCCGCTGCGCGCAAGGCCGCGCCGCTGGCTTCGGAAAGGGCGACGACGGGTGCCGGGCCATAGTGCGGTTCATAGAGTGCGGCCGAACGGCCGGAAGCGTGAAATGCCAGATGATCCTCGGTTTCGATCATCAGAACGGAACCGACTGCAGCCAGTTGGGAGGCAGCGGAAACACCGGCTATGCCCCCGCCGACAATCAGAAAATCATGAGTCATCGCCCAGAAACTACACCGGGCTGCGCCAATCGCAAGCGGGACGTAGGGGGGAGCAACACTTTACGCTACGTCAACCAGGCCGCGCCCCCTGAGCAGCGGTTCCACCCCTGGCATCCGTCCCCGGAACTCCCGGTAGAGTACATCCGCCTCGCGCGAGCCGCCGGCGGAGAGGATCGCCTTTTCCAGACGTTCCGCGGTTGTCGGGTCGAAGGGATCGCCGGCATCGCGGAAGGCGTCGAAGGCATCGGCATCCATCACTTCCGACCACATGTAGCTGTAGTAGCCGGCCGAATAGCCGTCGCCCGAGAAGACATGCGCGAAATGCGGCGTCGCGTGGCGCATGCCGATGGCTGCGGGCATGCCGATCCCCTTCAGAACCTCAGCCTCGGCCGCAATCGGGTCCTGTGGCGCGGCGCCTTCATGGAAGGCGAGGTCGACAAGCGCTGATGCGATGTATTCGACTGTCGCAAAGCCCTGATCATAGGTGGAGGCGGCGATGAGCCTGTCGCGAAGTGCGGCGGGCATCGGCGCACCGGTCCTTGCGTGCCGGGCGTGGCGGTCCAGCACTTCGGGCACCTCAAGCCAGTGTTCGTAAAGCTGGCTCGGCAGTTCGACGAAGTCGCGCGCGACCGAGGTGCCGGCGATGAAACCATAGGTCACATCCGACAGCATGGCATGGAGCGCGTGGCCGAATTCGTGGAAGAGCGTGCGCGCATCGTCCCATGACAGAAGCGCAGGCTCCCCCTTCGCGGGCTTGGCGAAGTTGCAGACATTGACGACCACGGGGCGCTGGTCGCCGCCAAGCTTGCGCTGGCCCCGGAACGAGGAACACCAGGCCCCCGACCGCTTCGATCCGCGCGCGAAATAGTCGCCGATGAAGACGGCGACATGCCGGCCCTTGCGCGTCACCTCCCAGGCCCTTGCATCGGGATGGTATAGGGCCACGTCGAGCGGCTTGAAATCCAGCCCAAAAAGCCGATGTGCGGTGTCGAAGGACGCCTCGATCATCGCATCGAGCCCGAAGTAGGGCTTCAGTTCCGCCTCGTCGAGGTCATGCTCGGCGAGCCGGCGCTTTTCGGAGTAGTAGCGCCAGTCCCAGGGCTCCAAGTCGCCGTTGATGCCGTCTTCATGCATCATGCCGGTCAGGATCGCGGCATCTGCCCCGGCCTTGGCGCGCGCCGGTTTCCAGACCTGCATCAGAAGATCGCGCACCGCGTCTTCCGTCTTGGCCATCTCGGGTTCAAGCTTGTAGGCAGCGAAACTCCGGTAGCCGAGCAGTTTCGCCCGTTCCTCCCGCAGCTTCAGGATCTCGGCGGCGATGGCGCGGTTGTCGGTTTCCCCACCATTGGCGCCGCGCGCGATCCAGGCACGGTAAGCCGTCTCGCGGAGGTCGCGGCGGGGAGAGAACTGCAGGAACGGCGTGATGAGCGAGCGGCTGAGCGTAAGCACATGCCCCTCGCGCCCGCGTTCCTCGGCGGCGGCGCGGGCGGCAGCGACGACGAAATCCGGCAGGCCTTCGAGGTCGGCGGCCTCAAGCGGCAGAAACCAGTCGCGTTCATCGGCCAGAAGGTTCTGGCTGAATTTGGTGGATAGCACCGCGAGCCGTTCCTTAACCTCGGCCATGCGCTTGCGCCCGGCCTCATCAAGCGCTGCTCCGGCGCGAACGAACATGCGGCGGTAAAGCGCCAGCACGCGGCCCTGTTCATCGGTCAGCGCCAGCGTGTCGCGCGCCTGCCACAGCGCCTCCATCCTTGCGAAAAGGGCGGCGTTCATCGTCACTTCCGAGGAAAACGCCGCAAGCTTCGGCGCGAGATCGCTTTGCAGCGCCTCGCGCGCCGGCGTCGAATCCGCGCCGACGAGGTTGTAGAAAACCCCCGACACCCGGTCGAGCACATCTTCCGCAAGCTCCATCGCCTCGATCGTATTGGCGAAGGTCGGCGGCTCGGACGACGCCGCGATAGCCGCGATGTTGGCCCTGGCCTCAGCCAGCCCCGCTTCGAAAGCCGGGCCGAAGTCCTCGTCGCGGACGGTGGCGAAGGGCGGCAGGCTGAAACGGCCGGTCCAAGGCTGAAGCAAGGGATTGGTCATGTGAAGTCTCCTTTGGATGCTATGTATGCAGCCTGCTTGCAAAGCTCCAGAGTCGCTCAGCGCCCTTCCTGCCGGGCACGAAGCCGCGCCTCGATCCGTCTGAGGATCAGCGACAGGGTGATCGTCATGGTCAGGTAGATGAGCGCCACAAGGTTGTAGGTCTCGAAGTAACGGAAGTTGCCTGCCGCCGTAACCTTGCCAAGCTGGGTCACATCGGCGACGCCGAGGACGGAGACGAGCGAGGAATCCTTCACCATCGCCACGAAGTCATTGCCCAAGGGCGGCAGGATCATGCGGAAGGCCTGCGGAAAGACGACGAAGCGGAAGCGGTGCCAGCCCGAAAGGCCCAGCGCCTTGGCCGCCTCGATCTGGCCTTCGTCTACCGCTTGCAACCCGGCGCGGAACACCTCGGCGATGAAGGCCGAATAGGCGATGGTCAGCGCGATGATCGCCCGCCACAGAAGCGGGAAATCCCGCGTCCTCATCGGTTCAAGCCCGGTCCAGCCGGCGAGCCAGTTCCAGGCCGCCACGCCCGCAGGGGCTGCGGCAAAGGCGATGTACAAGAGAAGCACGATGATCGGGATGCCGCGCACGACCTCGATATAAAGCCGCGCCGCCTGCCGGAGGACGAGATGGCGCGACAGCGTGGCGACGGCAAGCCCAAGCCCAAGGATCGCCGCCAGCGTAAAGGCAACGAGGGTGACGAAGACCGTCATCCAGATGCCCTTGGACAGCGTGGCCAAGACCTGCGCATAGACCCCGTTCGACAGGGCCAGATAGAATAGCCAGACCCCGGTGGCTGCAAGCACCACGAGCCAATAGGGAAAGTCGCCGTCTTTTTTGGAAGGGGGGATCATCGGTTGGCCGGCCCCGGAGCGAAGACCGGGGCCGTGAGGGCGCTACTGGCCCATCTTGTAGTCGAGGAACCACTTCTTGTTCAGCGCATCAAGCGTGCCGTCGGCCTTCAGATCGGCAATGGCGGCGTTGACCGGCGCCACAAGATCGGAACCTTTCGGGAAGATGAAGCCGAAATCCTCGGTGCCAAGCGGGCCGCCGATGATCTTCAGCCCGCCGCCCGAGGCATCGACATAGCCCTTGCCGGCGGTGCCGTCAGTCAGGACGAGATCGACGTCGCCGGCCTTCAGCGCCTCGACCGTCGCGCCAAAAGTCTCCATCAGCTTGATCCGCGGGTTGGCCTCGTCGCCATCAAGTACCTCGTAGACGCTGACATAGAAGGGCGTCGTACCCGGCTGGGCGGCGATCAGAAGGTCTGCATTGTCCTTGAAGGACGCGGCATCGGTGAAGCGGCTTTCATCGCCCCTGACCAGCATGACCATCTCGGAGCGCATGTAGGGGTCTGAGAAATCGACCTTCTCCTTGCGGTCGTCCTTGATGGTGATGCCGGTCATGCCGATGTCGAACTGGCCTTCCGAGACGGCGGGGATCATCGCATCCCAGCTCGAATTCTCATACTTCACCACTATGTTGAGCCGCTTGGCAATCTCGGCCATGGCGTCATATTCCCAGCCGATCGCCTTGCCGTCCTTGTCGAGGAACTGGAGCGGAGGATAGGCATTCTCGGTGACGACCGTTACTTCGCGGCCTTCAAGGTTCGGAACCTCGGCCAGGGCGGCCGAAGCGAAAACGCTTGCCGCAACGGCAAGAACGGGCATGAGTTTCATCTGACGGGCTCCTGTCACAAGCATCGGGTCACAAATATCTGGCGGAGCCTAGTCGGCAGGCCGGGGGCTGTCCAGCGCGGTCAATGCGCCTGCCCGCAGACCTTGCAGCCGGGATCGCGCTTCACGGTAAAGACCCGGGTTTCGCCGTAAAGCGCGTCATAGATCATCATCCGGCCGCGTAGCGTCTCGCCCGCGCCGGTAATCGCCTTGATCGCCTCGACCGCCATCATCGACCCGACGACGCCGGGCAGCGCGCCCATCACCCCCGCCTCGGCACAGGTTGGGGCGAGGCCGGCAGCGGGACGTTCGGGAAAGACGCACGCGTAACAGGGCGCGCCCCGCGCCGGATCGTAAAGCCCGATCTGGCCTTCCCACTGGGTGATCGCCGCCGAGATCAGCGGCTTTTTCGCCGCGACCGCCGCCACGTTCACCAGGTAGCGCGTGTCGAAATTGTCCGACCCGTCGAGGATCAGGTCGTAGTCCGCGAAGAGGGCCGCCGCATCTCCCGCCGTCAGCCGCCGGTTATAGGGCCGAACTTCGACATGGGGGTTGATCGCCTTCATCGCCGCTTCGGCGGAAAACACCTTGGGCTGGCCGATCCGCGCGTCGGTATGGATCACCTGCCGCTGAAGGTTGGAGACAGAGACGGTGTCATTGTCGATCACCCCGATGGTGCCGATCCCCGCCCCCGCGAGATAAAGCAGCGCGGGCGAGCCAAGGCCACCGGCACCGACGACCAGCACCTTCGCCTCCTTCATCCGGCGCTGGCCCATGCCGCCGATTTCATGCAGCACGATATGGCGGGCGTATCGGTCAAGCTCGGCCGTCGTGAACGGCCCCTGTGACACCGGCGCGGGCGCCGGCCGCGCCAAGGCCTTCACCTTCATGAACCCCGCCCGGTAGGTAAGGACCAGAGCCGTCAGGATGCCGAGAAAGCCCCAGGCCCTCAGATCGCCGCCGAGCGCACGCGGCAAGGGATGATCCGGCGGCAGAAGCGCATGCGCCATGACCGTCGCCAGCCAGATGAGGCCAATGCCCCAGAGGATCAGCGCCCTTGGCACCTTCAGCAAAAGCCCAAGCGCCAGCAGCGCCGCCGCGACAAGCAGAACCGTCATCCCCGCCCCGTGGACCCGAAACCGCCCGCGCCGCGCCTGGTATCGGTCAAGTAACGCACCTCCTCGAATCCGGCCCGGACAACCGGCGCCACGATCATCTGCGCGATGCGCTCGCCGTGCCGCACAACAAAGGGCTCGGCCCCGAGGTTGACCACAAGCACACCAAGCGGCCCGCGATAATCGGCGTCGATGGTGCCCGGCGTGTTCGGCAGCGTGATCCCATGCTTCAGCGCAAGGCCTGATCGCGGCCGGATCTGCGCCTCGAACCCGTCGGGGATCTCCACCCGCAGCCCGGTCGGCACCACCCGCCGCTCCATGGGGCGAAGGATGAAACCGGCCTCGCGCTCCTCGGGCGGCAAATTGGCGCGGATGTCAGCGCCAGCCGCTCCCGGCGTCTCGTAGGACGGCAATGCCACCGAGATATCGGCCCAGTCCTCGCGCAGCACCCGGATCGTCGGTTGCATCCCCTGCCCTTTCATCTTGCCCGAAATACCTCCGCCGGAGGCATCCGCCCTATCCGACTGGCCCGAGCGCCGCCGCGATCCGCGCCGCGATCCGCTGCGCCACCTCGTCCTTCGGCAGGCGCGGCCATTCCTCGGCGCCGCCCGAATCGATGATGGTGACGGCATTTTCCGTCCCGCCCATGATCCCGGTCGAGGGGCGCACGTCATTCGCCACGATCCAGTCGCTGCCCTTGCGCGACCGCTTGGCCGTGGCATGGGCGATCACGTCGTTGGTCTCGGCGGCAAAGCCCACGACCAGCGCCGGCCGCCCCTGCTTCATCTGCGCGACAGACGCGAGGATATCCGGGTTCTCCGCGAACTCCAGCGCCGGCGCCTTCCCCGATCCGTCCTTCTTCATCTTCGACATGCTCGCATTAGCGACGCGCCAGTCGGCCACCGCCGCTGCAAAGACCGCCGCATCGGCCGGCAGAGCGGCCCTGACCGCCGCCATCATCTCCGCCGCCGTCTCCACCCCGACGACCGTCACGCCCTGAGGCGGCGGCACCGTGGCCGGCCCGGTCACGAAGGTCACCGAAGCGCCGAGGTCGCGCAAAGCCGCCGCGAGCGCGGCGCCTTGGGCACCCGACGACCGGTTGGCGATGTAGCGCACCGGGTCTATCGGCTCATGCGTCGGGCCCGATGTCACGATCACATGCCGCCCCTTCAGCGGCCCGTCCCCCAGCGCCGCGCTGATCGCGTCGACAATCTCCAGAGGCTCCGCCATCCGCCCCGGCCCGTATTCGCCGCAGGCCATGTCGCCCTCGTTCGGACCGGCGATAAGTATGCCATCAGCCCGCAGCGCCGCGACATTGCGCTGGTTCGCCGGATGCAGCCACATCCGCACATTCATCGCCGGCGCCACAAGTACCCTTTTGTCGGTCGCCATCAGCAGCGTCGAGGCAAGGTCATCCGCATGGCCCCCCGCCATCTTCGCCAGAAGATCGGCAGTCGCCGGCGCCACCACAATGAGATCGGCGGCGCGGGACAATTGGATATGCCCCATCTCGGCTTCGTCGGTCAGGTCAAAGAGATGCCGGTAGCATTTCTCGCCCGAGAGTGCCGATGCCGACAAGGGCGTCACGAATTCTTCCGCCGACCGGGTCAGGACCGGCGTGACCGAAACCCCGCGCTCCTTCAATCGCCGGATCAGGTCGAGCGATTTGTAGGCGGCGATACCTCCGCCGATGATGAGCAGGATGCGCTTGCCCGCCAGCATGTCGCCCTCTTCCAATGTCTCCGGCGTCTAAGGATTAGGTCCGCCCCGCCCTGATGACAAGCCGCGCCTCACATCAGACCTCTTGATGAAAGGCCGCACAAATTGCGATGTGCAGGACCGGCGCACCCCGGCTAGTCTCGCCGCGACACCGGAACCGGAGACCAGCATGACCTACCACCTCGCCATCGGCGACCGCAGCCATTCGAGCTGGTCCCTCAGGGGCTGGCTTCTCTTCGAGAAGTTCGGCATCCCGGTGAAATGCCATCTCGGCGTGCTTTACAGCGACGATTTCAACCGGCTCCTTGCCGAGTTCGCCCCGGCGCGGCTGGCCCCGGCCATGCGCACGCCCGAAGGCGAGGTGATCGGCGAAACCCTCGCCATCGCGGAGACGCTGGCCGAGCGCCACCCCAAAGCGGGCCTCTGGCCCGAGGACCCGGCGGCCCGCGCCATGGCGCGCTATCTTTGCGCCGAGATGCACGCAGGTTTTGCCTCACTCAGAGGCGACTGTCCGATGAACCTGAAGGTCAGCTACGTCGATTCCGCGCCGCGCAGGGAGGTTCTGGGCGATCTCGCGCGGATCGAGGCTATCTGGGCAAGGGCACGCGACCGTTTCGCCGCCGGCGGCCCCTGGCTCTTCGGCCGCTACTCGGCGGCGGATGCCTTTTACGCGCCGGTCGCCACGCGGGTTGCCACCTACAACCTGCCGGTTTCGGCACCGGCGATGGATTATGTGAGGGCGCATCTCTCCGACCTGTCCTTCCGCCGCTGGCGCGCGATGGGTGCCGCCGAAAAGACGCATCAGCCGAGTTACGACATGCCCTACGCGACCCGCCCCTGGCCCGGGCCGGTGCCGCTGACCGCGACCCTTGCCGAAGGGCCGTCCGAAAACACAGCCTGTCCCTATTCCAGCAAACCGGTGACAGATTTCCTTCAGATGGACGGCAAGGTCTGGGGCTTCTGCAACCCCTTCTGCCGCGACAAGACGCTAGCCGACCCCGAAGCCTGGCCTGCCTTCATGGCCACGGTAGCGCGTTAACGCTTTCTCAACCACCGCCGCGCTACCCGTTAACCAAGATTAAGGGGACGGCAGATGGTTGCGCGCACCTATACGGTGGCTTTCGAAGGCGTCGAGGCGCGCATCGTCGAGGTGCAATGCGCCGTTTCCGCGGGCATGCCCAACTTCGCTATCGTCGGCCTCCCCGACAAGGCGGTGAGCGAGGCGCGCGATAGGGTCCGCGCCGCGCTCACCGCCCTCTCCATCGCGCTGCCGTCAAAGCGGATCACCATCAACCTGTCGCCCGCCGACCTGCCAAAGGAAGGCTCGCATTTCGACCTGCCCATCGCGCTCGCCCTCCTCGCCGCCATCGACATCCTGCCTCGGGAAGAGGTCGAGAGCAGCGTGGCGCTGGGCGAGTTGTCACTCGACGGGCGGCTCGTGCCGGTGATCGGCGCGCTGCCCGCCGCGATGGCGGCGGCGGGCGAAGGGCGGCGGCTTTTATGCCCGCGTGCCTGCGGGCCGGAGGCCGCCTGGGTCGGCGGAGCGGAGGTCATCGGCGCGGCCACGCTTGACGAGGTCGTGGGCCATTTCACCGAACGCGCCCCCCTTCTGCCGGCCCGGCCCGGCGAGGTGACGCGCAATGCCCACACTCGCGACCTGCGCGACGTGAAGGGGCAGGAGCGGGCAAAACGCGCGTTGGAGATTGCCGCCGCCGGGCGGCATCACCTCCTGATGGTGGGCACGCCCGGCTCCGGCAAGTCGATGCTCGCCGCGCGGCTGCCCGGCATCCTGCCGCCGTTGACGCCGATGGAGGCGCTCGAAACCTCGATGATCCATTCGCTGTCGGGGCTGCTCGACGAGGGCGGGATCAGCCGGACGCGGCCCTTCCGCGAACCGCACCACACCGCATCCATGGCCGCCATCGTCGGCGGCGGGCGCGGCGCGAAACCGGGGGAGATCAGCCTGGCCCATAACGGCGTCCTTTTCCTCGACGAATTCCCTGAATTCCCGAGGACCGTCCTCGAAACCCTGCGCCAGCCGATCGAGACCGGCGAGGTCGTCGTCGCCCGCGCCAATGCCCATATCCGCTATCCCTGCCGTTTCCTTCTGGTCGCCGCCGCCAACCCCTGCAAATGCGGCTACCTTTCCGACCCCTCGCGCAGCTGCGCTCGCGTGCCCCAATGCGGCGAGGACTACCTTGGCCGCATCTCTGGCCCGCTGATGGACCGGATAGACCTGCGCGTCGAAGTGCCCCCCGTCGCATTCACCGATCTCGACCTGCCGGAAACCGGCGAAAGCTCGGCCACGGTCGCGACGCGGGTGGCGACGGCGCGCAATACGCAGACGCGGCGGTTCGAGGCGCATCCGGGGATGCGGGTCAATGCCGATGCCGAGGGGCGGCTTCTGGAGGAAGTCGCAAGCCCCGATACCGAAGGCCGCGACCTGCTGACGAAGGTTGCCGAACGCTTCGGCCTGACCGCGCGAGGCTACCACCGGGTGCTAAGGGTGGCGCGCACCATCGCCGATCTCGACGGCGAGGCAACCGTGCGAAAGCCGCATGTCGCCGAGGCGGTCAGCTACCGCCTCAGCCTTCAGGTCGGGAAATAGCGCCTCAGCGCCGCTTCGCCTCGATCGCTTCCCAGATCTTCGCCGCCGCATTCGTGCCGTCGAAGCGCTCAAGCTCCTGAATGCCGGTCGGCGAGGTCACGTTGATCTCGGTCAGCCAGTCGCCGATCACGTCGATGCCGACGAAGATCTGGCCCTTGTCGCGCAGGGTCGGGCCGATGGCGGCACAAATCTCGCGGTCGCGGTCGGTGAGGCCGATCTTCTCGGGCCGACCGCCGACATGCATGTTCGACCGGGTCTCGCCCTCGGCCGGCACCCGGTTGATGGCGCCTACCGGCTCACCGTTCACAAGGATGATGCGCTTGTCGCCCTTCACCACCGCCGGCACGTATTTCTGCGCGATCAATGGCTCGCGGCTGATGCCGGTGAAAAGCTCGTGCAGCGAGGCGAGGTTGCGGTCGTTCGGGTCAAGCCGGAAGACGCCGGCGCCACCGTTGCCGTAAAGCGGCTTCAGGATGATGTCGCCATGCCGGTGCTTGAACTCCCGGATGATCGCCAGGTCGCGGGCGATGAGCGTCGGGGGCGTGATCTCGGGGAAGTTCAGGACGAGGAGCTTTTCGGGATAGTTCCTGACCCAGAAGGGATCATTCACCACCAGCGCCTTTGGGTGGATCATGTCGAGAAGATGGGTCGTGGTAATGTAACCCATGTCGAAGGGCGGGTCCTGCCTCAGCCAGATCACATCCCAGTCGGCAAGGTCGATCTCCGTCTCGTCCCCGAGCGTGTAGTGATTGCCCTTCTCGCGCCGGACCTCCAGCGGCCAGCCCCGCGCCATGACGCGGCCCTCGCGGTAAAAGAGCAGGTCGGGCGTGTAGTAGAAAAGCCGGTGCCCCCGCGCCTGCGCCTCAAGCGCGATGCGAAAGGTCGAATCGGCGTCGATGTTGATCGGCCCGATCGGGTCCATCTGGAACGCGACCTTGAGTGTCATGCCGCCCGCCTTTCCTCAGCCAGTTTCGGGGCCGATTGATGACCGAGGCTCGGGCGGGATGCAATCGGCGATCAGCCGGACCTTCAGAAGCCGAGGGCGTTTTCCAGCACTTCGATGCGTCCGACCCCATCCACAAGGGCCACGTCAAAGCGCATCTCGCTGTCCTGACCGGCGGGGAGCGATGCGACATATTCGCTTGCGGCGGCGCGGATGCGGGCGATCTGGCGCGGCAGGAGGCTTTCTGCGGCGGCATCGAAGCTGGCCGCACTTTTCACCTCGACAAAGATGGTGACCGGTCCCTCGCGGCAAATCATGTCGATCTCTCCCGACTTCCCCCGCCAGCGGCGCGCGACCACGTCCATTCCGCGCCGGGCGAAATCGGCGGCGACCCTGTCTTCGGCCACAAGGCCGCCGAGATGGGCCACACGCCCCCTCAGTTGCCGCCGGCGAGTTTCAGGGCCAGTTGGTAGACCTCCCGCTTCGGCGCCCCGGTCAGTTCTGCGACCGAGGCTGCGGCATCCTTGACCGACTGGCATGTCAGCGCCTCCCTCAAAGCGACCTCGATATCCGCCTCCGCCGCAGCGACACCGCGCGCGCGGTCGACCAGCACGACGATCTCGCCCTTCACAACCCTGCCGTCGAAAGCCGCGACGACTTCGGCAATGCTGCCGCGCGTGACCTCTTCGAACTTCTTGGTCAGTTCGCGGCACACGGCGATCCGCCGCTCCGTTCCGAAGACTGACTCCATATCCCTTAACAAAGCGTTAATGCGCTTCGGCGATTCATAGAGAATGAGGGTCGCCGGTATCCCGCCGATCTCCTCGAGCCAGCGCCGGCGCTGGCCGCCGGCGTTCGGCGCGAATCCCGCGAAGAGGAACCGGTCGGACGGAAGACCCGAGACGGTCAAGGCCGCGAGCACCGCCGACGGCCCCGGTGCCGCAGTCACGACATGCCCCGCCGCAATCGCCGCCGCGCCAAGCTGATATCCGGGGTCGGCGACCAGGGGGGTGCCGGCCTCCGACGCATAGGCGACCGACCGGCCTTCGGCCAAAGCGGAGAGAATCCGCGGGCGGACACGTTCGCCGTTGTGATCGTGATAGGACAGAAGCGGCCGGTCGCCGAGAGCGATGCCGTGGATGTCCATCAGGTGGCGGAGCGAGCGTGTATCCTCGGCCGCGATCACATCAGCGGTGCGCAGAATGTCGAGCGCGCGCAAGGTGATGTCGCGCGCCGCACCGATTGGCGTCGCGATGAAATAGAGCCCTGCAGGAAGTTGCTGCCCAGGTATGTTTGCCGCCATTTGCCCCGCTCTTGCGTTTACTTATGCCCAATGACCGCATAGGCTCCGGCCCCGTTAGCGTTCCGCCTCCAGCCCGCAAGAGGATGTCACCATGTTCGACCTTTTCGCCAGCCGCCGCAAGTTCATGACTTGCGCGGCAGCAGCCGCCACGCTCGCGCTCGCCGCCTGCCAACCGATCGCTCTTGGCGGCGGCGGACCGTCCCTTGGCAGTGGCGAGGCGGTGCCGGTGGCGCTTCTGGTCCCCTCGGGGTCAGGGTCGACCACCGACGAGCTGATGGCAAAATCGCTTGAGAACGCCGCCCGCCTCGCGATGGCGGACATGAGCGGCGCGCAGATCGACCTGCGCGTCTATTCGACCGGGGGCCAGCCGGCGAAAGCGGCCGCGGTTGCAGCGCAGGCGGTGAGCGAGGGGGCCAAGGTCGTACTCGGGCCGCTTTACGCGCAGGAAGCGAATGCCGTGGGTGCCGCCGTCGCCGCCAATGGCGTCAATGTTCTCAGCTTCTCGAACAACCCCGACATTGCCGGCGGCAACGTCTTCATCCTCGGTTCCACCTTCCAGAACACCGCCAACCGCGTCGTCCGCTACGGCGCGCAGACCGGCAAGCGGCGCATCCTGATGGTCAGCGCCCAGACCCCGGCGGGCGAACAGGCGCGTTCCGCCGTTGCCCAGGCGGCGGCAGGCAGCGGCGCCAGCATCGTCGGCAACGTAGCCTATGCCATGTCGCAGAACGGCGTGGTGACGGCGGCGCCGCAGATCGTGTCCTCGGCCCGCGCCAATTCCGCCGATTTCGTCATCGTTGACGCGACGACCGACGGCGCCCTGCCGATCCTGACGCAGCTGATCCGCGAACAGGGGCTGACGGCCGATGTCGCGCAGCTTGCCGGCCTTGCGCGCTGGGACATTCCGGCGCAGGCCGCGGCGCTGCCGGGCCTTCAGGGTGGCGTCTTCGCGCTCTCTGATCCACAGCTTGGCCGCCAGTTCGAAAGCCGCTACGCCGCCGCCTATGGCGCGCCGCCGGTTCCTGCCGCCGTTGTGGCGCTGGCCTATGACGGAATCGCCGCCATCGGCGCGCTCGCCCGTCAGGGCAAGTCCAATGCGCTCAGCACCTCGGCGCTGACCCAGGGCTCTGGCTTTGCCGGGGTGAACGGCGTATTCCGCCTTCGGAGCGACGGGACCAACGAAAGGGGCCTTGCGATTGCAAAGATCCAGAACTCACAGGTGGTTGTGATTGATCCGGCTCCCAGAAGCTTCGGCGGCGCGGGCCTCTGAAGGCGGCGAGACATTGCGGGCCGCGCCCGACGGCGTGACGCGGCCCTTTCCCGCCGACGAACTGCCTGAAACCATTGTCGGTCACGCGCTATTCGATCGGGCGCGGTTCAGCGCCCATCTTGCCGGGCTTTGTGCGGACGTCACCGATCCGCGCGAGCGGCGCGCTCTGATCGTGCGGACCCTGACCGCGGCGCGAAATGAAGTCCTCGCCACCGTCGCTGCCGATTTCGCCACCCATCCGCGTGCCGCGCGTACGACGGTGCGCGGCTATGCCGCCCTGACGGATGCGATTGTCTGGCATGCTTTCGAGGTCACGGCGAAGGTGTTGCAGCCGATCTCGAACCCGACGGAGGGCGAGAGGATCACGGTCCTCGCCGTCGGCGGGTATGGCCGCGCCGAAATGGCGCCAGCCTCGGATGTCGACCTGCTGTTCCTGACGCCGTGGAAGATGACCGCCTGGGCGGAAAGCGTCATCGAGACGATGCTATACATCTTCTGGGATATGCGGCTGAAGGTCGGTCATGCCAGCCGCACGGTGAAGGACTGCATCCGGCTCGGGCGCGAGGATTATACGATCCGCACCGCACTGCTGGAGCGGCGCTATGTCGCCGGCTACGAGCCCTTGGCCGATGAGTTGCGGACCCGGCTCAGGAACGACCTTTTCAAGAACACCGCCTCGGACTTCATCGAGGCGAAGCTTGAGGAACGGGCGCAGCGGCACAAGCGGCAGGGCGGCCAGCGCTATGTGCTTGAGCCGAACGTGAAGGAGGGCAAAGGGGGCTTGCGCGACCTCCAGACGCTCTACTGGATCGGCAAGTATATCCACGGCGTCCGCCGTGCCGCCGAACTGGTCGGAGTCGGCCTTTTCCGCAAGGAGGAATATGAAAGCTTTGCCGCGGCCGAGGATTTCCTCTGGGCGGTGCGCTGCCACCTTCAT
Source organism: Rhodobacteraceae bacterium UBA6273 (assembly GCA_002440625.1). GTDB lineage: Bacteria > Pseudomonadota > Alphaproteobacteria > Rhodobacterales > Rhodobacteraceae > Albidovulum. Next base: position 589 of record DJUV01000275.1, on the reverse strand, counting down.
CTCATCACCGCGCGGGCGCAGGACCAGCTGACCTTCGACCTTCAGGTCGAGGTCGCGGCGCGGATGGGTTACGGCGATGCCGGCGGGCGCCGGGCGGTCGAGCATTTCATGCAGGACTACTTCCGCCACGCCACGCGGGTGGGCGAACTGACGCGGGTGTTTCTGACCACGCTCGAAGCCACCCATGTCAAGCGCGAGGCGCGGCTCGCCGGGCTCCTCCGGCGGCGCAAGAAGATGCGCGAGGGCTATCGCATCGACAAGGGCCGCATCAACATCGTCAGCGAAGCCGGATTTCTCGACGACAAGCTCAACCTCCTGCGCATCTTCGAGGAGGCGCTGAGGACCGGCTACCTGATCCACCCTGAGGCGATGCGCATCGTGGCCGCCAACCTCGACCTCATCGACGACGACATGCGCGAGGACCGCGAGGCAACGGGCATCTTCCTCGACCTCATGCTGAAGCACGGCAACCCGGAGCGGGCGCTGCGGCGGATGAACGAGTTGGGCGTCCTTTCCGCCTTCATCCCTGAATTCGAGCCGATCGTGGCGATGATGCAGTTCAACGTCTACCACCACTACACGGTGGACG
>DJUV01000181.1 GCA_002440625.1 Rhodobacteraceae bacterium UBA6273 | reverse complement strand
CGGATCGGCGCGCTGGAAGAGGGCGATCTTCGCCCCGAGCATGTGCAGAAGATCGCCCATGACCTCAACGTGACCGAGGATGAGGTCATCTCCATGAACCGGCGCCTGTCAGGTGGCGATGCCTCGCTCAATGCCACTGTCGGCTCGGACGGCGAGGGCACGGCGCAGTGGCAGGACTGGCTTGAGGATGAGGATGCCGATCAGGCCGGCGATTACGAGGCGGCCGATGAGCTTTCGGTGCGGCGCGAGCTTCTGGAACGCGCGATGGAGGCCCTGAACGACCGCGAGAAGGAGATCCTGATCCAGCGCCGTCTGGTCGATGATCCGGTGACGCTTGAGGATCTCTCTGAACAGTTCAAGGTCAGCCGCGAGCGTATCCGCCAGATCGAGGTGCGCGCCTTCGAAAAGCTGCAGAATGCCATGCGCGATCTGGCCAAGGACAAGGGCATGCGCGTCCCGGCGTGAATGCCGGGATCGCCAAGCGGGCCGGCTCGGGAAACCGCGCCGGCCCTTTTGCTTGTGATGGCCCGCCGCGCAGCTTAGGTTTGCGCAAACATGAGCGGAGGGTCAGATGAAACCGATGAACTGGGGCGTGCTCGGCGCCGCGAAATTCGCCCGCGACCACATGGCGCGCGCGATCCACGAAGCCGAGGGCGCGCGGTTCTACGCCCTTGCCACATCGAGCGCCGAAAAAGCCAAAGGCTTCAGCGACTTCTGTCCCGACCTGAAGGTGCATGACAGCTACGAGGCGCTTCTCGCCGACCCTGCGGTCGAGGCGGTCTACATTCCCTTGCCGAACAACCTTCATGTCGAATGGACGCTGAAGGCCGCGAAGGCCGGCAAGCATGTGCTGACCGAAAAGCCCATCGCCATGAAAGCGGAGGAGATCGACGCCCTCATCGCGCTACGCGATGCTTCGGGGCTTTTGGTGACCGAGGCCTACATGATCGTTCACCACCCGCAATGGCAGCGCGCCAAGGCGCTGGTCGATGAGGGTGCCATCGGCCGCATCCTGCATGCCGATGCGCATTTCAGCTACGACAACCGCGACGATCCCGGCAATATCCGCAACCGGCCGGAAACCGGTGGCGGCTCGATCCCCGATATCGGCGTCTATGCCTATGGCTCGGTGCGCTACGTGACGGGGGCGGAGCCGGTGCGGCTCACCTCGCGCATCATCCGCGAGAACGGCGTCGATATCTTTGCGCAGGTGACGGCGGATATGGAAGGGCCGGGTGGCGGCTTCACCTATCACGCCATGACCTCGATGCGTCTGCCGCCCCGGCAGGAGGTGGTGTTTCAGGGTGAGGACGGCGTGATCCGCCTGACCGCCCCCTTCAACGCCGGGCTATTCGGCGAGGCGCAGTTGCATATGTACCGGTCCGGCAAGGCCGATCACATCGAACGCTTCCCCGGCGCGCGGCAATACCGCAATCAGGTGGAGAATTTCGTGCGGTCGGTGCGGACCGGTGCCGCCTATCCCTGGAGCCTTGAAGATGCCAAGGGCACGCAGGTGATGATCGACAAGGTTTTCGCCGCCGACCGGCCGCTCTGAACCTATTCCGCCGGCAGCGCCTGTTCGAGATACCGCACCATGTTGCCGCCCATCACCTTGGCGATGACCGGCTCGGCCATGCCCTTGTCGATCAGCGCCTGCGTCAGCGCGGCGAGTTCGGAAACATCGAACCGGGTGCGCACAGCCCCGTCGAAATCCGACCCGAGCGAGACATTATCCTCGCCCACCAGCGCCACCGCCGCGACGATCGACGCGGCGATGCCGGCGGGCGTGTCGTCGCAGGTCACTTCTTCCCAGAAGCCAATGCCGATCAGCCCGCCCCTGCCGGCGATCTCCTTCATCAGCGCGTCGGGGAAGTTCCGCTGGGTCTGGCACTGGCTGTAGATGCCGGTATGGCTGACGATCACCGGAACATCGACAATCTCCAGCACCTCGCGCGCCATTTCGGGCGAGGCATGGGCAAGGTCGATGATCATCTGCTTTTCAACCATCTGTCCGACCGCGAGGCGGCCGAAACTGGTCAGCCCCTTTCCGGCGCCGGCCTCGCCATGCAGTGAGGCGCCAAGCTCGTTGTCGAAGAAATGGGTGAGGCCCATGATCCGGAAACCCGCGTCATAGAGCCGGCCGAGATTGGCAAGATCGCCCGATAGCGCATGGCCACCCTCTGCGCCAAGGAGACCGCCGACCAGCATCTCGCCTTCCTCTCGCCGGCGCAGCACCTCGGCCAGATCGGCGCGGCTCCGCACGATCTTCAGCATCTCGGGTGCTGTCTTCTCGGCAATGGCAAGCTGGCGCGCCTGTTCCAGCGCGCGTTCCGTCAGGTCGAGCCAGCTGCGGAAGGGCCGGAGCTGGCCGATGTAAAGCGCGGTGATGTTGTCGCGCGCCTCTGCGGAGTTCTCTTCGTAGTTGAGGCCGGCGGGGCTTTTGGTGACGGTCGTAAAGACCTGAACCGCGACATTGCCTTCAATGAGGCGCGGCAGATCCACCTGGCCTTGCGCGGCGCGTTCGGTCAGGTCGCGGTCCCACAAGAGGCTGTCGGCATGCCAGTCGCCGATGACAAGCCGTTCGTGCATCGCCTGGGCGGCGGGGCTGACCGGCCAGGGCTCATGCTCCGTGACCGGGTTCTGCAAGCGCTCCACATAGGCCGGCGCGAAGAAGAAGAACGCCAGGGCGCCGACGACGACGAGCGCGGCAATGAGACGCCAGATGATCCACATTTACCTTCCAACCCCTTCAGGAAGCGAGGATCTGCTGGACCTCGTGGCGCTTCAGGGAAGAACGCGCCGCAGGATAGGCGAGGGTGCCGCCTGCGGGAAGCCCCGGAAAGAGGCTGAGGATCTCGTCGCGTTGGGCACAGTCCATGCCGGACATGGTGGCGGCACCAGGCTGGAAGCTTTCGCTCCATAGCCCGTCGGACTGCACGATCTCATGCCGGTCGAACATCAGGTGGATGTAGCTGATGCCGTTGGCGGCGGCATCCTCGACGATGCCGGGCTGGCCGACGAAGTAAAGGGCGGGGGCGAGCGCCTCGGCCTCGCCGGCGATGAGTTCGGCATGGGCCCCGGTCATCAGAAGCCGGTGCTGCGGTGAAACCCGCATGTCGCGGGCTGGCAGAGCGGCGCCGAGCGCGCCTTCGCGGATGAGGATGGGGCGGAGCTTCGGTTGCAGCGCGAGGTCGGACGGCGTCAGGTCGCGCCGACCGATCCAGCGGATCGGCTGCAGCCCGTGGTCCATCGTCATGACCATATCGCCAAGCGCCAGCGTCTCGACGGCGCGCGGGCCGCGATCCGTCTCGATCATAGTGCCGGGGGTGAAGCAAGGCACCACCGTCTCGATATTGGTGAAGGACATCTGGCCGGCGGGCGATCCGTCCGGGTTGAAGAAATAGACAGTGCCGCTCTCGCGGTCCAGGGTCGAGAAGACAATGGTGGTGTTGGCCTTGTTCCAGCCCGAGCCGAAGAGATCGAGGATGTCGTTCTCATTGCTGGGACTGTCCTCGGAGCCGTCGACCACGTCGCCCGCAGTGATGCCGGTGAAGCGGTCGCTGCCAAGGCCGCCGGTCATCGTATCGGCGCCGGCGCCGCCGTTCAGGATGTCGTTGCCGATGCCGCCGGAGATCAGGTCATTGCCGCCGCCGCCGCTGATCGTGTCGTTGCCGGTGCCGCCCAGAAGCGTGTCATTGGCCGAGCCGCCGAGGACGGAGTCATTGCCCGCACCCGCATCGACGTTCATCGACAGGTTCGCGGCCCCGCCGTCGACGGTGTCATTGCCGGCGCCGAGCGTGAAGTTCTCGATCTGGCTGAAGGTCGCTGTCGAGCCGGCGCTCGACAGCGTCCCGGCCTCGCCGCCGGTAAAGGTGACGGTCTGGTTGGTGCTGACGGCGGAGGAATCGATTGTGTCACCAGCAGTCTCGCCGAACTCGCCACCAACGATGTTGTCGTTGCCGAATGTGCCGGAGAGGATGAAGCGGTCATCGCCATCGCCGCCGGTCAGGATATCGGCCCCGGCGCCGCCGTCGATGGTGTCGTTGCCGGTGCCGCCGGCCAGGATATCATCGACCGAGCCGCCGCGGACGGAGTCATTGCCGGCACCTGCGTCGACAAACATCGACAGGTTGGCCGCAGCACCGTCCACGGTGTCGTTGCCCGCGCCGAGGAGGAAGCGCTCGATCTCGCTGAAGGTGGCGGTCGAGCCGGCACTCGACAGTGTCCCGGCCTCGCCACCACTGAAGGTCAGCGTCTGGTTGGTGGAGATCGCGGTGGAATCGATCGTGTCGCCGATGGTCTCGCTGGCCTCGCCGCCAGTGATCGTGTCGTCGCCGAAAGTGCCGGTCAGCTGGAAGACATCATTGCCATCGCCGCCGGTCAGGACGTCCGCGCCGTCGCCGCCGTTGATGGTGTCATTGCCGGTGCCGCCGAAAATGGTGTCGGCGAAGACGCCCGCACCGCCCAGAAGCGAGTCATTGCCAGCGCCGCCGTCGATGCTGTCGGCCTCGGTGCCGCCGTCGACGGTGTCATTGCCGATGCCGCCGAGAATGGTATCGACGCCAGCCCCGCCGCGCAGTGAATCGTCGCCGTCGCCACCGTCGACCGAGTCATTGCCGGCGCCGCCGTCGATGGTGTCGTTGCCGGTGCCGCCGAGAAGCGTGTCACTGGCCGAGCCGCCGAGCATCGTGTCATTGCCGCCGCCTGCGTCGACATACATCGACAGGTTGGCCGCGGCACCGTTCACGGTGTCGTTGCCCGCGCCGAGGAGGAAGCGCTCGATCTCGCTGAAGGTGGCGGTCGAGCCGGCGCTCGACAGCGTGCCGGCCTCGCCACCACTGAAGGTGACGGTCTGGTTGGTGGAGATCGCGGTGGAATCGATGGTGTCGCCGGCACTCTCGCCGTTCTCGCCGCCGGTGATCGTGTCATTGCCGAAGGTGCCGGTCAGCTGGAATACGTCGTCGCCATCGCCGCCGGTCAGGAGGTCCGCGCCGTCGCCACCGTTGATCGTGTCATTGCCGGTGCCGCCGAAAATGGTGTCGGCGAAGGTACCTGCTCCGCCCAGAAGCGAGTCATTGCCAGCGCCGCCATCGATGCTGTCGGCCTCGGTGCCGCCGTCGACATAGTCGTCGCCAAGCCCGCCCTGAATCGAGTCGACGCCAGCCCCGCCCAGAAGCGAGTCGTTGCCGTCGCCGCCGTCGATCGTATCGTTGCCGATGCCGCCGAGGATGGTGTCGGCGAAGACGCCCGCGCCGCCGTAAAGCGAGTCGTTGCCGTCGCCACCGTCGATGCTGTCAGCCTCGGTGCCGCCGTCGACATAGTCGTCGCCAAGTCCGCCCCGGATCGAATCCACGCCCCCGCCGCCGAGGAGCGAGTCATTGCCGTCGCCGCCGTCGATGGTGTCGTTGCCGAGCCCGCCGAGGATGGTGTCGGCGAAGACCCCGGCGCCGCCCAGAAGAGAGTCATTGCCGTCGCCGCCGTCGATGCTGTCCGCCTCGGTGCCACCGTCGACATAGTCGTCGCCAAGCCCGCCCTGAATCGAGTCGGCGCCAGCCCCTCCCAGAAGCGAGTCATTGCCGTCGCCGCCGTCGATCGTATCGTTGCCGATGCCGCCGAGGATGGTGTCGGCGAAGACGCCCGCACCGCCGTAAAGCGAGTCGTTGCCGTCGCCGCCGTCGATGCTGTC
>DJUV01000251.1 GCA_002440625.1 Rhodobacteraceae bacterium UBA6273 | reverse complement strand
AGAAAGTCGAACAGGCCGATGATCAGCACCAGCGTGGTGTCCTTGAACAGGCCGATGAAGGTGTTCACGATGCCCGGAATGACCAACTTCAGCGCCTGCGGCATGATGATGAGCCGCTGCGCCTGCCAGTAATCAAGGCCGAGCGCGTCCGCCGCCTCGTACTGGCCGCGCGGCAGGGCGGCAAGACCGCCCCGGATCACCTCGGCGATATAGGCCGAGGCAAACAGCGTGACGAGGATGATGACGCGCAGGATCAGATCGAAGTTCGTCTGCGGCGGCAGGAAGTACTGCAAAAGCAGCGAAGCCACGAAGAGCATGGTGATGAGCGGTACGCCCCGGATGAATTCGATGAACCCGACCGAGAGCGTCTTGACCAAGAACATGTCCGACCGCCGCCCGAGCGCCAGAAGGATGCCTATCGGCAGCGAGGCCGCGATGGCGGTCACGCCGATGACGAAGGCCAGAAGGAAGCCGCCGAACTGGTCGCTGTCGACCGCTGGCAGGCCCGCCGGCACGTATTCGTGCAGCTTGGTCGTGACTTGCGTTTGTACCCAAAGCCACCAGACCGCCGCGACGACAAGGCCGAAGCCCGCCGCAACGACGACGCCGAGTTTCTTCTGCAAAAGCGAGAATACCGCCCCGAAGATCGCGAAACCGGCGACCGCCCCGATCGGTCCCCAGACGGAGCCACCCCAGAGCAGGAAGAAGCCGATCGCCGGGAACAGGAGAGTGATCCAGACAAGCTTTGTCGGCGCCGTGGCCGCGACTGCGAAGATCGCCGCGAGGACCCCCGCCGCGAGGATGAGATGAGCCGCGTCGGTGCCGACAGCGACCAGGGCCAGCACCATGAACACGCCGACGACGCCGATCATCAGCATGTTGATGCGGCGCAGGCCGTAGTAGAGGACCGGCGCCAGCGCGACGATCATCAACGCAAAGGCCAGGACCGGGCGCCAGTACTGGTCCATCGGGTAGAAACCGAAGATGAACTGGTGCCAGCGTTCACGGATCATCGCCCAGCAGGCGCCATGCGCATCCGGCCCGGCATTCGCCGCTACGATCTGGCGGCATTCGCCAAGCGAGTTTGCCGTCCAGACCCCGTTCAGGAACCACGGCAGCGATGCCTTGATAATCATGAACACGGCGAGGATGCCGGCGAGGGTCAGAACCGTGTTGAGCGGGCCGGAGAACAGGTTTTCGCGCAGCCATTTCACCGCCCCGCGCTGCGAAACCGGCGGCTCCTGCTGTGGCAGCATCTCGGTTCGGGCGAAGGCGACAGAGGTGTTGGTCATCTCAACGCTCCTTCAGCTTCATGGCCGAGTTGAACATGTTCATCAGCGACGAGATGATGAGGCTGAGGATCAGGTAGATCAGCATCATCAGGAGCATGCACTCAAGCTCCCGCCCGGTCTGGTTCAGGGTGATGCCGCCAAGCGTGCCCTTAAGGTCGAGATAGCTAATCGCCATGCCGAGCGTCGTGTTCTTGGTCAGGTTCAGGTACTGGCTGATAAGCGGCGGAATGATGACGCGCAGCGCCTGCGGCAGGATCACGAGCCGCATCGTCTTGCCTGGCCTCAGGCCCAAGGCATAGGCCGCCTCGGTCTGGCCGCGCGAGATGGCAAGGATGCCGCCCCGCACCGCCTCGGCTATGTAGGCGCCGGTGTAAAGCGACAGCGCCACGAGAAGTGCCGTGAAGGAATGCGCCACGTTGAGGCCGCCAATGATGTTGAAGCCCTTCGAGACGCCGCGTTCGTCGGTCGCAAAGCCGGGGACATCCCAGTGCAACCCCATCGCCCAAAGCAAGAGGGCCACGGGAACAATGATTATCGCGAGGTTTTTCCACCAGATCACCGGGCGAACGCCGGTTGCTTCCTGAACCGCCGCAGCCCGCCGCGACAGCGTCCGGCTGGCATAGATCGAGGCTGCCAGAATGGCGAGAACAGCAAGGACGGAGAAGTTGATCGGCACGCCTGCCACCTCGAATCCGCCAAGCGGTCGGGTCAGAAGCGGCATCGGAATGTTCGATCCGCGGTTGGTGACGGCGACCGTTCCGAAGAATATCTCCCGCTCGGGCGCCTTGAGGCCAGCGCCGGCAAACTCATCCGGGTATTCTTTCGCATATTTGGCGACCATTCGCGGCGTTATCACGAAATCCGCCGGCGGAGCCTCGCCTTCCTCCGTCATTTTCTGGGTGACGAACTCAAGCATCGGCGCCGTGACCTTGAAATCCTTCGGCTCGGGCCGGGTTTCCGAAAAGATAGTGAAGGAGAGGATGATCCAGAGCAGAAGGGGGACGTTGCGGAAGACCTCGACATAGACGGTCATGATCCGCGCGATGAGCCAGTTGTTCGACAGCCTGAGCACGCCGGCGAAGACGCCGATGAAGGTGGCGAAGATGCAGCCGAAGAAGGCGACGACCAGCGTGTTCAGGAGGCCGACGATTGCGGCGCGGCCATGGGTGCTGTCGTTGGTATAGGGGATCAGCTGCTGGTCGATATCGTAGCCGGCGCGGTTCCACAGGAACCCGAAGTTGATGTCCTTGTCCTTGCGGGCAAGGTTTGCGATCGTGTTGTCCGCAAGCCAGCCGACAAACAGCAGGACCAGGATGAGAACGATCACCTGAATGGTGATCGACCTGAACCGCGTGTCGTAGATGAGCATGCTGAGCCGAAAGCGATCTTTCGGCGCTTCTGCCACGTAAGCCATATTATCCCCCTACGTCGGTCCACATCCCGGTTCGTGCCGGGGCTTTGCCGGGGTCTTTGCGCCCCGTGCGGACAGATCGTTCAAACCCGGTCACGCGAATGGGGCGCGCCTTGCGGGCGCGCCCCGATGGTCAGATCAGCGGAAGGGCGGCGCGTACATCAGGCCGCCCTGGGTCCAGAGCGCGTTCAGGCCGCG
>DJUV01000091.1 GCA_002440625.1 Rhodobacteraceae bacterium UBA6273 | reverse complement strand
ATGAGCGTCGGGGGTCACAGCAAAGGGTCGCCGGAACGGACAAGTTACACACAGGGTGACACTGTCTTCAATATGATTATTGTAACATATTGAAAGTAAACGTATAATGCGAGAGAAGTTTGAAGTCTAACCCCTGTTGGGTGCGCCATTTTCCGACCAGTCTGGAACTGCAACGGCGACTGCGAACCGGGGCCAACTCCGGTATGCACGCCGACATTCCTTGCTTGGTTCCGACATGCTAGTCTGGACATGGGCTTGATGGGCATCCTGCCGCACAGGCAGGTTGGCGGGTGGCCATGCAGCGACCTGAGACACGTTACGCCCGTTGCGGTGAAATCTCGATCGGCTACCAGGTTGTCGGCGACGGGCCGATCGACCTGCTCTATGCCCAGGGCTGGCTCAGCAATATCGAATATGCCTGGGAAAGCCCCGAGTATTCGCGATTCCTGACCAAACTCAGCCGCTTCGCCCGCCTGATCTGCTTTGACAAACGCGGCACCGGGATGTCGGACCGGAACGTCGGTTTCCCGACGCTCGATCAAAGGGTCGAGGATATCAGGGCCGTCCTTGATGCGGTGGGGTCACGGCAAGCGGCGCTTTTCGGAGTTTCGGAGGGTGGCAGCATGGCATCGTACTTTGCTGCCACGCATCCCGAACGTGTCAGTGCGCTGGTGCTCTGCGGCTCATTCGCGCGCCGCGCCAGGGCGCCCGACTATCCCTGGGGGCGAACCCCGGAAGAGCTGGAAGCCTTTGTCTCGTCGTTCATCCACAGCTGGGGCAAGCCGGTTGACCTTGACGAAGGCGCGCCAAGCGTGGCGCAGAACCCGAGCGTCCGGGACTGGTTTGGCGCCTACCTTAGGTTTTCCGCCAGTCCGCATGCGGCCGAACTGATTACCCGGCTGAACAACGAGATCGACATCCGCGCGATCCTTCCCGCGATACGGGCGCCAACGCTTGTGCTGCATCGGGAGGGCGATCTTTGGCACCCTGCCGACGAAGGCCGCTATCTGGCAGAGCATATCCCCGGCGCCGAGTTTCGCCTGCTGCCGGGCAACGATCATATCCCCTGGTACGGCGACCAGGACCGGCTGATCGCGGAAGTGGAGGAATTCCTCACCGGCAGGCGATCCACCGCAAGAGTCGACCGGGCGCTTGTCACCGTCATGATGACAGACATCGTCAATTCCACCGCCGCGTTGAGCGCCATGGGGGATGATCGCTGGCGCATGGTTCTGGAACATCTGGACGCCAGCGCAGCGCGACATGCTGCGGCACTCGGGGGGCAGGTCGTAAAGCACACCGGCGATGGCCACATGCTGGCCTTCGTCGGACCGACCGCAGCGATTGAATGCGCACGGACCCTGGCGCGCGATGCCAGGGCACATGGTCTGGAGATGCGGGCCGGAATCCACACCGGGGAATGCGAGCGGCGCGGCGAGGACCTGAGCGGTCTGGCCGTGCATCTGGCGGCGCGGATTGCCGCGGAGGCGACCCCGGGCACCACCTATGTCTCCAGAACTGTGAAGGACCTGGCCGTTGGTTCCGGCCAGTCATTCACCTTTGTCGGGCAAAAAAGGATGAAGGGAATTCCCGACAGTTGGGAAATCTACGCCCTCGCCGATTGAAAAACCTCCGATCAGCAATTCCCCCTGCATAACCGCCGGTACTGCGGCCGCCCGGGAATACCCAAGCCACACAGCACCCCAAAAACCAAAACGGCGCCGGAACCCCGACGCCGCTTTAAGCGTTGACCTCGTGCCTTGTCTCAGCCGCCCCAGGTGCGGATCGGGCCAGAGTCCATGTGGACGAAGTTGGAGCGTGAATACTTGCCGACGCCGCCGGCCTCACAGGCAGCCGCGGCGCGGTAGATCTGTGCGACGGAGCGCGACCGCAGGCGAAGGTCCGCGGCCTGAGCCTTCATGTGCAGGGAATTGCGGGCGACGCCGCGCGACGACGAACGGAGCATCGCATTGGTCTTGGCAGTGCGATAGCCGGACAGGAGCATGTAGGGCTCCTTGACCTCAAGCAGGCGATGCGAGGCCGCGGCAATGTCGATGGTGCGCGGATCAACGTCCTTGGTGGCATCCTGCCGCCAGTCGCGCATGAAATAGGTAATCTCGTTCAGGGCCTCGGGGATGTAGTTGCCCTCGATCCAGTAGATCGTGTCGAGCGTTTCGCCGGTCCGGCCGGAATACATCCGGATGCGCCGTACATCTCCTGCACCGCGCAAAAGCGCAAACGCATTCGACATGGTCGGCGCCGCGATGATTGAGGTCGCGGCAAAAATTCTGAGCAAACTACGACGGTTAAGTCCTGTCTGACCAAGTTCAGTCATAGCGCTGACGCCTGTCCCAAGTGGGCCGCTTGATGCGGCTCGTGTCCATTTCCCCAAGTGCACCGGTTTTATGACACAAGATGATTCCCGCGCCAACGAACAATTGTCCACAGGCGGGCGTTTCAAGCGCAGTCGGCGATAATTTGCTGAAAGCTCGTGGCTGTGGCCGGTTTGCACTGATTTTCGCGGTGGTGTTGCGAAATAGCGACGCAGCAGCACCAGGGCCTCTTCCGAGGCCGCCAAAGCATGGACTGAATCGCGCGATACTGGAACTGTGGCGGGACAGAAACCTGACGATCCTGGATTGCAGATGACGCTTGTTGAACGCCGCTTCCGCCCGGCATTTCTCAGAACGATTGCCGCTTCGGTCCTGATGGCCTGGGGAGCGGCGCAGCCCGGCCTCGCCGAAGAATCGCTCGCCTTCCGCCAGGCCCTGGCCGAAGCCGCCGCCGCGACCCCGGCGCTGGCCGCGTTCTATGGTGCCAGGGACTATGCGCCCATCTGGACGACGGCCGCCGATGCCGGACGGCGCGGCGCTTTCTTCGCGGCGCTTGACCGCGCGGGCACGCAGGGGCTTCCTGCCGCGCGATACGATGCCGAGGGGCTCAGGGCCCGCTTCGGGACGGTTGCGTCGGAACGTCAGCGCGCAAGACTCGAAGCGGCGGTCTCGGCGGCCTTCCTCACCTATGCGAAGGATGTCGGGTCGGGGGTGGTTGAACCCAAGCGTGTCGATTCCGGCATCGTCCGCGAAATCGTGCTGCGCGAGCCGCAGGCGACGATCGCGGGCTTTGCCATGTCCGCGACCCCGGCTCAGTATCTGGCAAAGCTTGCGCCGGATGCCCCGCAATATGCCCAGCTTCTGAAAGCCAAGGGCGATCTTGAGGCGGCGATGGCCGAGGGCGGCTGGGGGCCAAAGATCGGCGGCGACAGGCTGGCGCCGGGCGCCAGCGGCGCGGCAGTGGTCGCACTGCGCGACCGCCTGATCCGCATGGGCTACCTCGGGCGCACGGCGACGAAGGACTTTGACGCCACCATCCAGAAGGCGGTGCAGGAGTTCCAGCGCGACAACGGCCTTACCCCGGACGGGGTGGCGGCCGAGGCGACCATCACACTTCTCAATCTTGAGCCGGTCGACCGGCTGAAATCGGTGCTGGTGGCGCTGGAGCGCATCCGCTGGATGAACGGCACCAAGCTCGGCGAGCGGCACATCTGGGTCAACATTCCGGACTTCACCGCCAAGATCATCGACAACGGCAAGGTGACGTTCGAGACGGTCACGGTGGTCGGCATGAGCCAGGAAGACCGTCGCACCCCGGAATTCTCGGACCAGATGGAATACATGGTGATCAATCCGACGTGGAATGTGCCGCGGTCGATCACCGTGAAGGAATATCTGCCGATGCTGCAGAAGAACCGGAACGCGGTGTCGCATCTCAAGATCGTCGACCGGCGGGGCCGCGTCGTGGACCGCAACGCGACCGATTTCACCCGGTATACGGCGAAGAGCTTCCCGTTCTCGATCTCGCAGCCGCCATCGGACGACAATGCGCTTGGCCTCGTGAAGTTCATGTTCCCCAACAAGTGGAACATCTATCTTCATGATACGCCTTCGAAATCCCTTTTCGAGAAAGAGATCAGGGCCTTCAGCCACGGGTGTGTCCGCCTCGGCGCACCCTTCGAATTTGCCTATACGCTCCTCGCCCCGCAAAGCAGCGACCCGGTCGGCGAATTCCGTGCGCATCTGGAGACCAAGGCGGAGACTTCGCTGCGTCTGGAGGTGCCAGTGCCGGTGCATCTGGTCTATTTCACCGCCTGGCCGACGGCGAAGGGCCGGATCGACTACCGGCGTGATGTCTATGGACGCGATCAGCGGATATTCGACGCGCTGCAAGACGCCGGGGTGGTTTTGCCGGTTGTTCAGGGTTAAATCCCAATGCGAAAGGGCGCTTGCCGCGCCCATTGGCTAGAGCGGGTTCAACCATGTCCCACAGCATTGCCGAGATCGCCCGCGCGCTCGATGCGCGGGCAGAAGGCGACACCGATCTACGGGTGGCGGGCGCCGCCGAACCGGCGATGGCCGGCCCGGATGATCTCGCGCTTGCCATGAAGCCCGCCTATGCCGAGGGGCTGGCGAAGGGCCGCGCCCGTGCTGCCGTCCTCTGGGACGGTGCCGACTGGCGGGCGCTTGGCCTTCAGGCCGCGATCTTCGTCGGGCGGCCAAGGCTCGCCATGTCGGGCGTGACCCGCGCCTTCGATCAAGGGCCGCGCATCGCGCCGGGTATCCACCCCTCGGCCATCATCGACCCTGACGCGAGGATCGGACCGGGTGCCGCCATCGGTCCCTTCGTGGTGATTGGCGAGGGGGCCGAGATTGGCGCCAATGCCCGTATCGCCCCCCATGTCCATATCGCCGAAGGCACCAGTATCGGCGCCGATGCCCTGATCCATTCGGGTGCCCGGATCGGGGCGCGGGTCAAGATCGGAGACCGCGTCTTCATCCAGCCCGGAGCTGTCATCGGCTCGGACGGCTTTTCCTTCGTCACGCCAGAGAAATCAGGCGTCGAGGAAATCCGCCAGACGCTTGGCGAACGCTCCGAGGTCAGGGCGCAGAGCTGGCTTCGGATTCACTCGATCGGCACTGTGGAGATCGGCGACGATGTCGAGATCGGCGCCAACGTGACCATCGACCGCGGCACGATCCGGGCGACGAAGATCGGCTCGGGCACCAAGCTCGACAACCTTGTCCATGTCGGCCACAACGTCGAAGTGGGCCGCGACACGCTTCTCTGCGGTCAGGTCGGCATCGCCGGATCGTCGCGGATCGGCGACCGCGTGGTCCTTGGCGGCCAGTGCGGCGTCGGTGACAACATCTTCGTCGGCAATGACGTAATCGCCGGCGGTGCGACCAAGATGTTCACGAACGTGCCAGCGGGTCGGGTCATCCTCGGCTATCCGGCATTGAAGATGGACCAGCATATCGAGGCGCAGAAGAACATCCGCCGTCTGCCCCGGCTCTACGCCCAGGTGGCAGAGCTTCGCGAAGCCGTTACATCCTTCATGCAGAAGGCGGGCAGCAAGGGAGAGGAGTGACATGGCCGAAAATCCCAGCATCCGTGACCGGGTCATCGCGATCATCGCCGAACAGGCGGTTCTGGAACGCGATCAGGTCGGACCGGAAATGTCGCTGACCGAGCTTGGCATCGACAGCCTCGGCCTTGTGGAATCGATCTTCGCCTTCGAGGAGGAATTCGACATATCGGTCCCGTTCAACGCCAACGAGCCTTCGGAAAGCGATTTCGACATATCCTCGGTTGCCGCGATCATCGGAGCCGTCGAAAAGCTCGTGGCCGAAAAAGAAGCTGCATGAGGCGCGTCGCCATCACCGGGGCGGGCACGATCAACGCCCTTGGCCATGATGTTCCGACCACCCTCGCCGCGATGCGGGAAGGGCGCTGCGGGATCGGCCCGCTGGAGTTCCGCGACGTCGAAAGGCTTTCGGTCCGCATCGGCGGGCAGGTCCGGGGCTGGGATGCCGAACAGCATTTCAATCGTCAGGAAATCTCGCTCTACGACCGTTTCACCCAGTTCACCATGCTGGCGGCCAAACAGGCGGTGGAGCAGTCCGGCCTCGATTTTCGCGGCAAGATGGGCTTTGACTGCGGCGTGATCCTCGGCACTGCCGGGGGCGGAGTCATGACCTCGGACGAGAACTACCGCAGCGTCTATGAAGAGGGGAAGAACCGCGTCCATCCCTTCGTGGTGCCAAAACTGATGAACAACGCCGCCGCCAGTCATGTCAGCATGGAATGGTCGCTCAGGGGGCCTTCGTTCACCGTGGCCACCGCCTGCGCCTCATCGAACCACGCGATGGGGCTCGCCTTCCAGATGGTGCGTTCGGGTGGCGCCCGGGCCATCATTACCGGTGGGTCGGAGGCGATGCTCTGCTTCGGCGGCATCAAGGCCTGGGAAGGGCTGCGCGTCATGTCCAAGGATGCCTGCCGCCCCTTCAGCGCCAACCGAAACGGCATGGTGCAGGGCGAGGGGGCAGGCGTCTTTGTCTTCGAGGACTGGGACCACGCCCGCGCCCGGGGGGCGGAGATCCTCGCCGAGGTCGCGGGGTTCTCGATGACCTCGGACGCGGCCGACATCGTGATGCCGAGCCAGGCCGGCGCGCAGCGCGCAATTGCCGGGGCGCTGAGGGATGCGCGGCTGGCGCCAGAGGAGGTGGGCTATGTCAACGCCCATGGCACTGGCACCGCCGCCAATGACAAGACCGAATGCGCCGCCGTCGCCCATGCCTTCGGCCATCACGCCGACAGGCTGATGATCTCTTCCACCAAGTCGATGCACGGCCATGTCATCGGCGGCACCGGTGCCATCGAGCTTCTGGCGTGCATCATGGCGCTGCGGGACGGGGTGATTGCCCCCACCATAGGCTATGAGGAGCCGGACCCGGAATGCGCGCTTGATGTGGTGCCGAACGTGGCGCGGGAGCGGAAGGTGACGGCTGCCCTGTCGAACGCCTTCGCCTTCGGCGGGCTGAACGCGGTGCTGGCGCTGCGCGCCGCCTGACATGAAAACGCCGCCCCCGAAGGGACGGCGCATGACGTGACCTGATGCTCAGCGGCCTTACTGCGGCGCGGCTTCCGCGGGCGCAGCTTCCGCCGGGGCATGATCATCGGTGGCAGGCTTGACCAGGGCGGCGCGCGCCTCTTCCGACTTCTTCTGTGCCGCAAGCGCCTTGGTGAAGCCGTTCAGCGAAACCTCGACCATGACCTTGGCGTTCGGATTGGCAACCGGCACCACCGTGACCGAAGCCACCTTGCCCTTCTTCAGCTTTTCCACCTCTTCGGCGGTCAAGCCCAGACGGGCAACGCAGCCGACCTGCGTGCAGAAGCTGAACGGGTAGGCTACGGGCTTGGCGGTGTCGATGGCGAAGTTCAACTGTTCAAGCAGCAGCGTCTCTAGGGGCGTGATGATCGTCGCGCCGACAGCGACCTTGCTGCCCTCAGGCAGGTTGACCAGCGTGATCTCCGACACCGGGTTGCCCGAGTTCTTCTCCTTCAGGAGCTGGTAAAGCTGGCAGGGATCGGCGCCATCCTCGGTACGGACGCAACGAAGATCCCAGTCGCCGAACTTCTCGGCAACATAGGGCTTGCCGATGTCGTCGGGCGCAGCGGCCGTGGCTGCGGCGTCGCCGGTCGCGGCGGGCTGGGCGGCGGCGTCCGCCGCCGGGGCGGGAGTCGTGGTTTCCTGCGCGACGGCGGGCAGCCCTGCGGCCAGCGCCAGAATGAGCGTCAGGGTCTTGGGAAATGCGGCCATGATGTCTTTCCGTTGATGCATTCGAAGTGCCGGGCGCGTGTAACATGCCCGTCTGCCAGTGTCAGTGCAGAAACGCGTGATCGGCGGCTATGGCGACACTTTGCCGATCAGGGGCAGACCCTCGGGACGACAGGCATTCGAGGGTCCAGAACATCTTCGGCTGGCAGTAAGGGCGCGTAGGGGCCGTCAGCGAGGCCCGGCCTCAGAGACGGCTGCGCCACTCAGCCGGGGTGACGCCCTCCCGCGCGCGAAAGGCGCGGTAGAAGGAACTGGTGTCCTGAAAACCGAGCAGGAAGGCGATCTCGTCGATGCTGTTCTCTTCGTCCGAGAGCATGCGCCGCCCCAGTTCCTGCCGTGCGTCGTCTATGAGACCGCGAAAGCTCGCGCCCCCTTCGGTGATGCGGCGTTGCAGGGTCCGCTCGCTCATGCCCAGCTCGCGCGCCACATCGCCGATTCCGGGCTTGCCGCTGGCGATACGGCGCTTGATGAGGATCTTCACCTGATCGGAAAGCGAGGATCGCGCCTCGATCTCGCCCAGCGCGCCGGTAAGCAACGGGTCGAGAATCGCGAGCAGATCGGTGTTGTGGCCGGGGAACGGCAAATCAAGATCGGCAGGGCGCAGCACAAGGGCATTCTCAGGGCAATCGCTGCGGACGGGCGCATCGAAATACCGGCGATGCGCCTCCGCGACAGGGCCCGGCCGGACCATTTCGACCCGTATGGGGGTGATGTGCTTGCCGGTGCCGCGCCGCCCGAGTTCAAGGATGGCGGCAAAGGTCACATCGGCGGTGGCACCAGGCTCCGGCCCCTCGGCGAAGGGCCAGCGCATGGCGATGCGGCTTTCGTTCCCGGCATCGGTCAGGTTCAGTTCCTCGGGCGTGCAGAGGCGCTTGAAGCGGGCCAGCCGGTGCAGCCCGTCGCGGTAGTCGCGGGCGAAGAAGGCCGACATCGTGGCGGGCGGATAGACCGAGGTGTCATTCTCGGCGGTCATCCTGAGGCCGATTGCGGGGTCCTGCGACAGGGGCTCGACCGCGCGCCAGAGCGCGAAATACTGTGCTGTGGTCAGCCAGGCATCCGCCGTGACATGCAACGCCGCCGGAAGCCGGGCCTGCCGCAGAAGCGCGGGGGCGGGCATGCCCATCCGCTCCGCCGCCCGCCAGAAGGCCTGAGGCAGCCTGCACCTGTCGCTTGCATCCCTGGTCATGGCAGCCCCCTCCGCGGTACTACATCTGGCTCTTGATCAGCCGGTCGAAGGCGCGATCGCCCAGCCACTTGCGGACCCAGATCATCATCTTCGCATATTTCCCCGCGGCATAGCGGGTTCCGGGGCGCCGCGACCTGACCGCCTCACCCACCACATCCGCGATGACCTTGGGATCGGTGCCCCGACCGTGGCCGTAGCTGCGTTCCATCGAGGCCGCGACGCTTTTCGACACTCCGGCATAGGCGCCGCTGCCCGAGCGTTCCAGAATGCCTTGCGACGCCGCCGCGCCAAAGCCGGTCTCGATCAGCCCCGGCTCGACCACCACGACCCTGATGCCGAAGGGTTCAAGCTCCAGCCGCAGGCTGTCGGACCAGCCTTCCAGCGCGTGCTTGGTGGCGTGATACCAGGCGCCCAGTACCGTGTAGATCTTGCCGCCCATCGACGTGATGTTGACGATGGTGCCCTTGCCCTTCGCCCGCATCGCGGGCAGCAAAAGCTGGGTCAGGCGGGCAGCGCCGAAAAGGTTGACCTCGAACTGATAGCGCGCCTCGTCCAGCCCGATTTCCTCGACCGGGCCATAAAGCCCGTAGCCGGCGTTGTTCACCAGCACATCGACGCCGCCAGATCTTTCGGTGATGGCAGCGACGGCGGCGACGATATCCGCCTCCTTCGAGATATCCATTCTCAGCGGCACGGCGCCCAGACGGGCGAGGTCGGCCATCCGGTCGGTGTTGCGGGCGGCCGCATAGACAAGGTAGCCGTCCGCGATCAGGCGCTCGGCGATGCTCTTGCCCATGCCGGACGATGCGCCGGTGACGAGGGCCGTGGGTTTTGACTTGCTGGTCATGCTGCACCTTTGCTGTTGCGCTGCAGCAGAGCTAGCCCGCGCATCGCGACAGATCACTTGCAGGCGCCGCCATCTCTATGGCGAAATACGCCAAACCTGCCGCAGCGGTTTCCGGTTCTGTAAGAGGTGGAGGGGCTGGGACCAGCGGCCGGGGGCGCGGAGCCGCCCGGCGATGCCGGAGGGCGGGGCAAAAAGAAAGGGCCCCGGATGGGGCCCCTTCGAATTCTTACGCTCCCTGTCGGACGGGCCGACTTAGTCATTGAGGCGCAAGCTATTCAGTTCGCACTTATGCGTCAACATATAAAATGCCTCTCGCCAGAAATTTGATTTTACAGGAAAAAAGCCGCGCCCGGGGGCGCGGCCAGTCTGACAGGGAGGAAGAAACGGTGCCGCCGCAAGGTCGTGCGGCAGCACCACATGAAGGCTGGCACAGTCTGGTTAACATAGTATGGTGACCGCGCTGGCGATGGTGCGAGACGGGGGAAAGAGTGCTGACGGATGCGGGTATTTTCGTAGGCGGGGGCGGCGAAGGCTACGCTACGCCACAGGAACTTCTGTTGAAATATGGCAACCGGCACGGGTTGATCGCCGGTGCTACCGGCACCGGCAAGACGGTGACGCTGCAGGTCCTGGCCGAGGGGTTCTCGGCCTCCGGGGTTCCGGTCTTCCTCGCCGATGTGAAGGGCGACCTTGCCGGAATGGCAGCGGCGGGTTCACCCGACGGCAAGTTGCACGACGCTTTTCTCAAACGGTCCCAGACCATCGGCTACGAGTTGAAATACGCGGCCTTCCCGGTCGCCTTCTGGGATCTTTTCGGCGAACAGGGTACGCCGATTCGCACCACGGTGGCCGAGATGGGGCCGCTCCTCCTCGCCCGGCTCATGGACCTCAGCGAACCGCAGGAGGGTGTGCTCAACATTGCCTTCCGACTGGCTGACGAAGACGGGATGGCGCTTCTCGACCTGAAGGACCTTCAGGCGATGCTGGTCTATATCGGCGAACACGCGGCCGAGCTTGGCCTGCGCTACGGCAACATCTCCCCCGCGACCGTGGGGGCGATCCAGCGCCAGCTGCTGGTTCTGGAAAACCAGGGCGGCACCCGGCTTTTCGGGGAACCGGCGCTGGAGCTTGCCGACATGATGCGGCTGGCACCGGACGGGCGGGGCCAGGTCAACATCCTTGCTTCTGACAAGCTGATGTCCTCGCCCCGGCTCTACGCGACCTTCCTGCTTTGGCTCCTCTCCGAGCTTTTCGAGGAACTGCCTGAGGTCGGCGACCCCGACAAGC
Organism: Rhodobacteraceae bacterium UBA6273; assembly: GCA_002440625.1. Classification (GTDB taxonomy): domain Bacteria; phylum Pseudomonadota; class Alphaproteobacteria; order Rhodobacterales; family Rhodobacteraceae; genus Albidovulum. Next base: position 4,475 of record DJUV01000091.1, on the reverse strand, counting down.
CGAAATTCGTCTTCTTCTTCGACGAGGCGCATCTTCTTTTCAACGATGCGCCGAAGGCGCTGACCGACAAGGTCGAGCAGGTGGCGCGGCTGATCCGCTCGAAGGGCGTCGGCATCTTCTTCATCACCCAGAACCCCGCCGACGTGCCTGATGACATTCTCGGCCAGCTTGGCAACCGGGTCCAGCACGCGCTCCGCGCATTCACCGGCAAGGACCAGAAGGACCTGGCCCGCGCCGCGCAGAACTACCGCCCCAATCCGCGTTTCGACACGGAAACCGCGATCAAGGAGGTTGGCACCGGCGAGGCCGTTACCTCTTTCCTTGAAGCCAAGGGCATTCCTTCGATGGTGGAACGGACGCTGGTGCGCCCGCCGGCAAGCCAGCTTGGCCCTATCACTCCCGACCAGCGCCGCGCGGTCATCGCCGCGACCGGGCTGGGGTTCAAGTACGACAAGGTGATCGACCGCGAGTCCGCCTATGAGAAGCTGCAGGCCAAGGCCTCGGCGGCGGCCGAGGCTGCGGCCCAAGCCGCGGCCGAGGAAGACAAGATGAAGGCGGAGTTGCAGCAACTGAAGCAGGCGCGGCGCTACGATGGGACGCAGGTTGGCCGGTCAGCCTCGCGCGCCTCGCCGCGCAACGACGGCATCGCCACTGCTTTCGGCAAGAGCCTCGCGCGGCAGCTTGGCACCAAGACCGGCCAGGCCATTGTGCGCGGCATTCTGGGATCGCTTTTCAAGTCACGCTGAACGGGAGCCGCCCCGGCACAGCTTGCAAGGTCACGTTAGGAGGTATGGATATGAGCACGCAGGACGATCTCTGGGGCCTCGAGGAGAAATTCTGGCTCGGTGGCGGCGAGACATTTCACAGCACCATGGCCGACGGCGCGATCATCGTCTTCGCATATCCGGCCGGCATCCTGCAGGGTGACAGCGCCAAGAAGGGCGTCTCGGCCCAGCCCAAGTGGCGATCTGTTGTGATGGCCGACCGCACGGTGAACCTGAAGGGCGATGTTGCCGTCCTCGCCTACCGGGCCGAGGCGGAACGGCCCGACGCGCCGATCCTCAGGGCGCTCTGCGCCTCGACCTATGTGAAAGACGACGGCGGCTGGCGGCTCATGTCGCACCAGCAGACGCCGGTTTGAACGGCCTCAGAGCGGACGCACTTTCAGCCGGGTGATGCGGTTTTCCTTGCGCTGAAGGATCTCGAAGCGGAAGCCGTGGAAGGCGAAGACCTGGCCTTCGACAGGGATCATCTGCGCTTCGTGGATGACAAGGCCGGCGACGGTGTTTGCTTCGTCATCGGGCAGCACGCATTCGGTGGCGCGGTTGAAGTCGCGGATGGTCATGCCGCCATCGACGACGAAATCGCCCGTCTCGCTGCGCTTCAGGGGATGTTCGGCGTCGATGTCGAACTCGTCGGTGATCTCACCGACAATCTCCTCGATGATGTCCTCCAGCGTCAGAAGGCCGCGAAGGTCGCCGTATTCGTCGACCACCAGCGCGAAATGGGTGCGCCGCTTCAGGAAAGCCCGCATCTGTTCGTCGAGTGGCGTTGTGTCGGGGACGAAATAGGGCTTCATCGCCACGCTGAGGATGTCGAGATCGGCGATGGACGCCAGATCGCCCGCATCGCCGCGCACCAGCTTGTCGACGGCGCGCAGAAGGTCCTTGGCATGGATCACGCCCACCACATTGTCGCGTTCGCCCCGGAAGACCGGCAGGCGCGTGTGCGGCGAGGCGAGAACCTGGGACAGGATCGCCTCGGGTGCGGCGGCGGCGTCGATCATCGCCATCTTGCTCCGGTGCGTCATGATTTCCTCGACGGTCCGGTCGGAAAGGTCGAGCGCACCCAGAAGCCGGTCGCGTTCCTCCTTGTGGACTGTGCCCTCGGACCGGCCGATCGCCAGCGCGCCGGCAATCTCGTCACGGACCGAAAGGACGTGGCTGTCGGGATCGGTCCGCACCCCGAAAAGCCCGAGGATACCGCGCACCAGCGCCCGGACGAGCCGCACCACCGGGTTGAGCACGACGACAAGCCATGAGATCGGCCGGGCCACGCGGGCGGCGGCAACCTCAGGCGCGGTGATGGCATAGGTCTTGGGCAGGACCTCGGCAAAGACAAGGACCAGCGCGGTCATCACCAGAGTGGCGACGGCCACGCCGTTGTCACCGAGAATGCGGGAAAAAAGCGCGGTTGCCAGCGATGCCGCCGTGATGTTGGCGACGTTGTTGCCAAGAAGGATCGCGCCGATCAGCTTTTCGCCGTCCTCGCGGACCCTCAGCGCCTGTTCCGCCCCCCGACTGCCGCGCGAGGCTTCGGCGCGGAGCTTGCCGCGCGAGGCCGCCGTCAGCGCGGTCTCCGAACCGGAGAAGAAGGCCGACAGCACCAAGAGCAGGATGATCGCGGCGACGGTGATCCAGAAAGGGGCGTCGAGGGCGGCGGGGAACTGCATGTGGGCCTTTCTTCGACGGGGCCTAGACCGACTGGTCGCCAGTCCGCGCCAGCGGATGATGTGTCAGGACGAGCGCCTTCAGCCGTTCATCGAGCACATGGGTATAGATCTCGGTGGTGGAGATGTCGGCATGGCCGAGCATGGTCTGGATCGCGCGCAGGTCAGCGCCACCGGCCAGAAGATGGGTGGCGAAGGCATGGCGGAGGACATGCGGCGTGACCTTGACAGGCGGCAGGCCGGCGGCGATGGCCAGGTCCTTCAGAAGGCCGTGGAAGGCCTGCCGGGTCATGTGGCCCGCCGCCCCGCGCGCCGGGAAAAGGTGCTTGCCGGGTGGGGTGCGGAATTCAAGTCGGGCGACCTCTTCGGCCTTGTCGCGGATGGCGAGCCAGGTCGCAAGCGCCTCGCGCGCCGGGCTCGACAGCGGCACCATGCGTTCCTTGCCTCCCTTGCCTTTCACGAGAAGCATCCGGGGATCGCCGCGCGCGGCGGAAACCGGCAGGCCGACAAGCTCGCTCACCCGCATCCCGGTGGCGTAGAGCAACTCCATCAGGCAGATGTTGCGCGCCTCTTCGACCGGGTTGCGCCCGCTCACCCGCGCGGCGGCCAGAAGGCGGTCAACCTCGGCCTCGGTCAGGATCTTTGGCAGGCGCTGCGCCTTGGCGGGGCCGGAAATCTGGATCGCCGGATTGTCCTTCCGCCAGCCTTCGTCATAGGCAAAGCGGTAAAGCTGGCGGATCGCGGAAAGGCGCCGCGCGCGGGTCGCGGGCGAAAGCCCCGCCGCCTCGCAGGAGACGATATAGGCCTCGACATCGGCGCGGTTGGCGGCGGCGAAGTCGCGCTTGCGGTGGGCGAGCCAGCCCGCGAAGTCATTGAGGTCGCGGCCATAGGCAAGAAGCGTGTTCCGGGCCGAGCCAAGCTCTGCCGCCTGTGCCTCAAGAAAGGTCGAGATCCAGCGCCCCGCCGTCATCTGCCTCAGCCCCGGCGCTCAAGCAGCAGAAGCTCGAGCGAGGCGCGGCGGGCGGTGGTCTCAAGCCCGACCTCGCGCAGAAAGCGAAGGCCGCCGGTCACATCGCGCAGATCGCCCCGCGCGCCTTCGGTGATGTCGTCGATGGCCTTGAGGATGCCCTCGCCAAGCCGGTCGTCGGATTTCAGCGCGACATAGTCCTCGCGGAGCGGCGTCGATGGCAGGAACGCCGCCTTGATCGCCACGCCCATCTGGTCGCCGGGCGTCACGCCGTCGAGCTTGCCGGTGGCGATGCCGGCCAAAAAGGCTTCGTCGCCATTGGCGGGGATGTGCGCGCGGGCGGCCTTCTCGTAACTGTCCGACAGCAGCGCCGCGCGGAAGGCGATGGTGCCGGCCGGCCCGGTCAGGCCGGCCTTGGTCAGCCGGTCGGCGAAGAACGAGGCGAAGGGCACTTCGAGTTCCACCGCCGTCATCTCGAACCAGGCCGCCGAAAGGGCGGTCGCGATCTTTGCCGGTTCGCCGTCGTTCAGGGCGGCGTCAAGGTCCTGTACCGCGGACACCCGTTCCCAGACCCCGCCCGAGGCCGAAGGGGCGCTTTCGGTGTAAAGGCCGAAAAGCTGGTTGGCCTGAATCGCCCCGGTCCGCGCCAGCCTTTCGGCGGCGTCGAGCCGGGTCTTCCAGCCGGCGTTCGACCTGAGGTCGGCCTGGGCGAAGGCGACGGGCAGGGTCGCCGTCGGCATCGGCTGACCGATTGCCTCCATCATCCTCAGCACAAGCGGCGAGGGACGGTCGGGAAGTGGAAGGTCGGGCTCGCCCTCGAATAGGTCGGGGTCGAGGAAGTGTTCGAGAAGCCGCGCCAAGTCCGGCTCGATATAGCCCAGCGTCTCGCCGGTCCTGAGCGACAGCGCGGCCGCGTTCCAGTCGCCGCCGCGCGCAAGGCAGAAGACGCGGGCCGGGAAGGTCGGCGCGACCTGCGGCGTGCCGCGCATGACGTTGCAGGCGCGATCCTCCTGCCCGGTGAGGAGCGCGATGTCGAACCAGCGCCGGAACGGCTCTGCC
>DJUV01000089.1 GCA_002440625.1 Rhodobacteraceae bacterium UBA6273 | reverse complement strand
CTGTCCAGATAACATCTAACCAATCGTGGATGGCAATGAAGTCGTCGACCGTGCCGCCCCATTTCTTCACCGAGGACAGGGCATGATGATACGGATGTGCCATTTCCTGTCCCCCCTCAGAATGCGTGGCCGTAGTATTCGGACGAGGTGAACCGCTCGTTGTAGTCGAGCTGGATCGTCTTCGCCCGGGCGTCGAAGCAGAACTCGCCATATGCACCGTCGTCGTTCTCCCAGCCGCCATGGGTGTCGGCGAGGAACCCATAGGCCAGGTGTTCGATGGCGTCCGGGAGCGTCATCGTCCGGGCGACGATGCCGGGATCGCCCCAACTGGCCGAGGCGATCATGACCTCGGCCTCGGGCAGATCGACCAGAACTTCGTCGCTGTAGGCCTCGACGCTCTCGATCTGGCCGGAATCGCCATAGCCGTCGAAGGCAACGGTGACATGGGTGATGCCGACGGCGGTCAGCGCGGCGAAGAGCGCGGACTTGTTCCCATCGACGAGCGAGGCCTCCCGGGCCTGGTGCTCGGCATGGCGCGCCATATAGGCGTCGAAGTCGGAACTCGGGGCGGCTGGCGCCGCGGGCGTCGCAACGATCTCGGACATGATGTGATCTCCGTCTGGGGTGAGGTTGCGAGCCGGCATCTCTCTCTGGGACCCTCCGGCTCGGCCCCCTGCCCCACCCTCGAACTCTCCGAGCCGCCGCCGGCCCGAGCGGGCCGACGGCCATATGGACCTCAGCCTTCGCCTGCCTCTCCATCCTCGTCGTCAGAGCAGGCAACGCCATAGATCTCCGCGTAGAGAGCTCTCCCGCGCCTCTAACCCGGCACCCGACTCCAGCCCTCCTGGGCCTCTGCCCGGCCGCGCCGCCGCGAAAACGAAAATACCTCGCCTGCCGGGGCGACAGGCGGGGTATCGGCACCTGGGATGCCGCGTCAGGCCGCAACGGCAACGGCGGCCGGTTCCGGCGGTGTCTCGTCGCCAACCACCTCAAGGCGCGCGCCCGAATGCGGATTCTTCGCGAGCCAAAGCTCGGCCGCATCGCGATCCTCTGCCAAATGCAGGAGTTCGACCGAATCCCGGAAGGTCTGGATGATCTGAACCATCCCCGGGCGGGGCAGCTCCGCGACCGAGAATTGCAGATCGCTGGTCAAGGACCAGGTCCGGTGCACCACCACGAGGATCACACCGGCCGAGGACAGGTCTCCTGCATGCAGCGTGATCGAGGCCGGGAGAGTGAAACCGTTGCCACAAGTGCGCGCCGGGTTCTTGCGGACCAGGCGCCCGATGCCATTGTTGCGCTTCCAGGCGGCAAGCTTCTTCGTGAACCGCGACGGTGGCCGCGCAGTGCCGTCGCTATACCGGATGAGCGCGCCCAAGGGCGCCATCGCGAAAATCTGCTGTGCAGACATGTTCTATCTCCATTGTGAAACGCGACCCGGCGAAAGCCGGGCCGCGTGATGTCCAGGACGGCAGGAAGCAGGGACGGCACGGACGGCCGCCCCCGAAGGATCATTCCGCCGCAACCGCTTCGGCGGATTCGGCCTCCTTGTTCGGCACTTCCGCCTCGACCGCATCCTCGACCGGCTCATCAGCGAGGAAAGCCGGCAGGTCCGCGATCTCCGCGGCATCGGCTTCAGTCGGGACCGGCTCTTCGTCCCCGGCAACCCGGAGGATTTCGGGGAGCCAGCCGGTGCCATCGAGCAGGCGCGCCGCCTCGCGCGCCATGTCGCCCTTCTTCAGATGGTCGATCAGCTGCACAGCGCCCTCGCCCTTTGCCTCGCGAACGGCCTCGAGGATGCGCGGCTTGGTGACGCGACCGAGATAGTTGTCGACCGTCGGCTGCCAGCCCGCTTCGAACATGTCGAGACCGGTCTGGCGGGCGAGGCGATCGGCTTCGGCCATCCGGCATTGCAACGCATGCTCACTCAGCCCGTAGCCGCTGAACGGATTGGGCTTTTCGTGCTGCGCGTTGATCCCGAAGGAGACGCAATGCGCGAGCAGCGCCATGCGGCTCGCCTCATCGAGTCCGGCGATCCAGATCCAGAGGGTATGGTCGTCGCCGGTCGGGATGTCCTGCTGCCAGGCTTCATGCCGCTCCCCGATCGACAGCGCCGGCGGGAAGGACTTCAGATCGGCCGGCTGCGCAGAGGGGTAGACCGACCGAATCGAGGCCTCGAGACAGCGTCCTTGGGTCATGCCCGACCGGAAGGCATCGGTGACCAGTTTGTGCAGAAGCAGGGTCATGGCGACCTGCGGATGCCGGGCGACCGCATCCTGCAGCGCCACCGTCCGGTAGGCGGTCAGTTCCGAGAGCAGCCGATCCGGCAGCGGCTTGATCGCCTCGCCCTCGTCATCCTCCGGCACGGACGCCTGTCCGCCGATGGTGACGACGGTCCCGGTCGTCCAGTCGCCAATGCCGTCGTCTGCATCGTCATCGCTGTCCGAGGGATCATCGTCATCGGCGTCGTCCCTTTTCCCGCTCGCCGCTGCATCCTCCGGACGCACGAAGCCACGCTCGACTTTGACTGTGCCATCGAGATTTATGCTGACGAAGGCACCTGCCCGTCCGATCTCCGCGGGGTCGTAGGTGACGGGGCGGTTGTCGTAAGCCTCGAGCGCGGCCTCGATCTCACCAAGGCGCGCGGCGGCCTCGTCGGGATACTCCTCCGCCTCGGCATATTCCGCCTCGAGATCGTCGTACTCGCTGCGGAGCGCCTCCCGGGTAGCGTATTCTTCTTCGGTCAACTGCGGCCCGGCGGGCAGCTTCCGAAACCCAAAATTGTGGCCATATTCGAAGCTGACATCGGCCTTGACCCATCTCCAGCCCTCGGCTGCGACAGCCTGGGCTTCAGCCGACAGCTTTTCCGCGACCAGGCGGTCGAGCAGGCCGACATCGTCGATCCAGCCGCCGCTGTCGTCTTCGAAAAGGTCGCGGCTGCGGGTGCCACCGGCCAACTCATAGGCCTCAATGCCGACGAAACGCACCCTGCGATCCGAGCAACGCACCGAGGTTTCGGTCAGCTTGCGGCGGATGCTGTGGGGCTCGCGCTGCCACCCGGAATCCTTGACCGCACTCCAGACCTGCACCTGCCGCTCGTTGTCCGAAGACACCGTGAAGGCCATGAGTTCCTCCAACGTCATCTCATCGGCGGCGTAGACCTCCAGCAGTTCTTCGGCGACGGAGACCAGCTTCAGGCGCTGCTTCACGACCGTGGCCGGGACGAAGAAGGCCGCCGCGATCTGTTCCTCGGACTGGCCCTTCTCCCGCAGCGCCTTGAACGCCCTGAACTGGTCGAGCGGATGGAGGGCTGCGCGCTGCGTGTTCTCGGCCAAGGAGTCATCCTCGGCGAGGATATCGCTGTCGCCATCACGCAGGACGCAGGGAACCGGCGCATCCTTCGCCAGGCGCTTCTGTTTCACCAGGAGCGCCAGCGCCTGGTAGCGGCGGCCGCCCGCCGGCACTTCGAACATGCCGGTTTCCTGGCCCTCCGTGTCGAGGAGCGGCCGGACGTTGAGGCTCTGCAGCAAACCGCGCCGGGCGATGTCCTCGGCCAGCTCCTCGACCGACACATTGGCCTTGATCTTGCGGACGTTCGCCTGGCTCAGCACCAGCTTGTCGAAGGGGATATCGCGCGAGCGCGAGAGGGTGATTTTCTGAACGGCCTTCGCCATGTCATCTTCTCCACGACGGGCGCCGGAAGCCTCTCTTCCGATCTTCATCCCGTCGCAGACCCCCCACCCTCCTCTCGCTCTCTGATCGCAGCGCTGCCCCCAGCCATTCGTGGCACCGCCGTTCCGGCAGTCTAGCAGGACGCCCGGTCGGGAAGATCGCTGCGAAACTCCTGTGGCCCCTGTCCGTGAGGCTGGCGATGAACGCCAGACCAGCCCCAGTTGACCTTGCTTCTGCCCTGGCGGCCGCTTCGGGAGAATTCGACACTCTTCATTGAATCATTCCCTCCGCGCGCAGGCTGAGTTCGCGACCGGCACCGACGATGATATGGTCGTGCAGCGTGATCCCGAGAACGGCACATGCATCCTGCAACTGCTTCGTCATCGCGATATCGGCCTCCGAGGGGGCGGGATCACCGGCCGGGTGATTATGGACAACCAGAATCGCCATGGCATTGTTGAGCAAGGCCCTTTTGACTACCTCGCGCGGATAAACCGGGACATGATCGACCGTACCGATGGCAAGGCATTCGTCCGAGATCAGCCGGTTCTTTCGGTCGAGGTAGAGGACATGGAAGCGTTCGACCTCGCCACGGATGCTAATGGCGCAATAGTCCAGCACCGCCTGCCAGCAGGACAGGACGGGGTTGCAGTTGATGTAGCGGGCAAGGATTTCGCGGGCCTCGAGAATGATGGTCTCCTCTTGCTCAGTCATCGGACGAACCTCCCTCGCCGCCAACCGAACCGGCGTCATCGGGCTGCCGGGAAGTGGTCGCTTCGCTGCCATCGTCCCCGTCTTCCTCGTCTCCGGTCACATCAGACCGGAATTCTTGCGCGATGAAATCGCTAAGCCGGCAGGCCAGCTCCCAGCGTGTGGCAGCCGAAAGGCCGAGGGCCATGAAGGCCGCATGAACGGCCGCGTCCACCTTGTCGTCGAAGGTCTGCATCTTTGAATCCTCATGGGATAGCGACCAGTCCCCCTGCCCCGCCACTGTGACGGCGGCGCAGGAGAGCTGGCCGGAAAGGGGAGAATGCAGCAGCCAGCAGGAAACGTCGGCATGCCGCGCGATGGTCACCCTGCCCTGCAGGACGGCGGCAGGGTGACCGAAAAGCCGAAGACGGCCGGATCAGCCGACCCGGTCGAGGAGCTTTTTCGCCCTGCCCTCGAATTCCAGCCGGGCATCCTGATGTGGTTTCTCGCGTGCAAGCCGGGTGATCCCCTGGACGAAGTCGAAGATGGACTGAGGAGGGTGCCCCTCCTCCATCAGCACCTTGTCGATGATCTTCGCGGTCTCGGGCCGCGAGAAGCCGCGCTTGCGGAGGAAGTCCTGGCGGTCCTCATCGGTACGCGCGACGATCTGTTGCCGGGCCGCCTTGATGCCGTTGATGAAGGGCTGCGGCGAGGAATTCGCGAAGCGGGTCAGCGCCGGCGCCGCCTCATGTGCGAAGCGGTTGGCTGCGTATTTCGAATGCCGGATGGTGATTTCCTGGAAATCCTCGACGCCCCAAAGTTGGCGGTTCTGGCAAACTGCCCGCAGATAGAAGCTCGCAATCCCGAGGGTCTTCGCGCCCACCTCGGAGTTCCAGGCGTAAAAGCCGCGGAAGAAGAGGTCCGGCGACCCGTCGGGCAGCTTGCCTGCTTCGATGGGATTGAAATCGTCGACCAGGAACAGGAACACATCCCTGTCCGAAGCATAGAGCGTCGTCGTGTCGCGGGTGATGTCGATATCCGGGTTGTAGACCCCGGTCGACCAGTCGAGGACGCCAGGCACCTTCCACCTGGTATCCCCTGTGCCGTTGCCCGCGATCTTCTGCACGGCCTCGACCAACTCGTGGTCATGGATTCTGCCGTAGTCCGGTCCGGTGACCGCACGCAACTCAACCCGGCCGTCGTCGGTCTCGAGGGTCTTGATCTGCTCGGAGCGGCAGGAGGATAGACCATACTGAAGGTTAATGCCCGCGAGCGGCGCCGGAAGCTGGCGAAGATAGGCTGCGGGCGCCCCGACCATGGCCGCCAGCTGGCCGAAGGCCCAGTGGGTCGGAGCCAGGGGCGCATCTGCGTTCGGCAGGACCAGCTGCATCCGCTCGGCATTGTCGCGGCTGGCCTCGACATGGATCCGTGCCGTCTCGACAATCCGCGTCCGGCTGCGTTCGGAGCGGGACTTCACCGAAGCCCAGAGATTGTCGAGCGACAGGAAGCGCTCGTCGTCGGGCCGGTTGAACCATTCCGATGACACCCGGCCGATCCTCTCGCCCCGGCCGACATCCACCTTGTAGCCGCCGCGTACTGGCCGTGCGGGTTCCAGAATTTCGATCTGTGCCATGACTTGCCTCCAGCGCGGGCGCCGGGAGCCTCTCTCCCGAGCTTCAACCCGCGCAGGGCCGCCCCCTCCCCTCTTCCTCTCGCTCCACCCATCGCCGATGCTTCGCGATGCACCCTACGGGGGACACATCATGTTGTGCCTTGATGGAAAAAAACCACTATATGATTGCCTTTGATCCTCATTTGTTCTAACCTGAAGAGGACTACGAGGAGGCTGTCATGGACGTTTCCCCTACCACCTTACCCGCCACCCCGAAGCAGATCGCCTATGCGCAGAAACTCGCGCTGCGCAATCAGGTGGTCCTGCCCTGGGAGGTTCAGCGGGATCGGCAAAGCCTGAGCCGCTGGATAGAGACCCAGGCGGCGGCGAGGCCGGCCGAGAGCTTCAGCCATCCCAGCTCGAAGCAGGTCGCCTTCGCAGAACGCCTCGCCCGGATCAGGCGGCGGGCGGTTCCCGATGAGTGCTTTCGCGATCGCGGGTTGATGTCGCGATGGATCGACAGCAATCGGTGAGCCTAGAGTTTGCCAGAAGTTTAGGCGCGCCCGGGCGCAACCTTGTAACGAAGGGCCTATGCCACGCTTCCACACCGAGTTGTCCACCGCGTTTGTGGATAACCCGTAAGTCCATCTATCCCTTGTCAGGGGCAACGGCAGGGCTGACAGTTTGGCAGATCAACTGGCTTAAGCGATTTAGACAGCCTCGGCCGAGGCTGTGTGGAAACTCATGGCCTGGGTTGGCTACGGGCGATCATCCGGTCCGGTGCGCGCCATCGGCGGGTTCTGCGCCGATTTGATGAAGCAGGTGCCGTCCGTCAGCTGGGAATGGCCTCCATCAGGCGGCGGATTCCGATCAGGGCGACCATTCTCTTGATATTGTAGGCCAGAACGTTCAGCGCCATCTCGGTTCTGACGCCTCGCAGGCGGCGGGTCAGGAAATGGGTGGCACCCATCCAGGCCTTGATGGTGCCGAACGGATGCTCAACCGTGCAGCGCCGTAAGGTCATTGGGTCGGGATCGCGCTTCAGGCGGTCGCGCATGTCGTCTACCAGATGCTCGTGTTCCCACCGGGTGATCCGGCGCTCCTTGCCGCTGGTGCACCGTCGTTGCAGTGGGCAGTGCTGGCATTCGTTGATCCAATATCGCGCCACCGTCAGGCCACCTTCCTCGCGGCTGTAGCGATAGGTCAGCTCGTTGCCTGCCGGGCATCGATAGACGTCGCGTTCCAGATCGTAGAGAAAGTCTGCCTTGACGAACATGCCTTTGCCTTCGTTGCCCGAGGTGGCGGGCCGCGGCACGGTCGTGGTGATGCCCACCTCATGGCAGGCAAGGATCTCGGTGCCGCTGAAGTAGCCCTTGTCGGCAATGGCGTGCAGGTCGTCGCGGCCGAGAGCCTCCTTGGCCGCCACCGCCATCGGGCTCAGTTGATCGCGGTCAAAACCCTGGTTCGTGACGTCATGCGTGACGATGATGTGGGTCTCGGTATCGACGACATTCTGGACGTTGTAGCCGACGAGCCCGCTGTGCCGGGCGCTTGTCGCCATGGCGCGGGCATCTGGATCAGTCAGGGATATCTGGCCGTCCGGCGCGTCGGCCAGGGCCTTGTCCATCGCCTGCAGCCGCGCGATCTCCTGCCGGATGCGGCCGTAGCGGCGGGCAAGGTGGGCAACCTTCTCGGCGCGCGCCTCGCCTTCCTCCTGCCGGTCGATGCGGACCATCTCGTTGATGTAGCGTTCGACATCGGCCTCGAGATGAGCCAGGCGGCTGGCGATCTTGCCCTTGGTGAAGTTGCGGTCGCGGTTGTTGACGGCCTTGAACTTGCTGC
>DJUV01000328.1:15273-15457 GCA_002440625.1 Rhodobacteraceae bacterium UBA6273 | reverse complement strand
CGAGCATCGCCTGGCGGCGCGACGCGTGCCAGCAATACCATGCGGCATTTTCAGCGATGGCTTCCGCCACGGCGGCCGCGATGAAACCGTCGTAAAGCTCCGCCCCCTGCGAACTGTCATCCCAGGTCGTGCCATAGGACGCCGACCAGTCTTTGTTCCGGGTCGGGTGGTTCGAGCCGTCGTA
>DJUV01000328.1:0-15132 GCA_002440625.1 Rhodobacteraceae bacterium UBA6273 | reverse complement strand
TCGGTCGCGAACAGGATCGCCCGCTCGCCATTCATCAGGCGGCGCACATCGGCCGGGCTGGTGCTGTCGCCGCAGAGAAGGCGATGGTCGCCAAGGATCCACAGATCACCGGTGCGCGACGCCGGGTTGCGCGGCGGTTCGGGGATGGTCACCGGCGGCACCGAGCCACCGGCGCCAGCTTCTTGCCCGTCCCCCTCCGGCACGAAGGCCAGCAGCTTGTCGAGTTCGCCATCGGAAAACCCGACCAGCGACAGGTCGAAATCCTCGGCCAGCAGTTCGTTCAGTTCCGCCGACAGCAGCGCCTCGTCCCAGGTGCCGAGTTCGGTCAGCTTGTTGTCGGCGATCCGATACGCCCGGCGCTGCCCCTCGGTCAGGTGCCCGAGCACGATCACCGGCGCTTCCGTCAGCCCCAGTTGTGTTGCCGCGAGCACCCGGCCATGCCCCGCGATCAACTCACCGTCCTCGCCGACGAGGCAGGGCACGGTCCAGCCGAACTCCGCCATGCTGGCGGCGATCTTCGCCACCTGGTCCGCGCCATGCGCCTTGGCATTGCGGGCATAGGGCTGGAGCTTGGCCAGCGGCCACATCTCGATCCGATCCGGGGCAAAACTCAGCGTCATCGTCGGGTCATTCCTCGGATCAGGATGGATGCCCCTGGCTTCTGGACTCCGGGGTACAGACTGGACTCCACGCGGGGTCCAGCGGCCACTAGGCGTGTCCAGCTTCAAGGGTTTGATTTTGCGGTGTTTCAGGCGGGTTCAGGCGGCGTTGGCTTCCGGGTGGCTTCCCAAAAATCCGGCCCTGTCGCTGGCGATGTCCCGCGCTTCGCCCGCCAGCATACGAATATCGCCAGGAAGGAACCAAGATATCAAAGGCTTGGCAGTTTGGACCCCGACTGGTCCCCTCGCTGGACCACGGAAGCCAGCGGCGCGGCCTCTGCCTGCGCGCTCCTCTCCCGAGTATATTCAATCTGTAGCGCCCCGGACGCGATCTGTCTTGGCGTCTGGTGTCTCGCATGAAAGTGTCTCGTACACGCGACAGATCTTGACAGGTTCAGGGCGTCACCTTCGCCACCACGAATTCCATCGACCGCTTCGACGGCACGCGTTTGCCATTCAACCGCCAGACGATGACTGCAATGCCATACTGCCAGCGCCGGTTGGCGGTGGCGCGGCTGATGCCCAGTTCCCAGCAGATCGGCTTCCATGGCTTGCGGTTCGCCCGGAGCCACACAAGGCGCGCGTCGGCCGGGTCCAGCCAACGCAACCACAGCAGCGCGTCGTCGGCTTGGGTGATGTCGCGAGGGCCGGGCTTCGGCCGTCGCATCCGAGGTTCTTGACCGACCTGGTCGGCGAAGCTGTGGAAATACTCGGGCCAGGCGTTGAAATAGCCCTGCGGCTTCACCTCGGGCAGCGACCTAAAAACATCGGCAGCGCTCTCAAGGCGCGCTTCGACAATGGTGGGTGTCCACTCAGCCATGTGCGATCTCCCTTGGCTCGACACGCGGGCCGTAGAGTTTTTCACCCAGCTGGCGGACCAGTTCCTGCTCCGGCCAGGTGAGACGCGGGTCGTCGATGGACACGGCCAATAGCCCATGGTCATGCCAGCCGTCCTGCTTGACGCGATCTGGATCACGGCGGGTGCCACCATAGCCGCGGGGATACCACCTCACGCGACACCCCCGTTCGTTTCGATCGCCCAATGCAGGATGGCGATGGCATCCGCCTCGTTGTCATCGGCGGGACTGAACCCGCGCGCCCGCGCGGCCGCGATCATCGCCTGCTTGTCGGCGTTGCCCTTGCCGGTGGCATGGCGCTTGATGGTGCCAACCGGAACGCCCTCATAAGGGATGCCGCGGAGTTCAGCCCATGCCGTGAGCGTGGCAATCAGCCCGCCATAGACATGGGCAGCGTCCGTTCCGACATGGCGGCGGACTTCCTCAAACCAGATCGCAGCGATGGGGCCTGATAGCCGGTCGACCTCGGTCAGCCAGTTGGTGAAGCGAAGATACCGCATACCGCCGCCGTCGAACCGCCCGGGGCGAAAGGACGTCGTGCCAGAGGTGATCAGACCGTCATGGCCACGCAAGGCCCAACCTGTCGTTGTCCCGAGGTCGAGGGCAAGGATGCAGGACGTGGAAAGGCGCCCCTGTTCGAGGTGCAGATCCGCAGTCTGGATGGTCGGCGTCATGTTGAAGGCTCACCTGAAACGTGGGCCTTCGGCTTTGGTCATGGGCAGAGAATCATGACACGCGCACCCATTCAAGAAAAATGCGCCAGACGATGCTTCTGTCCCACCTGGTCTCGGGTTGTCCCACTTGCCGATCAAATTGGGACGCCAGATTTTCCTTTCAAAACAAGGCGCGTCCCACCTGTCCCACTTGTCCCACCTTTTTCCTTATGTCGCATGAGGAAGAACGAGGTCGAGGGGGACACATACGCTCCATATGGGAAAGAGAGAAGTTGGCGGTCCAAGTGGGACAGGTGGGACAGGATTGATTTAAAATGGTTTTTTCTGTCCTGCCTTGGACTTGAAGTGGGACACGCCGCGAAGTGGGACAGCGGCAAATGAAAAGGGGCACCCGGATGGATGCCCCTTCGGTGCCTGACACTGCCATCGCGATGTCAGCCGCGCTGCGATCTGCGGTAGCGCCATTCGCGGGTCGCGCCTGCGCCGCTGCGGTATCGCTCCCAATCCCGCGACTTCAGCCAGGCCCCCACGCGCATCTGGTCGCCCTTGGTCCATTTCGCGGGCTCGATGCCGAGCGCGCCTTCGAGGATTTCGCCCACCGACACGTCGTGGATCGGCTCGGGACGTTCGAACTCTTCATCCTGCCAATCATCCCAGCCCGCATGGCCGCGATTGACGCTGCGGGTGTCGTGGGTCAGCCAGCGGTCGATCCGCGCGTCCCAGGCATCCGCCTGGTAGCGTGCCTCCTGCGCGGCGGCGGCTTCCGAAAGGATTGCCGGATCGTCGATCCACCAGATCGCGCCGTCGCGGAAACGATGGACGGCTTCGGCCCAGATCTGGTCCCGATCGCGAGCCAGCGCTGCGATGTCGATGGTGCCACAGCGCAGCGGCCAGAAGCGGCGGTTGCCGGTTTCGTCGCGCAGATAGGTGTCGGGGTTCACGGTGCCCGCGAAGACGCATTGGCGCGGCACCTCGACGGTGTAGCGGCCATAGGGCGGGCGGAACCTGTCGGTGGTGCGGGTCAGGAACGCCTTGATGCGCGACACCTCGGCCCGGCCGATGGCGTCGAGTTCGGCAATTTCCACGATCCAGACGCCCTGCATGTGAATGGCCGCGTCCTTGGACCCGAGCTCGGGCAGTTCGTCGGTGAACCAGTCCTCACCCGCCAACACCTTTATGGCTGTCGATTTGCGCGCGCCCTGCGGCCCTTCGAGGATCAGCATGTGATCGGCCTTCACCCCGGGCCGGTAGATCCGGGCCACGGCAGAGATCAGCCAGAGCGCGCCGATGGTGTGATGGAAGGCTGTCGGCGTGGCACCGAGATAGGTGCTGGTCCAGGTCTCGATGCGGGGCGTGCCGTCCCATTTCAGGGTGTCGAGCCAGTCGCGAACCGGATGGATGCGCAGGTCGCGGGCCACCGCGCCGACACCCCGGCTGACGACCATCGGGGCCACGTTGAGCCCGCGCAACTGCAGCCATTCGGCGGTGCGCACATCGTCGGCATCGTCCCAGGGGCGCGGAAATCGGATGGCCGGATCATCCCATGGCAACGGCTGACGAACCACGATGGATTGGGCGAACTCGTCGAAGGCCAGAAGCCCGGCAAAGACTGGATCCGAGGACAGGGCGATGATCACATTGGCCTCGTTGCGCTCGGGCGTGCCGGACAGATCCTGACACAGCCGTCCGAACCAGGCGGGCCGCGCGATCCGGCCCTGCGGATCGCCCGTCGCATGCACGCGGCGGCGCAGTTCCGTCAATTGCTTGTCGAGGATGGACATGGAGATGCCGGTCGCAGTCTTGATCCGGGCAAGGATCTGGCGTTCGGGCAGCGGATCGAGCCGGGCCAGCGCAAGGCGACCGAGAAGGCTGGAGAGTGCCGCGAGTTCGGGCGGGTTGGTCAGCGCCTCGGCGGCGGCAATCAGAGCGTCCGGATCGCCAGGCGTCGGAGCTGCCACTGTCGTCATGGCCTCAATACCGACCGGCTCGTCTGCCGAAATATCCGGGCGATAGTCGGCCGCACACGCCCCGCGCATCAGATCGTCGTTGAAATCATCGCCATGCAGCGGGACCACGATTTCGTTCGGAATGTCGGCCCGGTTCAGCCGATCCGACAGGGTCGCAGTGGCCTGACGACCTGTGTCGCCTGCATCGGCATAGATCGTGATCCGTGTCGTGCCCTCGGGACAGCGAAACCGCGCGAGGCCATCCGCGGACAGCGCCGCCCAGACGGCGGTGCCGAACAGGGCATGCGCCGCTAGAGCGGTCTCGATGCCTTCGGCAATGCCGAGATGGCCGTCCGCAGGCATGGCGAACAACCGCACGGCCGCTTCGGCCACCGAACCCAGCATCTTCTTTCCGGCAGGCGCCTTGGCACTGCCGTCGTCGAGCAGGAAAGTCCGGTGGATGCCCTGCGCGCGGGTGCCATCCGCCAGGCGTGGCAATGCGATCAGCCCCGGCCAACCGCGTCGCGTGTCGAAATCCGGCAGGTCGGGGTGGAACAGCAGATCCGGGCATCCCGGATCAGCAAGGCCGCGGGTGCGGAGGTAGGTTTCGCCGGGGGTGCCAGCGAGCGGCTTTGCGCCATCGACCAGCCGGGCAATCTCGCCGGTATGATCGGGCTTCCCGCGTGGCGCGTTTCGGGGCGCGGGATGATCCATTCCGGCAATCCGCGCCGCTTCGTCGAAGAGCGCGCCATCGCAGAGCCCGGTTGCCTGCGCGATCAGGTCGATGGGCCCTGCGCTTTCGCCGGTGGCATAGTCGAACCCCCAGCCGGCATAGGGCCCGTCGAGATGGATCGTGCAGGACCCTTCCTTGCGCGGCGGGCGGCCGGACAGGTCGGCACAGCGCAAGGAGCGACGGTCGCGCGCAAGCCGCGCCTCCGGAAAGATGCCGGGGAGCCAGTCGCCAGCTGTCGCCGCCAGCCGGTCCTTTACGGCCGCCAGATCGTGGCGTGCTTTCGGCGTGCCGACATCGTTGAGATCGATCATCGCGCCCCCTCAGGCCAGAAGGACGAGCCCGCGCTCAGCGCGGGTGATGGCGGTATAGAGCCAGCGACGGCGGTCGATCTCGCTGCGTCCCAGCCCGTCATCCCAGACGATCACGTTCTCCCACTGCGACCCTTGCGCCTTGTGGGCGGTGATCGCCCAGCCGTAGGTCGCCTCGGTCAGCTTGCGCTTTTCCCGCCAATCGCGGTCATGGCGCTTGGCGTCGTAGGAGACGTGATCCTCGAAATGCCCCTTGTAGATGCGCAGCCGCCCGGGGCGTCCGTCGCTGTCGAAGGGGGATACCCGGCGCCCGTCCTCGTCATGCACCACGGCAGAGAAATAGAGGCTGCCCTCGTCGACGATATCCTCGAGGGTCAGGAACATGCCGTTGATAAGCCCGAGCGAATTGTCGTTCTTGAGGCAGATGATCTTTTCCGCCGCGCCAGTGGGCAAATAGGTCCCGCCCAGCCCGGCCGCCGCACGCATCGCATTGTTGATCTGCAACCGTGTCGCGTTCAGCCCGCAGATCAACTGCCCGCCGCGCAGCGCCTGTTCCGGCGAAATGTCGCCCTTGCGCATCTTGGCGACATGGGTGTCGTAGGTGCCAAAACCGATGGGCTCGCCCATCCGCGCCATGGTGGCGAGACGGATGATCGCGCTCTCAGTCGCCTGACGGTGGATCTCGGTCAGCATCACGTCAGGCGCATCGCGGGTGAAGGCGCCTTCGCCCTTGATGGGCGGCAACTGACCCGGATCGCCCAGAACGAGGATCGGTTTGCCAAAACTCATCAGATCGCGCGCCATTTCCTCTCCCACCATCGACACCTCGTCAAGGACGATCAGCCTTGCATCCGCCGCATCGCTCTGCGGGTTCAGGGCGAAACGGGGATGCTTCATCGCCGAGAGCGCCTGCCGCATGGCCTCGATCGCGGCCTCGGCCGTTGTGCGGTCAAAGCCGGTCAGCCGCCGCGCGGCAGTCTCGGCCTCTCGGACCTTCTGCGCTGCGGCCTCGATTTCCGCTTCCGTGGCCTCGATCACGGAATAGATCAGGCTGTGAATGGTGCGGGCGGGCGTGCCCTTGCGGGTCAGTACCAGCGCCGCCTTGCCGGTGAAGGTGGCGGTGACCACACCCGGCACGCAGGTGCCGTCCTTTGCGCCACGATGGGGCGACAGGCCAAGCTCATCGAGCGCGAACTTCAGCACCGTGCTCTTGCCCGATCCGGCATAGCCAAAGAGCCGGAACACCTGTTGCGTGTCCGTGCGGTTCTCGAACCAGTCGCGGACCTCGGCGATGGCGGCGGCCTGCGCTGCCGATGGGGTGAATTCCGTCATGCCTGTCGCGCCTCCAGCGCATAGTCCTTCACCACCCCGCCGCGCGCGGGATCGCCCACTTCGCATTGGCGCACGAAGATGCGCCGACCGTCCGGCAACTGGCGCCAATGCCCCCGACGCAGGTGCCAGCGCGGGCTGGCATGACTGCCGCCGAGCGGTTCGGATGCGGCGCGAAGCCGGGCCGGATCGATGGCGACCTGATGCCAGGTCCAGCCGCGCACGCCATCCCGCGCGAAGGGTTTGCGCTTGATTGGGGCGATCTGCCGTTCGCCGATGCTTGCAGCGGATGCGAGGATCGCTAGCCCGCGCCAGACGATGGCGGCCGCCGCCTGACCGCTTTGTTCCGCCAGTCCTGCATCGCGGAGCGCCGGATTGGTGGCGAATTCCACGATGCCGCCATCGGCGATCTGGACATGGGCATGGATATCGGTCCAACGTCTGGGGCTGCGCCACAGGGCAAGCCAGACCGCCTCGATGCCGTCTTCGCGCTGCCGGGCGTAGACGATCTGGCTGCGGATGGTCCGACTGCGGTCGGCCACCTCAAAAATCGTCTCAGGGTGTGGCAACCGTTGCGGACCGGCCGCCAGGCGGCGGGCCAGTGCATCGACGTCGTCGGAATCGAACTGCGCCTGATCGGCGAAGCGCCAGACCGGCGCGAACTCGAACCCTTCGAGCAGGTCCGGCAGCCAGAAGCGCGCGCGATGGGCGCGGACAATCCGCTTGAGATCATAAGCGTCAGGGATCATCGCCGCTCACCCCAGCACTTGGCGGCCCATGCGCAGGGCGCGTGCCACTTGCCACCGGCCATGCCGCCCCGGCAGACGACGGCCGTGGGTTCGGTCGCCGCCCGGGGCAACCATTCGCCCGCCGCCGTGGCCTGCACGACCGTGACCGCGCGATCCGACATCTCCTGCGCCAAGCGGGTATCGAATGGCACCAGTTCCGTGTGCAATTCCATCGTGTCGCGGTTCAGCGCGGTGAAGAGCGCCGGGTTGGGCAGGTCCATATAGGCCTGATAGAGCGCGATCTGGGCGGCGTAGACGGGTCGCGCGATGCTGACGCCACGCTTGACCACATCCTTCCAACTCGACGCGCCGAGCGCCTTGTTCTCCCAGAGCGCGGGAAAATCCATCGCCACGGGGCCCGAGACGAAGCAGCCGTCGATATGGCCCTTGAACCGGCCCGCCATGGCCGCGAAGCCGAACTGGCGGCCATCGGGGCGTTCGGTGCGCAGATCGAACCCGGCAATCCGGAACCAGCCCGCGACAATGTCCTCGGCCCGATGGCCTGCCTCGAAGATCCGCAGGATGCGCGGTTCGAACTCCTGGCCCTCGTCCTTGGGGGCAGCGAGATAGTCGAACTGTATCTGGCGCAGGCAGTCGCGCCCTAGCCCCGAGGAACTGACATAGGTGCGGGGGCGCTCGGCGCGATTGCGCGCCGTCAGGGCGGCATCGATCGCGGACGAGACGGCGGCGGCGATCGGAGGAAGCGGCGCGTCCTGGCCATAGAGGCAACCAGAGCCATGGTTCAGGTCGATCATTGTTCGCGCTCCCAGAACCCGCCAGCCTGCGCGATGCAGGTTAGCTTGTGATGCTGGGCCTCGGTCAGCCGGACGCGCGCGCCGAATGTTTCAAGCTTCTGGCGCAGGCTCTCGCAGAACTCGACCTCGAAGTGGGTGATGGCATTTGCCGTCGCGGCGGCGAGAAGGTCGGTCCAGGGGGCGGCCTCATTGTTCAGATCGATCATGGCGGCCTCCTCAGAACGGAATCGGATCGTCATGGGCCGTGCCGGCGCGCTCCTTGCGCGCGCCTTGCGCCAACATGCTGTCGACATAGCCGGTGACGGCCGCCTCGATCAGCCGGTCGATATCCGCGGCCGTGCGATGGAAGAAAGGCTCCATGAGCCCGAGGTCGGTCAGCGCTTCGGCAAAGAGCGCCCGCGCGTCGCGGATCGCCTGTGCCTCGCGGGCGGTCTTGTCGATCATACCATTCATCCTTTGGGCGATTGCGCTGCCCACGTCCTGACAGCGGAGCGAGCAGAAGCGGTGATAGGGATAGCGGTCGTGCTGGAGCCGGTGGACGTAGCCGAAGCCGCGGGCCTCCCGCGCGCAGACGGCGCAAAGCGCTACCCCAGCAGGAAATTCGCGATCGGATCTTCGGGCGGCCAACCCGCCCGCTGGAGCTTCTCGGTCTGCATCACGATCCAGCGCGAGATCGCGTTGCTGGCCATGGCCTCGAGGTCGCCGAGGGTAAGGCTTGCGATGGGTTGGTGCAGTCTTCCTCGGGCCTCGAGCCATGTTCCGATCTCCAGCGCGGCGGCGCGCGTCACATGCGCCTGCCATTCGTCGGGGGTCATGGGCCGGTCTGCCGGCCCATGACCATCGGGCTCGGCGGCAGGCGACCCTGCGGACCCACCCGACCGCCGCTTCCGCCGCACCTCAGCCATTGAGCCAAGCGGGCATTGCCGGGGTGCCCGGTGCTGCGGGTGCCGGTGTTTGGGGCGTGGCCGGTGCCGCGGGTCCGGTCTGCGTACCCCAGGTCGGAGCGGCCGTCGCAGTGGGCTGCACTGCCGTGCCCCATGCCGGTGTCGGCGCCTGCCAGCCCGACGCCGCGACGCTCGCGGCCTTGCGCGGCGGGGCGTTGACGGGTTCCGGCGGGACGGTTTCACCACGCATGACGGCCGTATGCTGCGGCTCGTCGGGCAGAACGACGTTGGCGATGCGGTTCTGGTCGCGGTATTGCGGGTTCGAGGCGGGCTCCACCATGATGCGGGCGGCAAAGACGATGCCGTCGAGATGCTTGAGGCCGGGCAGCACCCGCTTTGCCTTGGTCGCCGGGGTTTCGTCGCGGGGATCGAGCCCGAGGGCACTGTCGACCATGGCGCGAAACGTGGATTTCGAGATCTTCCAGCCGATGGACTGGCCTTTCTCGTCAAGTTTTCCGCCTGCCACGGTGAAGCTCTGCCAGAACTTGCGGCGGGCATGCGGGCCTTCGACCACCGTGAATTCGCAGTCGAGCATGCGCGCATCGCTGGACTGCGAGGCCTTCAGCAGCCCCGCATCCATCGGGGTTGCGCCATTCACCCCGCCGGGGCGGATGGTCAGGCGGACCTTGGCGAAGGTGCCGTCCGGGATTAGCTCGCCGATGGGGGCCATCTGCGGCTGGGCGTCGTTCAGATCGTAGCTCATGTCAGTTCCTTTCAGGGATCAGGAGGCAAAAGCGGGTTGATGGGAGGCGCGACCGTCGATCCGGGCGAGCAGCGCGCCGAGATCGGGCGGTTCGGTCAGGTCGAGACGGCCGGAACGGTCCTTGGCGGGAAGGCCCCAGGGATTGCCGGATTTGCAGACAAGGCGGCGGTCGCTGGCGGTCTCGTCCAGCACCCAGCCGCCGTCGGCATCGCGGGCGAAAAGCTGCATCGAAACCACCTGGTCCACGATGCCGGGCAATTCCCTCCCGGCCTTGCTGCCTTCCATCTGCGGCTGCCAGGTGATGGCGCCGAAATCGTCGGTCACCTTTTCCAGCACGCCGACGAAGATCACGGTCTTGCCGCGCGCATGCTGGAGGTGCTTCAGCGCCTGAATGACCTCGCGCCCCAGAAGCCCATAGGCCCCGCGGACATCCGGCTTGCCGGTCCGGTCCGAGAAGGCCTCGGGCTGCTGGCGGGCATAGGCCATCGCCTGCCGCGTCAGATCGGTGATCGAGTCGACGAAGACGATGCGGCGCGCTGCGAGGAAGGCTTCGATGCCGCTGTCGCGGTGCTGGGCCTGCAGCCAGGCATGCCGTTCGGTCCCGTACCAGGACTGAGGATGTTGCGCCGGGTCCGGCCCGCCGATCAGCACTGCCAGATCGCGGAAGTCGGTGAAGCTGCGCACCGGGATCGACGCGCCGCGCCAGTCCTGCACCGATTTCATGCCAGCCTCGAGGTCGAGGCAGACGGTTTCCTCGGCAGGGAGGGATTTCAGAAGCGTGGTCTTGCCCACGCCGGGAGGGCCGAAGATGGCGAGCGAGGTCTTGTTCTCGGCGGCCGAGAGGCGTTCGTCGGCGGTGATGATGCGGAAGGCCATGGGGTTCTCCGAAGGATTGAAAGTGCGCGGCGGCGGGGGGGACCGGGTGCCGAAGGGGAACCTGCCCGGCGTTACCGCTCGGGCGTCCCGCCGCCGCGCGTCACCGGTCTCGGGTCTCGAGCCGGAACACGGGTTTGCCGGTGGTCTCGGACCGGGCGGCTGCGAAGCCTTCGCGCATGGCGTCGGGCCAGGCCCCGAAGCGGCGTTCCGGCACGCGATAGGCGATCTCGAGATACTGGGTCGGATCGTCGCCGGCCTCGCGGATCCGGGTTGCCATGGTGGCCAGCCGGTCCTGATCCCAGGTGACCTTCTTCGGCAGATCGGCGATCACCACCACGCCCGCATCCTCGATCCGGACCGTGCCGGAGGTCTTGCCCTGTCCAGACCGCTCGGCCTCGGTCGCGGCGCCATAACGCTGCGCCAGTGCCGCCTCGAAACGGTCCTTCAGGCGCTTGACCCGCGCGGTCTCAGACGCTGCCGCCTCCTGCAATGCCAACAGCAGGTCTGGCGGCATGTCGGCGATTTCGCCGATGGACAGCCGGTCGAGGTCGTCGAACTTCGGCATGTTTCCGTCGCGCCCCTCGGTCGGCGCCTCGGTGCTGGGGAAAGGCGTGGCCATTACAGCCCCTCCCGCTTCAGTGCCGCATCCACGGCGCGGTCCGTGCCGACAGCCCCGGCTTCACGCGCCAGACGATGGAGCTTTTCCAGCGCCGAGGATCGCTGGATGGCCGCGGACAGTTCGGCATTCGCGGCGACGATCGCGATGGCGATCTCGTCGACACTCGCGGTCTCGACGGGCAGCGGATCGCTGGCATCGCCGGGACGCCAGGCGGCGGGGATCACCTCCGGCAGATACTCAAGGCTGCGGAAAGCCTTGCGCAGGCGCGCAAGCGGGCCGTTGGTCTCGGTCATATCGTGGCCTCCGTTGGGGGATGCGGCCGAATTTCCGGCCAGAAGGAAGTAGAGGGACGGCGGAAGCCGATCCCCGATCCAGGCAAGCGTGGCGCGCATCAGGCGGCCTCCTCTGTCGCGATGAGTTGGGAAAACGGGATCGGCGCATGGCGCGGCTTGGTCCGCGCGATGGCCAGATAGGTGAAGCGGTCGGGGCCGACCCGGACCTGCACCAGATGCACCAGCGCGGCCTCGAAGGCGCGGTGGGCGGCACTGGCCAGCGCCCCGAGCCTGCGGCGCTCCGGTTCCGGCAAGGTTGAAATCACCGCCGTGGTGTCGATTCCGAGAAACCCGCGATGATATTCGAGCCGGTCGCCCGGCATGGCCTGGCCGATCCAGGCGCAGAACTCGATGTCGGTGAGCGGCCGGGCCTTTGCGGGCGTGAATTCGGTGAGGGGCATGACGATCATCTCCATGTCGGTCCTCTACTCACGCCGCTTTCGAACCGTCCCACTCCGCCCCGAACCCGCGCATGGCGAGGTCAAGCCGCAGGCGGGCGATGTGACGGTAGAGGGCGGAACGGGAGGTGCCGGTGCGTTCGACGATCTCCGCGACAGCGCAGGTGCCAAGCGCCGCGCAAAGCCCGCGCGCTTCCCCGGGCAGGCCGCCCAGCACCCGGGCGAGATCGTGGTAGGTCTCGGCTTCGTCCGTCGCAGAGCGGTCCTGCCCATGCCAGGCGGCCAGACCATCGGCTTCCGTCAGCAAGCAGCCCAGCAGTTCGGTCGCGCCGGAAACGGGAGCATCGAGCGAAAGCACCGTGCCGCCCTGCATCCTGCGCTGGCGATGATGGCGGATGGCGATGCGCGAGGACTGGTTGCGCAAGACGATGTTGGCGAAAGCGCCGATGCTGCCACGGCGGGCGTCAAAACCCGGCAACCGGCAGATCAGGTCGACCAGCAGGTCCTGGCGGAGATCGTCGAGATCGGCGGCAGGCAGCACCAGCTTGCGATGCAGGCGACGCGCGGCAACGGCCACCTCGTCGATCAGCGTGGCAAGGTCGTCGGGGGAAATCGGCGGAAACATTCGGGAGCACCTCGGAACATGTTGCTGTTGTTCCGAATGTGCCGTTCAGCGCGCTGCCGCCGGTGTGATTGCCGTGTGTTTGTTATGTGCGGATTGTGTGTGGCGGCCTCAGGGTTCGATGGCCACTTCGGCAGGGTCGAGGCCGAGCCGATAGCCGCGAGCATGTACCGTCGCGACCAACGCCTTTGCATGGTCGCTGGTCAGCCCACAACCGACCAGCGCCTTCCGAAGGTCTCGGATGATCTGGTTGGGCGGCCGGCCGGTCTGCGTCTCGATCTCCTGATTTTTCAGGACTGGATCACGCTTGACGGATTGCTCGATCAGCAGACGAAACAGCGCGAACATCTGAGTCGGCAGGTCGAGCCGACGGCCGTCGAGAGTGACTGATTGCGCCGAAAGCGCCATGACAAGACGCGGAACTGAAGATGGCGGATCGAGGACGAGGCGTTCCGTGCCATCCGACCCTGCCTTGAAAACCGCTGCAATTTCGTGGGGCTCGACCCCGACCTCCCGCAGCCTGACGGCGATTGTTGCAGAAAGGTCGTGGACGATTGCCATGATCGGCTTCGCCCCCACGGCCGCCCTGATCGCCATCACCGCGCCCGGCGCAACCAGATTGTCGGCAACGAATGACAGGACCACGGTATGGCCGGACGGTGTGTCCCCCAATAGCCAGAGGCCGTCCGCAACGCGGGCGACCGCGCCGCCAAGATTCCCGCTGGCCGCAATTCGGGCCACGAGCCGATCGACGTCGACCGAAAAACGGCGCAGATCGTCGTCCTGCAGGATCACGTCTTCGGCGGGATCGTGGGGGCAGCAGGCCCGGAACGCATCACCCGACTGTTCGACGGGGCGCGCATCAAGCCCGCAATCGCACTCCGCGCAGACCGACCAAGTATCGGCCTTCCGCTCTTCGATCAGCACCTGCGCCCGCAAGAGGCGCTCGATATCGTTTGCAGGAAAACGGCTCAGTCCCCGGCCCGAGATCGAGACCCGGGCGCCGTCCTCACTCAGCCGCGTCCACAACCATGCCAGCATCGCGGTCCTTCTCGAGTCCATTGCGCTGAACCAGCGTGTGGATCGCCTTTTCGAACCGCGTCCGGCGGAAGGCGAGTGTCCCCGGCGGCTTCAGCCGCACCGTGACCTGTGCCGGCCGCTTTGCGCCGGTTTCGAAGGCGACCCGGAAGGTGATCTCGCCCAACCGCCAGCCCCGGCCGAACCGCACCTCGCTGCCCCGGAAATGGGTCAGCGCGCCGCCGGACGCGTCTTTCGATTCCCAACTGCGCACATGACGCCAGCGCTGATCCTCTTCATCCCGATCGAAGAGGTCAGCGGCGGCGGCTACGATCCGAACCTCCTTGATGGTCTCGTCATAGCGATGCTGGAACGCGAAATCGGGCCCGGCATCGCTGATCGGATCGAGCGTATAGAGATCACGGGCGTCCCGCCCCGAAAAGAAGCCCGGCCGCCTCAGGATATGCCGGGCGAAAAGATCGGCGATCTCGCCTTGCTGCGCCTTGACCACGCCGCCCACGAACAGGCGCCCTTCCACCGGGGAGTACCGCAGCACCGCGTATTTGACCGCGCGAAGGGTGATGATCTCTTCCCGATCCCCGGTGACCACCGGAGTTGTGGTCACTTGCGCGCCGTGGCTGATCACCAGGTTGATTTCGCCATCTTCCTCATAGGGCCCAAGGCGGCAATATTGACCCTGCAGGTCCTGCGAAAACAGATTGATCACCGCGGCCTTGAAAGCTTCGGTCATTTCTTCGGTCAGGTCCGCCCCCACGTCCCGCACTGGCCCGCGGAACTCAGCAGGCGATGTCGGCGCACGCAGCGCATGAAAGTCGGCAGCAGCCTCGAAAACGCGGTGATGCAGCAGGTAGGTGTGAAGCGCGACGTGTTTGGGATCATGGCGCATGGGCGCTGCCTCGGCGTCGTCAGGGTCGGGCTCGGGATAGAGAACCACGCCACGACGACGGGCTTCGTTCAGAATAAGCTGCATGCCCTCGCTGGTTCCAAGCTCGGCAACGCGATGCAAATCGGCGACCATTCCGGCGTTCCAGCCTGCAACGGTTCCTTCGAAATGCGCCGCCAGAGCTGCCCGAATGGTTGCGGCCTCTCCCTCGAATGCCACAGGCAGTTCATCCTCGCCGAAGTGCCGAACGAACAAAGTCCGCATCAGGGCCGGATCAATGGTTTTGAGAAACTTCGGATTAACAAATTTCTTGAGATCGGAACCCACGGGAATACCTCGCAAACGGCGGGCCTGTTCTGATTATGTTCTAAACGATGGATCAACCATGAGTCGAGTCCGGCCTTTCGCATAACCGCCATCTTTCCCTGTGGGACGTTTCTCGGAGCGGCTGAGTAGAGGCAAGGCAAGCCAACACGGACTTGCTCGCATGAAACGCCCCAATCCCCTGCCACCCGACCAGATGACCGCCGCAGAACGCCGTGCCGAGTTGTGCGGCCTGCTGGCGCTCGGGCTGGTCCGGTTGCGGCTGCGCGAACGCGGCGAACCTTCTGACGATACTGGAGAAATTCGCCTACACTATCCGGCCGACCGATGCCGTCATGCAACCC
>DJUV01000327.1 GCA_002440625.1 Rhodobacteraceae bacterium UBA6273 | reverse complement strand
TGCGGGAACGAGCCCATGTCGCAGGAGCCTTGCACGTTGTTCTGGCCGCGAAGCGGGTTCACGCCAACGCCAGGCCGGCCGATGTTGCCGGTCAGCATGGCAAGGTTGGCGATGCCGATGACGGTGGTGGTGCCCTGGCTGTGCTCGGTCACGCCAAGCCCGTAGTAGATCGCCGCGTTGCCGCCTGTCGCGTAAAGCCGGGCCGCCGCGCGCAGGTCCGCCGCCGGAACGCCGGTCAGCGCTTCGGTCGCTTCGGGGCTGTGGTTCGGCGCCGAAACGAATTCCGCGTAGTCCATGAATTCATCCCAGTCGCAGCGGGTGCGGATGAACTCTTCGGCATAGAGCTTTTCGGTGACGATCACATGGGCGAGTGCGGTGACCACGGCGACGTTGGTGCCGGGGCGCAGGGGCAGGTGGTGTTCGGCCTTGATATGGGCCGACTGCACCATCTCTGTCCGCCGCGGGTCGACGACGATCAGTTTCGCCCCGGCCCGGAGCCGCTTCTTCAGGCGACTTGCGAAGACCGGGTGCGCCGAGGCGGGGTTCGCCCCGATGATGAGCGCCACATCGGTTTCCTCGACCGAGTCGAAGTCCTGCGTGCCCGCCGAGGTGCCGAAGGTGTTGCGCAGGCCGTAGCCGGTCGGCGAATGGCAGACGCGGGCGCAGGTATCGGTGTTGTTGTTGAGGAAGACCGCGCGGGCGAGTTTCTGGACGAGGTAGGTTTCCTCGTTGGTGCAGCGCGACGAGGTGATGACTCCGATGGAGTTCTGACCGTACTTCTCCTGCAACCCTCGCATCCGGGTCGCGGCATAGGTCAGGGCTTCGTCCCAGGAGACTTCGCGCCAGGGATCGGTGATCTTGTCGCGGATCATCGGGTTCAGGATGCGGTCCTGGTGGCTGGCATAGCCATAGGCGAAGCGGCCCTTGACGCAGGAATGGCCGCGGTTGGCCTTGCCGTGTTTGTAGGGCACCATGCGCACCAGTTCATCGCCGCGCATCTCGGCCTTGAAGGAGCAGCCGACGCCGCAATAGGCGCAGGTGGTGATGACCGACCGTTCCGGCAGGCCGATCTCGATCACCGACTTTTCCTGAAGGCTGCCGGTCGGGCAGACCTGGACGCAGGCGCCGCAGGAGACGCAGTCCGAGGTCAGGAAGTTGTCAAGGTTCGTCCCCGCCGAAACCCGGCTTTCAAAGCCGCGCCCTTCGATGGTCAGGGCGAAGGTGCCTTGGGTTTCCTCGCAGGCCCGGACGCAAAGCGAGCAGACGATGCACTTGGCCGGGTCGTAGGAAAAATAGGGGTTGCTGTCATCGACCGCACGCCAGTCGGCGTTGGCTGCGCCGTCCTCGTTCCGGCGGTGGACGTGATCGCGCCCGGCCTCATAGCGCATTTCGCGCAAGCCAACGCGCGCCGCCATCGCCTGCAACTCGCTGTCGCCATTGGCCGCATCGGCAAGCCCGACCGCCGGGTGGTCGGAGGCGTAAAGCTCCATCACCCCGCGCCGCATCTTCTTCAGCTTCTCGGTCTGGGTATGGACGACCATGCCTTCAGCAACCGGCGTGGTGCAGGAAGCGGGGGTTCCCCGCCGCCCCTCGATCTCGACCAGACAAAGCCGGCAGGAACCGAAGGCATCGACGCTGTCGGTGGCGCAAAGCTTCGGAATCTCGATCCCGGCCAGCGCACCGGCGCGCAGGATCGAAGTTCCTTCCGGCACCGTCACGTCAAACCCGTCGACATTCAGCGTCACGGTCTTTTCGGCACGCGAGGCCGGGGTGCCCATGTCGCGGTCATCGGACCAGGGGATGATGAAGTCCTTCATCTCAGACGCCTTTCTGCTTGGCCAGCTGATGGGCCACGATGGCATTGGCATGACCATGTCCAAGGGCATGGTTCGATTTCAAGAAGTCCACGATCTTCATATGCGGCTGGTCCAGCATCGGCGCGACCTGGTCGAACCAGTGCTGGATCGGCTGGCCATACTTCTTCTCGATCGACGGAAAGTAGGAGGCTGGCCCCTGCACCTTGTCGGTCATTCCGCAGCCTCCTTGGCCTTCGCGGTGAAATCGTCGGGGAAGTGGCGGAGCGCCGACATCACCGGGAAGGGTGTGAACCCGCCGAGCGCGCAGAGCGATCCGTCCTTCATCGTCTCGCAAAGGTCGGTCAGAAGCGGGATCGCCGCCACGTCACCGCGCCCGATGCGGTCGATGGTCTCCACCCCGCGCACCGCGCCAATCCGGCAGGGCGTGCACTTGCCGCAGCTTTCGATGGCGCAGAACTCCATGGCAAAGCGCGCCATCTTCCGCATGTCGGCGGTATCGTCAAAGACGACGAGGCCGGCATGGCCGATGAGCGCGCCCTTGGCGTCGAATTCCTCGTAGCCGAAGGGCGTGTCGAACTGCGCGACCGGCAGGTAGGCGCCCAAGGGGCCGCCGACCTGCACCGCCTTCACGGGCCGCCCGGAATGGGTGCCGCCGCCGATCTTCTCGACGATCTCGCCCAAGGTCAGGCCGAAGGCCGTTTCGTACAGCCCGCCGTATTTGACGTTGCCGGCGATCTGCAGGGGGATGGTGCCGCGCGACCGGCCAAGGCCGAAGTCCTTGTAGAAGGCCGCGCCCTTCGCCATCACCACCGGCACCGAAGCCAGCGAGATCACGTTGTTGACGACCGTGGGCTTGCCGAAAAGCCCCTGAAGCGCCGGCAGGGGCGGTTTTGCCCGCACGATGCCGCGCTTGCCCTCAAGCGAATTCAGAAGCGAGGTTTCCTCGCCGCAGACATAGGCGCCGGCACCGACACGGACCTCCATGTCGAAGGCCTTGCCCGAGCCGAGGACCGAGGCGCCGAGGACGCCTTCCTTACGGGCGATTTCGCAGGCAGCCGACATCACCTCGATCGCGTCGGGGTACTCCGAGCGGATGTAGATATAGCCCTTGGTCGCCCCGACCGCGATGCCGGAGATTGCCATGCCCTCGATCAGGCAGAAGGGGTCGCCTTCCATCAGCATCCGGTCGGCGAAAGTGCCGCTGTCGCCCTCGTCGGCATTACAGACGATGTACTTCTGCGGACCCGGCGCCTTCCTGACCGTCTCCCACTTGATGCCGGTCGGAAAGCCCGCGCCGCCGCGACCGCGCAACCCGCTGTCGGTGACTTCCTTGACGACGGCCTCGCCCGTCAGCCCAAGCGCCTTGCGCAGGCCTTCAAGCCCGCCATGCGCCTGATATTCCGCCAGCGACAGGGGGTCGGTCAGCCCGACCCGCGCGAAGGTAAGCCGGGTCTGGCCCTTGAAGAACGGCAGTTCCTCGACCGGCCCCAGCACCTTCTTCGAGGTCCCGTCCAGCACGCCCGCGACATCCGCCGCCGTCACCGGCCCGAAGCCCACGCGCTTGCCGCCCGTCTCGACCTCGACCAGCGGTTCAAGCCAGACCATGCCGCGCGAACCATTGCGCACCAGCGTCACCTCAAGCCCGCGCGCCTTCGCCTCGCGGAGGACCGCTGCTGCTACCTCATCCGCGCCAAGGGCACGGGCGGCGGCATCGCGGGGGACATAGACCTTCATGCCCGGACCTCCTTCAGGATCTGGTCGAGGCGCGCCTCATCAACGCGGCCCACGACCTTGCCGTCGACCATCGCGGCCGGGCCGCAGGCGCAAAGACCGAGGCAGAACACCTCCTCGAGCGTCACCTTGCCATCGGCGCTGGTCCCGTGGAACCCGGTGCCAAGTTTTTCCTGCGCCCGCTCGGCAATCTGATCGGCGCCGAGCGACTGACAGGCCTCTGCCCGGCAGAGCTTCACCACATGCGCCGCTGCCGGATGGCTGCGGAAATCGTGATAGAAGCTCATCACCCCGTGCACTTCCGCCCGGCTGATGTTCAGCCGGTCAGCAATGGGCGGCAGGGCGGCGGCCGGCACATGGCCGTATTCCGCCTGAAGCGCGTGGAAGATCGGCAAAAGCGGACCTTCCAGCCCGATCAGGCCGGAAATGATCTCGTCCGTGCGCCGGGCGATTGCGTCATCTGTTCCTGGGGCGGCGGTCATCGGGGCCTCGCGCTGATTTTATCCCTGCACATCACGGCTAACCATAGCACATGCAATATCGACGTTTCGTCATTTCATAGCCTCTGCCTATCAACACTGTGTGGGAATTTGCGCCGCAACTCCGTCTGAAAACGCCATGCTCTGGACGCGGACGCGCTTTGGTTCCAACCTTGCGCGAAGCAAGGAAAGGGGCGGTCATGGCGGAACTGGAACGGCGCATCGCGCAAGGCAGGGGGGATGAACCCGCCGATCTGGTGCTGAGGGGCGGGCGCGTCCTTGACGTGGTGACGGGGACGTTCCTTGAAGGTGACGTGGCCATCTGCGGCGACACGATCGTCGGCACCGCTGCGGCCTATGAAGGGCGCGAGATTATCGACGTTTCCGGCCTGACGCTGGTGCCCGGCTTCATCGACACGCATCTCCATGTCGAAAGCTCGCTCATCACGCCCTTCGAGTTCGACCGTTGCGTCACCCCACGCGGGGTGACGACGGCGATCTGCGATCCGCATGAGATTGCCAATGTCCTTGGCCTTGACGGTATCCGTTACTTTCAGGAGGCGAGCCGCCTGACGCTGATGGACCTTCGTGTCCAGCTATCGTCCTGCGTTCCTTCGACCCATATGGAAACCTCGGGCGCGACTCTGGATGCGAGCGACCTGCGCGAGGTGATGGGCCACGCCTCGGGCATCGGTCTTGCGGAATTCATGAACTACCCCGGCGTGATCCACTGCGACCCGGATTGCATGGAAAAACTGAAGCTCTTCGAGGGCGGCCATATCGACGGCCATTCGCCGCAGCTTTCGGGGCGCGACCTCAACGCCTATCTCGCCGCCGGCATCAGGACAGAGCATGAGGCGACGACGGCGGAGGAGGCGCTGGAGAAGCTCAGGAAAGGGATGCGCGTCCTGATCCGCGAGGGGTCGGTGTCGAAGGATCTTGAGGCGCTGGCGCCGGTCCTGACCGACATCACGTCGGCTTACCTTTGCCTTTGCACCGATGACCGCAACCCCTTGGACATCGGCGAGCATGGCCATCTCGACTACATGATCCGCCGACTGATCGAACGCGGCTGCCCGCCTCTTGCCGTCTACCGCGCAGCGTCACTGTCAGCAGCGGAGGCGTTTGGCCTCAAGGACCGCGGCCAGATCGCGCCGGGCAAGCGGGCGGATATCGTCGCGGTGGACAGCCTTGCGGGCTGCCACGCGCAGCTTGTGCTTTGCGCCGGGCGGCGAGTGACGCCGGAGGCCTTCGCGGCGCGCCGGACGATCCCGCCCGTCGGTCGCCGCTCGGTCAAGGCGCCCAAGGTGACGGCAGAGAATTTCCGCACCCGCGCCAACCGGACGGAGACCGACGTCATCGGCATCATCGAAGGCAAGATCATCACCGAACACCTGATCGAGGAAATCGCCATCGCGGACGGCGACAAGCACCCCGATCCGGCCCGCGACCTCATCCGCATCGCGGTGGTGGAACGGCACGGCAAGAACGGCAACATCGCCACCGGGTTTGTCAGGGGCTTCGGGCTCAAGGCCGGGGCCATCGCCTCGACCGTCTGCCACGACCACCACAACATCGCCGCGGTCGGGGTGGACTATGCCGACATGGCGCTCGCCGCCAACCGCCTGTCAGAGATCGAGGGCGGCTTCGTCGTGGCCGCAGGCGGCAAGATCCTCGCCGAACTGGCGCTGCCCGTCGCCGGGCTGATGAGCCTTCTGTCGTTCGAGGAGGTGCGCGAGAAACTGGTGGCGCTGCGGGCCGCCGCCAAGTCACTGGGCGTCGTGCTGGAAGAACCGTTCCTGCAACTCGCCTTCCTCGCGCTCCCCGTGATCCCGGCCCTGAAGATCACCGACCGGGGCATGGTCGACGTGCGGAAGTTCGAGATCATCGGGTAGGATGGGCAGCATTGCCCATCCTACGCATTGAACAGGAAGTGCAGCACATCCCCGTCCTTGACCTCATAGGTCTTGCCTTCGACGCGGAACTTGCCGGCCTCGCGGGCGCCGGCCTCGCCGTTGCCGGCGATGTAGTCGTCATAGGCGATGGTCTCTGACCGGATGAAGCCGCGTTCGAAATCGCCGTGGATGACGCCGGCCGCCTGCGGGGCGAGCGTGCCTTTCTCGATGGTCCAGGCGCGGGCTTCCTTGGGGCCGACGGTGAAATAGGTCTGAAGGCCGAGAAGGTCGTAGCCCGCGCGGATAAGGCGGTCGAGCCCGGCTTCGTGAAGGCCCATCTCCTCAAGGAACATCTCCGCATCCTCGGCGGGCATCTGCGCCAGTTCCTCCTCGATCTTGGCGGAGATCACGACGGAAGCCGCGCCCTGTGCCGCCGCCATCGCAGCGACCTTCGCCGATTGGGAATTGCCCGTGGCGGCCGACGCCTCTTCGACGTTGCAGACGAAGAGCACGGGCTTCGCTGTCAGAAGCTGGAGCATCCCCCAGGCCTTCGCGTCGTCATCGGAGACCTTGACCGTTCGCGCGGGCTTCCCCGCCTCAAGCGCCACAAGCGCCTCTTTCATCAGCCGTTCCTGCGCCGCCGCCTCCTTGTCGCCGCCCTTGATCTTGCGGGCGATGTTGGCCAGCCGCCGTTCGATCGATTCCATGTCGGCGATCATCAGCTCGGTCTCGATCGTCTCGGCATCCGCCATCGGGTCGATGCGGCCCTCGACATGGGTCACGTCGCCGTCCTCGAAGCAGCGCAGCACATGGGCGATGGCATCGACCTCGCGGATATTGGCGAGGAACTGGTTGCCGAGGCCTTCGCCCTTCGACGCACCGCGCACGAGGCCGGCGATATCGACGAAGGTGATGCGCGTGGGGATGATCTGCTTCGACCCGGCGATCGCCGCCAGCTTGTCGAGTCGTGCGTCGGGCACCGCCACCTCGCCGACGTTGGGTTCGATGGTACAGAAGGGGAAATTCGCGGCCTGCGCGGCGGCAGTCCGGGTCAGCGCGTTGAAGAGCGTGGACTTGCCGAC
>DJUV01000331.1 GCA_002440625.1 Rhodobacteraceae bacterium UBA6273 | reverse complement strand
CCGCCGTGGTTTCCACAACAACGTCGGCGGCATCGGTCACGAGGTAGCGGTCATTGCCATTGCCGCCGATCATCCGGTCATTGCCGGCACCGCCGTCAAACGTGTCATCGCCAAGACCGCCATCGAGCGTGTCATTGCCGGCATCGCCGTAGAGGTTGTCGTCGCCCAAGCCGCCGAGCACGGAGTCGTTGTCCGCGCCCCCGTAGAGCGTGTCATTGCCATCGCCGCCATCCAGCCTGTCGTTGCCGCCCGCGCCAGCCAGGCTGTCGTCACCAGCGGCGCCAAGGAGCGTGTTCACCGCCGCATCGCCGACGAGAACGTCGTCATAGGCCGAGCCGGTCAGCCCCTCGATGCCGACGAACGTGACCATGCCGCCGCCGGGCACACCCTGCGCGCCGGCATTGCCGAGGTCGAGCGTGACCGCAGACACCGCCGCGGCAAAGCTCGCCACGTCGATGCCAAGCCCGCCGTCAAGCGTGTCATTGCCGAGCCCGCCGTCGAGCGTATCGTTGCCCGCGCCTCCGGAAAGGCTGTCGTTGCCCAAGCCGCCGAAAAGCGTGTTGGCCGCGATGCTGCCGGCCAGCGTGTCGTCGAAGTCCGAGCCGATCAGACCCTCGATCGCCATCAGCCTGTCGGTCCCCGAGCCGCCTGTGGCCTGCGCCGTCGTCAGCGCGAGGCTCACCGCCACGCCCGAGGTCGCCGCCTGGTAACTCGCGAAGTCGATGCCGGCGCCGCCATTGAGGACATTGTCGCCCACCCCGGCAACGAGCGTATTGGCCCCGCCATTGCCGGTCAGGTTCGCGACCCCCGACGCCCCGATCACGCCCACCTCGACATTGGCGGCCATCGTATAGGCGGCAAGCATGCTCACCACCGTGTCGGTCCCGCCCGTCGCCACCGCCGCCGTGCTCTCAACCACCGCGTCGAGGGCTTCGGTCACGATGTAGCGGTCATTGCCATTGCCGCCGACCATGCGATCGTTGCCAGCGCCGCCCTCGAGCGTGTCATCGCCAAGACCGCCGTCGAGCGTGTCGTTGCCCGCGCCGCCGACGAGGGCGTCGTTGCCGCCGACGCCGAAAATGGTGTTGGCCAAGGCGTCGCCCGAGAGCGAGTCGTTGTAGGCGGAACCGCTCAGCACCTCAAATCCGCTCAGCGTGACGGTTCCGGCGCCGCCGGTCGCCTGCGCGCCGGTGCTGCCGAGGCTGACCGACACGCCCGCCCCTGCCGTGGCAAAGCTCAGGGTGTCGGTGCCGAGCCCGCCGTCCAGCGTGTCATCACCAACACCGCCATCCAGCGTGTCATTGCCGGCGCCGCCGGAGAGGCTGTCGTTGCCTGCGCCGCCCGTCAGACCGTTGGCCGCCGCATTGCCGGTCAGCGTGTCATCGTAGGCAGAGCCGATCAGGCTCTCGATGGCGGTCAGCGCATCACTGCCCGAACTGCCCGTGGCCTGGGCGCCGGCGATGCCCAGATTGACGGTTACGCCGGCGCCGGCGTCCTGATAGCTGGCCGCGTCAAAACCCGCACCGCCGTTGAGCAAGTTGTTGCCCGCTCCGGCGATCAGGATGTTGGCGAGGGTGTTGCCGGTCAGGTTGGCGGTACCGGTCGACAGGATCCGGCCGTTCTCGACATTGGCGCTGAGCGTGTAGGCGGCGAGAGCGCTGTTGACGAGATCTACGCCGCCTGTGGTGCCGGCAACGGTCTCGCTGACCACATCGGCCGCGCTGTCGACCAAGTAGATGTCGCTGCCGGCGCCGCCGGCCATGCGGTCGTTGCCGGTGCCGCCGTCGAGCGTGTCGTCGCCGAGATCGCCGAAAAGATTGTCGATGCCATCGGCGCCGGCGAGATAGTCGTTGCCGGCCTCGCCCCGGAAGACATTGTCATTCGCGTCACCGCGCATCTGGTCCGCGCTTCCGGTGCCGCGGATCTCGTCGATGTTGCGGAGTTTGTCCTGCGCGCCGAAGCCGTCCGTCACGGCGGCAAAGCCCTGAGCATCGACCACCGACAGGTCAAAGTCGAGACCCGCGTTCCCGCCATAGTTGGCGTCATCGTGATAGGTGACAACGGTAAAGCCCGAACCACCATCAAAGGTGTCGTTGCCGTTGTACCCGCGAAACTGCTGCGTTCCGGCGCCGCCGGAGAACACATCGGCGTAGCGGGTGCCGCGAACAACCTCGATGCCTGAGAACACATCGGTATCGCCCAGAGGATCGATCGCGGTGCCGGACCCGGCAATCGTCGCCGAAAACTGGACGTTGATCCCGGTCGTGCCGCCGCCGTTATAGCCGTCGGTGAGATGATAGTTCAGACTGTCCCAGCCCGCGCCGCCGTCGATCGTGTCGGCACCGCCGTGTGGATCGAACGCCTCGTCTGCACCCGATCCGGTGATCTGATCGTCGAGGGGCGTGCCGAAAACCCGCTCGATCTCGATCAACGTATCGGTGTCCCCGAAGGTGTCCGTAGCCACGCCGGTCGCGAGATTGACAACGACGCCGCGCCCCGAACCAACAGAGTTTACCGCGTCCCAGTACTCGTCATTGTAGGCGACATAGTCCCAGACGAAGTTCAGGTCGTCCTGATTGGTCGGGTCATTGGGACCACCTCCATCCAGGGTGTCGTTGCCCGCGCCGCCGATGAACGCGTCCTCCTCCTGTCCGCCCGTGATGAGATCGTCCCCCGAAAATCCGTAGAAGCGTTCGCGGGCAGCGGTGCCGGATAGCGTATCGTTCCCGCTCGTACCATTTACGACAATGGGCCCGACCAGACTCCACAGACCGACTGTCACGTCAGCAAAGGTGATGTTCTCGATCTGGCTGAAGATGTCCACGCCATCGCCGCTGGCGCCGTTGTCCGTAAACGAATAAAGGCCGTTGCCGAGCGTCTGGATTGTGTAGTCGCTGCTGTTCCCCGACAGTACCAGGGTGTCGTACCCGCCGCCGCCGTCGATGGTGTCGTCGCCGGCGCCGCCCGCAATGGTGTCGCCGTCGAGGCCGCCGTTCAGGGTGTCGTTGCCGGCCCTGCCATAGAGCGTGTCGAAACCGTCCGACCCATCGAGAAGATCGTCGCCGCCGGCGCCGTCCAGCAGATTGGCGGAAGCATCGCCCGTCACGGTGTCATTGCCCGAGCCGACCACCACGTTCTCGACGTTGAGGATCACGTCGACCGAAATGTCGGTTCCGGTTGCGAGTGCGGTAGGCGTGTTAGCGGCATATCCGTTCGCCAGGAGAAGCGCACCTGCCGTCGATTGGAGTGCCGGCAGCACGACGCCAGAACGGTCGGCGAGCTGAAGCGTGACGTTCACGCCGTTCGCGGCGGAGGTGTAGTAAAGGGTATCGTTGCCCACGCCGCCGTCGATCAGGTCGTCGCCGCCGCCCTGGCCTGCGACGATGCTGTCATTCCCCGACCCGGCATCGGCGACATCATTGCCATTGCCGAGATAGATGTAGTCATCTCCCGCGCCGCTTCGGATGGTGTCGTCGCCGGGTCCGCCGTTGATCGTGTCGTTGCCGGTACCGGTCGTCACGATGCCGCCCGCGCCGCTGGTGATCGTCACCGTCTCGTTGGCAGTCGAGCCCGACAGGTCAATGACCTGCGGCCCCGGCGTCCAG
The DNA here is from genome assembly GCA_002440625.1 of Rhodobacteraceae bacterium UBA6273. GTDB lineage: Bacteria > Pseudomonadota > Alphaproteobacteria > Rhodobacterales > Rhodobacteraceae > Albidovulum. The sequence goes on along the minus strand of DJUV01000331.1, from coordinate 19,124 downwards.
AGCTGGCCGTCGATGTAGATGGCCGCCGCCTCGATATTGCTGGCCTTGAGGTTGAGGCTGCTGAAGACGTAACTCACCGACCCGCCGGCCGCGGCGGCAAGCTTGTCGAGGAAGGCCAGAACCTGCGCCCTGATCGCGGTATCGGCCCATTCCGCGGCGGTGAAGTTCAGCCGGAGCGTGTCGGTGCCGCCCTTGCCGCCGTCATAGACGTCCCAGCCGGAGCCGTTGGTGCGGTCCACCGCATCGAAAACCAGAGTATCGTCTCCGGAGCCCGCCCTGACCTTGTCAGCCCCCCTGCCGCCGTTCAGTGCATCATTGCCGCCACCACCCCAGAGCCAGTCGGCACCATCGCCGCCACTCATGAGGTCGTTGCCTGCGCCACCCCAAAGCCAATCGGCACCATTGCCGCCGCTCATGGTGTCATTGCCCGGACCGCCCCAAAGCCAATCAGAACCGATGCCACCTGTCAGAAGGTCGTCTCCGCCTCCCCCCCATATTCCGTCACCCCGCGCGCCGGCCGAGAGCTGGTCATTGCCGGATGTCCCGAAAAATCTCGCCATAAGGGTCCCTCCCCGAATCACAATGAAGAAATCAAAGTGGCGGCACTGTTACTGGTGTCCGTCAGCCTAGCGTTAGTCCGCGGAGCACCGTTCTCCCTGCCCTGAAGCGACCGACGGCTGCCAGCAGGCACATGCAGTTCGCGATATGGTAGAATCCTGGCACAGCGCTTAGCTTGCCCCTGCGCAACTGAAGCCGGAAAAGCCCATGACTCCGATCATCGAAATCCGCGACCTCGCCAAGGTCTATGCGAGCGGCACCAAGGCGCTGTCGGGTGTCACACTCGACATCCGCAAGGGCGAGATCCTCGGCCTCCTGGGACCGAACGGCGCGGGGAAGACGACGCTCATCTCGATCCTTTGCGGGCTGGTCACACCCTCCTCCGGGCAGGTGCTGGTCGGCGGCCATGACATCGTTCGCGACTACCGCAAGGCGCGGTCACTGATTGGCCTTGTCCCGCAGGAGATCAGCGTCGAGCCGTTCGAGACGGTGATGAACACCACCCGCTTTTCGCGCGGGCTATTCGGCAAGGCGGCGGATGATGCCTATCTGGAAGGGGTGCTGACCTCGCTCTCGCTCTGGGACAAGCGGGACGCGAAGTGCAACGAGCTTTCGGGCGGTATGAAGCGGCGGGTGCTGATCGCCAAGGCGCTGAGTCACGGGCCGGAGATCCTGTTCCTTGACGAGCCGACGGCAGGGGTGGATGTCAGCCTCAGGCGCGGCATGTGGCAGGTGGTGGCGGACCTCAAGGCTTCGGGCGTCACCATCATCCTGACCACGCATTACATGGCCGAGGCAGAAGAGATGGCCGACCGCATTGGCGTGATCGACAAGGGGCGGCTTCTGCTGGTGGAAGAGAAGGCGAAGCTGATGCGCGAATTCGGGCGGAAGCGCCTGACGGTGGAACTTGCCGATCCCGTAGGGACACTGCCCGAGGTGATCGCGGCGACGGGGGCCACGCTTGACGCGGATGGCAGCCGCCTCGCCTATGACTATGACACCCGTGCCGACCGTACCGGCATCGCCCGGCTTCTCGCAGCCTGCGCCGAGGCGGGGGTCGCCGTGCGTGACCTTTCGACGGTGGAGACGTCTCTCGAGGATGTGTTCCTCAGGCTGGTGGAGGAAAACGCATGAACTGGCACGCGGTCCGCACCATCTACCAACACGAAATGGCGCGCTTCTGGCGCACCTTGTGGGAGTCTCTGGCCTCGCCGGTGATTTCCACCGTCCTCTATTTCGTGGTCTTCGGCGCAGCCATAGGCGGGCGCATCGAGGAGATCGAGGGGGTGAGCTACGGCGCCTTCATCGTGCCGGGTCTCATCATGCTGACGGTGCTGCAACAGTCGGTCTCGAACGCGTCCTTCGGCATCTTCTTCCCGAAGTTCATCGGCACGATCTATGAGGTGCTGTCGGCGCCGGTCTCGTTCCTTGAGGTGGTCCTCGGCTATGTCGGCGCGGCGGCGGTGAAGTCGGTTCTCATCGCGCTCGTCATCCTCGCCACGTCCTATATCTTCGTCGACCTCAGGATCGAGCATCCGTTCTGGATGCTGGCCTTCCTGATCCTGACCTCGGTGTCCTTCTCCCTTCTGGGCTTCCTGCTCGGCATCTGGGCGAAGGACTGGCAGCAGTTGCAGATTATCCCGCTGATGGTGCTGACGCCGCTGATCTTCCTTGGCGGGGCGTTCTATTCGGCCTCGATGCTGCCGCCCTTCTGGGAGAAGGTGGCGCATCTCAACCCGGTCCTTTACCTCGTCTCGGGCTTCCGCTGGTCCTTCTTCGGGCTTGCGGACGTGCCGGTCGGGGTGTCGCTCGCCGCCGTCGCGATCTTCCTTGCACTCGGGATGGCGGCGGTCTGGTATATCTTCCGCTCAGGCTGGCGGCTTCGGCAGTAGCGGGGACTTACCAGCCCATGCGCGGGTCGTGGGGCTGTTCGGCGGCAACATCGCGCCGCCGCAGGCCCACGTCGCCAAGCTGCTCTGGCGTCATCCCGCGCATCTGTTCGAGCGACCGGAAACGGGCGTCGGCAGCAAGAAGACCGGCGACGAGACGGGCGAGGAACGTTCCGCGCGACGGCGTGATCGTTGTCTGATGATGAACCTGGGTAAGCATTCTGGCCACTCCGGCTGGTGTTGATCTTGCCCCCACTTTGGCCGATACCCGCAATCCCACCGTCAAATGCAGGCTTCGCTTCCGTCAAAACCGTGTAAAATCGACCAAGACGGGCGCCAAATCGGGGCCAAGGCCAGGAAGTCATGACCGAAACCCTGACGCTTGCACTGACCGGCCGCTTCACGGTCATCGGCCCGGACGGGCACGATATCGACGGGTTGCCACTGCGCGGGCTGGCCATCCTCGCCTACCTCGCCCGGCAGCCGGGGCGCCGCGCCGCGCGGAGCGCGCTTGCGGCGCTGGTCTGGACCGACCGGGCCGAGGAACAGGCTCGCGCCTCGCTCCGGCAGGAACTTTCGGTGCTGCGCCAGTCGCTGCCCGAGGGTGCCATCGGCACCGACCGCATGGCTGTCTGGCTGGGTGACGCGGTGCAGATCGCAGCCCCCGCGCCCGGCCTGCCGCTCCTTGACGGCTTCTCCGGCCCGGCGGGCGGTTTTGAGGACTGGCTCCGCGACGAACGCCAGCATGACGCCGACGAACGGGTGCGCCTGCATCTGACTGAGGCCGAAGCCGCCTTGGGCAAAGGCTTGGCGGCAGAAGCCATCGCCTCGGCGGAAGCCGCCCTGACGCTCGACCCCTATGCCGAAACCGCGCTCAGGCTCCTGATGCAGGCCGAGGCGGTGGCCGGCAACCGTTCCGGCGCGCTCGCCGCCCATGCCCGCTTCAGCGAACGCCTGCGCGCCGATCTCGACGCAGCGCCGGACAGTGAAACCGAGGCGCTGGCCGCAAAACTTCGCAGCGCGCCCCTTGGCCCCGTGCCCGCCGCCAAGGGCGGACATGTCCCGACCCTCGCCGTCCTGCCCTTTGACCATCTGGCGCAGGGCCCCGGCGACATGCTCGCCGACGGCATCGTCGACGAGATCACCGCCGCCCTGTCGCGCAGCACCGATGTCCATGTCATCGCCCGGCAATCCGCCTTCGCGCTCAAGGACTCCCGCCCCGGCATCCGCGAGGCGGCGGAAAGGCTTGGCGCCGATTACATCGTCACCGGCACCGTGAAGAGGTCGGGCGAGCGGGTCCGCATCACCGCCGATCTTGCCGGGCCTGACGGCGTGACCCTCTGGTCGCGGCGCTTCGACGACCGGCTCGATGACCTTTTCGACCTGCAGGACCGCATCGCCGTGCAGGTCGCCGGCCAGATCAGCCCGAGCCTTCGGAGCGCCGAGATCACCCGCGCCACCCGGCGCCCGCCCGAGGTTCGTTCGGCCTATGACCTCCTGCTGTCCGGCTATCCGCTCTTCTGGTCGCACCGGAAGGGCGACAACGCCGTAGCCCTCAGCCAGTTCAGGGCCGCCGCCGCCCTCGATCCCGGCAATGCCACCGCGCTGGCCATGACCGCCTGGTGCCACGCCCAGCAGGTCGCCTATATCTGGACCGACGATCCCGCGGGCGAGCGACAGCGCGCCATCGACTGCGCCACCCGCGCCGCCCAGCTTCCCGCCGCCGCCGACAGCGCCCCCGCCCTTGTCGCCATCGGTGCGGCGCTGACCCTGACCACGGCGGACAAGGACCGCGCCCGCAGCTTCATCGACCGCGCCCTTGCCATCGACCCCAACAACGCCTGGGGCTGGTTCCGCTCGGGCTGGCTCAAGGTCGTGTTCAACGAACCTCAAAGCGCCATTTCCGACTTCATCCGCGCCGAAAGCTTGAGCCCGCTCGACCCGTTCCTCTTCAACTTCCTCCTCGGCCGGGCCAGCGCCATGCACGAGCTTGGCGACCATGCCGATGCGATCCGCCTTGTCCACCGCGCCATGGCGCTCGCCCCCGGCATGACCTGGCCCTACCGGACGCTTGCCGCCTATAACGCGATGCAAGGCGACATGGATGAGGCCAGGGCCGCTGCCAAGACCTTCCTCTCGCACTATCCCGGCATGACCGTTCGCCGGCTCGTCGACTACCTGCCGCCGGGCATCAGCCTGACCAACAGCCCCTATATCGACGCGCTGCGCAACGCCGGCATCCCCGCAGAATAGGCTTTCCGGGTCTGGCTTTTGCGACTATACGCCCCGCCCATGTCCCAGAACCCGCCCGATCTCCGCCCCGACCTTGCCCCCCGTCCGGTCTTCGATGCCTTGAAGCGAGAGGGCCAGCCGACCATCGGCATGGTCTCGCTCGGCTGCCCCAAGGCGCTGGTCGACAGCGAGCGCATCCTGACCCGCCTCCGGGCCGAGGGCTACCAGATCAGCCCGGACTATCGCGGCGCCGAGGCGGTGATCGTCAACACCTGCGGCTTTCTCGATTCTGCCAAGGCCGAAAGCCTTGAGGCGATCGGCGAGGCGCTGGCCGAAAACGGCCGGGTGATCGTGACCGGCTGCCTTGGCGCGGAGCCGGATTACATCACCGGCGCGCACCCTTCCGTCCTCGCCGTCACCGGGCCGCAGCAATATGAACAGGTGCTGGACGCGGTCCATCACGCGGTGCCGCCTTCGCCCGATCCCTTCATCGACCTCTTGCCCGCAACGGGTGTCAAGCTGACACCAAGGCACTATAGTTACCTCAAGATTTCAGAGGGTTGCAACCACAAGTGCAAGTTCTGCATCATCCCCGACATGCGCGGCCGCCTCGTCTCGCGCCCGGCCCATGCGGTGATGCGCGAGGCCGAAAAGCTGGTCGAGGCGGGCGTGAAGGAGCTTCTGGTCATCAGCCAGGACACCTCGGCCTACGGGCTTGACCTGAAACATGCCGAAGCCAAGGGCCACCGCGCCCATATCACCGACCTCGCCCGCGATCTCGGTTCGCTCGGCGCCTGGGTCCGGCTCCACTACGTCTACCCCTACCCGCATGTGCGCGACCTCATTCCCTTGATGGCGGAAGGTCTGGTGCTCCCTTATCTCGACATCCCGTTCCAGCACGCCCATCCGGACGTGCTGAAACGCATGGCCCGCCCCGCCGCCGCCGCAAAGACGCTGGATGAGATCGCCGCCTGGCGGCAGACCTGCCCCGAGATCACCCTCCGCTCGACCTTCATCGTCGGCTATCCCGGCGAAACCGAAGAGGAATTCCAGACCCTCCTCGACTGGCTCGACGAGGCGCAACTCGACCGCGTCGGCTGCTTCCAGTACGAAAACGTCGCCGGCGCGCGGTCGAACGCGCTCCCCGACCATGTCCCCGATGATGTGAAGCAGGACCGCTGGGACCGCTTCATGGAAAAGGCGCAAGCCATCTCCGAGGCGAAGCTCGCCGCCAAGGTCGGCACCCGTATCGAGGTCATCGTCGATACGGTCGACGAGGAAGGCGCCACCTGCCGCACCAAGGCCGACGCGCCCGAAATCGACGGCAACCTCTTCATCGACGAGGGCTTCGAGGACCTCACCCCCGGCGACATCGTCACCGTCGAAGTCGACGAGGCTGGCGAATACGACCTCTGGGGCCGCCTCGCCTGACCCTTCCCGCTTCTTCGTTGCCAAAATACCCCCCGCCGGAGGCAACCCGAGCGCTGGCGCGGCGACGCGCCAGGGCGAGAGATCATCTTGCGCCCGGAGCGGGCGCGCTATTTGAAAAGCCGCTTCACCGCCGGGGCACCGAGATCAAGGTCCAGTCGTCCTGCGTCGCCACCACCCGCGCGCCGGTTTCCGGGCCAAGGCCGCTCAACGCCACATCGCCGTTGGGGCAAGCGACCAGATCGGCGGCATCATCGAGGAATTGATTGGTGAAGGCATCCTCCCCCACCCTGCGGCAGGAATCGCCCGGCGAGCGGTAGCCGCCGATCAGCGGCAGGCTCGTCGGCAACCCGCGTGGCGGCTTGTCCTCGGGCGCGCCGGCCTGACAGGCCGCGAGCAGCACCAGCACCGCGCCCGCACTCCATGTTCCCTTCATCGTCCCTCTCCCTATCCGATCAGGATCGCCACCCAGGCGATCCCTGCGCCCAGTGCCGCGACCACCACCGCCGCCGAACCGCAATCCTTGGCCCGCCCGGCAAGCGGGTGGCGCTCCGGCGAGGCGATGTCGACAACGGCCTCGATGGCGGTATTGAGAAGCTCCGTCACCAGCACCAGAAGCCCGAGCGCCAGCAGGATCGCCCGCTCGCCGCCGCTGAGGTCTAGGATAAAGGCGACAAGGGCTGAGGCCACATTGGCCCAGACCCACTGCCGCACCGACTTCTCGCTGTCCCAGGCCGCGCGGAACCCCTGCCAGGACACGAAGGCATTGCGCCCGAGCCGTCCGAACTCCGCCGCCAGCACCCGCCACATCCGAACCGCTCCGTTGCTGCCCGGCGCGACGTTAGGGCCTCACGGTTAACTTGACCAGCGCGGGCATCAGCTCAGACGATGCCGCGCAGGCCTTCCAGAATCTCGCGATTGGCGCAGTTGGCCGGTGCAGAGGGTGCGCAGCGGTCCTCGGTGGCATCTGGATTGAGGTCCGGTCCGTGGCGGCAGGCCCTGCAGGCACTGAGAAGTGCGGTGAAATCCTCGGCCGTCATCAGGCCGGTCGCCAGCGCCGCACCGACATCCACACCGTGGCGCCGAGTCTCGCGGTCAGTCAGGTAATAGGGAACCAGCGGTCTGCCGCCCTGAGTTACGCCCCGGAATGCGACGACATTGGCCATGGGGAACCCCTACTCCAGACTGCCCGGCCGCGAGGGGCCTGCCGTCAGGATCGGCGCGGCGGACCTTGCCGCGCCATGATCCAGATCAAGCCGCGATCAGGACGGCGCCACCCAACCCATCCACGCCAGCGTCGCCCGCACGGTCGCAAGGCGCTGCGCGTTCGGCGGGTGGGTGCCGAGGAAGGCGTTGCCGGGATCGGGGATGCGGGTGAAGAAAGCGGCCCCCCGTTCGGGGTTGTAGCCAGCCATCACCGTCAGCTCTGTGCCCAGCGCATCCGCCTCAAGCTCGTAATCCTTGGCATAGCGGCGTGCGCCATAAGAGCCGCCGATCTGCTGGCCCATCTGCACCGACTGGTCGCTGCCAAGCGCCGCGCCGAGTGCCGCCCCAAGTACCGCGCCCATCTGCGCATTGGCCTGCTGGCGCGGGATGTGGCCGGCAATGTGATGCGCCGCCTCATGCCCCATGACGAAGGCGATCTCGTCGGCGTTGCGGGCATCGGCGATGAGCGCCACGGTGAAGGCGATGACCGGACGCCCGGCCTTGTCGAGGGTCTGGAAGGCGTTCGGCGGCAGATTGGGGTCATCAGCCACGCCGATCTGGAAATCGCAGTTCTGCGCCGCGCCCCGTTCGCGGCAGGCGCGTTCGACGACCGGTTCGATCCGGTTGCGGACGGCGATGAAGGTGTTGACGGCCTGATCCGGCGACATCGCCGGGCCTGAGGCATAGGGTTGCTCGGCCGGCATCGGCGCCGGCAGCGGTGCGGGCGCATAGGGCGCGGTCGAGATGCAGCCCGACAGGCCGAGCGCGGCGGCAAGCACAGCTTTGGATTTCACGTTCTGCTCCGGGTTTCGGGCCGTTCGGCCTTCTCTCGGCAAAAGGATAACGCCAGTCGCCCGCAGCCGGAAGAGGCGAAGCGCCGCTTCACGCGCCTTTGCTCCAAGGCAGCCCAGATGGCCCATTGAGCCCCCCGCCGACCCGCGCTAACCTTCGCCCATGTTCACCATCGAGCACGATTTCGACGCCACCGTGATCACCCTCGTCGACGAGGGCCAGTCCCATCTTGAAGAGGATGTGACCATCCAGGCCTTCGAGGAATGCGTGACGGTCGAACAATACGACCCGCGCAAGGACGAGGTGGTGAAGATCGTCCTCTCCATGGGCCAGGTGCGTGAGCTTGCCGCCGCGCTGAACCTGCCTGAAGGCGTCTACCGCATGCGTCCGAAGGGCGAGAAGTCCTAAGGCACCACCCGCCTGAGCATGTGGATGAAGTCCCGGCTTTCGACATTTGCATCGCCATGCGCATGGAAATGTTCGATATGCGGGCCGGTCTCGTGATGCTGCCGCTGGGCTTCCGGGCTTTCCCAATGCTCGACAAAGACGAAGCGGCCGGGCGCGTTGATGTCTTCGAAAAGGTCGTAGCGCAGATTGCCGGCTTCGCCCCGCGACGGCGCGACAAGGCGGGCCAGATCCTCGCGCAGAACGTCTTCCTTGCCGGGCCTGGCGCTGAGCCCGACGACGATGAATAGCTCATCCGACATGGGCCGTTCTCCTGAAGAGAATGGCCCGCAGCCTGCCGGCCGCGGGCCTGACAAGGCGACTATTCGGTCCTGTCGTAGGAGAACTGGATGCCCGCCGTGCCGCCGGTTTGGATGAACAGGTCCATGAAGGCCGGGACGGTTGCCGCACGGCTCCAGTCACGCTGCAACTCGCAGAAAAGCTGCGGCACACTGATCATCTTGCCGCCCGCCTGTTCGATCCGCCGAAGCGCCGCCTCATGCGCGGCGAGCGAGGTGCCGCCGACGGAATCGACCGGCACATAGACCTCGTATCCCTCGCGGAGCGCATCGAGCGCCGGGAAGGTCAGGCAGGCCTCGGTCCAGAGCGCGGTCATGATGAGCTTCTTGCGCCCCGCGTCCTTCACCGCCTTCCTGAACTCGACATCTTCCCATGAGTTGATCGTGGTGCGGTCGATGGTCGGGATGTCCTTCAGCGCCTTGCGCACCTGCGGAATCGGCGGCTTGTTGAGACCCGTCTTCACGTTCACCGTCGAATGGACGATGGGCAGCCCGTAGACGACCGCCGCCCGAGCGCAGCCGACGATGTTGTTGATGAGCAATTGCCGGTCCATCGAGGCGATCGAGTTCACCTGCACGGGCTGGTAGTCGATGATGACGAAGGTGGAGTTTTGCGGGGTCAGAAGGTCGTCCGCTTTCGGGTCACGGATCGGTTCGCTGGTCATGGCAACTCCTTGGTGGTGATATGAAAGAGAGCGGGAATTGGAGAGGTGAGAGGGCGAGAATGTGAATCACCCTCGTGGAAAATTGTCTCATTGGTAAAAACCGAGGTCAATCTCCCGCAACGGCGAGACCGCCCGCGCGGCCAGAAATCTGCGGGGCCGCCGGGGTTCGGACACCTACTCCACCCGGAACACCTTGTCCCGCGACGCAGCCCCCCGGACGAGCACCAGCCGCGTCTTTGCCACGCCCAGCGCCTTGGCCAGAAGTCTGACCACTGCCTGATTGGCCTTGCCGTCCTCCGGCACCACGGTCACGTAGACCCGGATGGCACCCTCCTCGACCGCGATCCTGTCGCGCGAGGCTTTCGGCGTCACCCTGACCGCGATCTCTGTGCCCGGGCGGACAAGGTAGCTGAGGTCGGCTAGGCCCATACCGGATCCCATCTGTCTGCGCGCCGCATCTGGCTGAAAATCTTGCAGATTCGCAACACGCCAGGATCAATCGCACTTGCTCATGCATGATCGGCGTAGAACCGCGCAGACGCCTGATATAAGTCGCGCCAAGCAGTCAATAAGGAAAAAATGATGCGTAACAAGCGCGCTACAGCGATCCTACTTGCGTCTTCTTTTATCCCGAGCGCGGCCTCGGCGGAAAGTGGCCTCTATTATGGTCTCGGCCTCGCCACAAGAAACGCCTGGTCAGCAGAGGACTTTGGTGGTTCGTCTCGCGACACGAACCCCGCCATCGGCTTCACTCTCGGCTACAGGGCCGATTCCGGCGCCGTGTTCTTTGGCGGTGAGCTTGACGGCGAGTTCAGCCTCGGCTCCGATATGAAACCCACGGGCGGCTCGAGCTGCGACGTCGGTGCCAATGGCCCCTATGTCTGCGAAACCAACGCGACTGTCCGGCTGCGCGGCATCGCCGGGACGTCGCTCGGAAACGGGACCGAAGTATTCGGCACCGCCGGTTTTGTCGCCATCGTTGGCGAGAGTGCGGTCAACCCCACCGAACAGGCGAATGTCGTCAACAGGGGCTTCACTTTCGGCGTTGGCGTCCAGCGCGACTTCGGAACGGGCAAGCTCCGTGGCGAGCTCATCTATGATCGTGCGATGAAGTCGAATGAACCTTCGAGCAATTTTGGCTCTAGCTACGACCCTGACCTGAGCGCGGTCACCGCGAAGCTGTCCTACCTGTTCTGAGCCTGACGATCGGACTCAAGGCGGTACGTGCAAGACCGCCTTGAATATTTGCCTCAGCCGGTTCAGTGATGTGCCATGACGACCGCATTCCTGACCGACGAACGGACCTTCTGGCATGGCGGCGGGAACTATTCGTTCACGCTGCCGGTCGGTGACTTCGTCCAGCCGGGCGGTGGCCTGCCGGAAAGCCCGGAAACCAAGCGGCGGCTGAGGAATCTTCTGGAGGTGTCCGGCCTCATGCGCGGCCTCGCCGTGCAGTCAGCCCCCGAGGCGGGCCGCGAGGCGCTGCTGCGGGTCCATCCGGCGAGCTATCTCGACGCCTTCAAGGCCCTGTCGGACGCGGGCGGCGGCGAGTTGGGCCTGCGCACCCCCTTCGGCAAGGGCGGCTACGAATTGGCGGCGCTGTCGGCGGGGCTGGCGACCGAGGCGCTGGACCTTGTGCTGACGGGTGCTGCGCGGAACGCCTATGCGCTGTCACGCCCGCCGGGGCATCATTGCCTGCCCGACTGGCCGAACGGCTTCTGCCTGCTGGCGAATATCGCCGTGGCGGTTCGCGAAGCGCAGGCGAAGGGCCTCGCCCGCCGCGTCGCCGTCATCGACTGGGACGTGCATCACGGCAACGGCACCGAGGCGATCTTCTGGACCGATCCGACCGTCCTCACCATCTCGCTGCATCAGGAACGGAACTACCCGCTCGATACCGGCGGAGCAGAGGCGCGGGGCGAGGGCAAGGGGCATGGCTTCAACGTCAACATCCCCCTGCCTCCCGGCACCGGCCACGCGAGCTACCTTGAGGCGATGGAGCGCATCGTCCTGCCTGAACTTCACCGTTTCCGGCCCGAGGCGATCATCGTCGCCTGCGGTTTCGACGCGGCCGCCGTTGACCCCCTTGGCCGGATGCTCGCGAGCGCCGAGACCTTCCGGCTGATGACGAGGGCGATGATGGAAGCGGCGGATGCGCTTTGCGGCGGTCGGCTCGTCCTTGTCCATGAGGGCGGCTATTCCGAAACCTATGTCCCCTTCTGCGGCCATGCGGTGATCGAGGAGCTGTCGGGGACCGCGATCCGCGTCCCCGACCCCCTCGCCGAGACACTTCAGCGCCGCCAGCCGGGGCCGGAATGGCAGGCCCATGTCTCGGATCACATCGGCAGGCTTGCCGGTTATTTCGGCCTCTGACCCCGTGCCACCATTGAAATCGCAGGCCCGAGCCGTGATATGGGGCGGGCGCCAAGGAGCCTTGAAAATGAAAGACATCCCCCCCGGCACCGTGAACCCCGCCGTCAGGAACGAGACGGTGATGGAGTTCCTGTTGACCCGCCGGTCACGGCCCGCCAAGACCCTTCGCGCCCCGGCTCCGGACCGCGCCGAACTGATGCCGATCCTGACGGCGGCAACGCGCGTCCCCGATCACGGCAAGCTCGAACCCTGGCGTTTCATCGTGCTTGAGCGTGACGGGCTTGACCGCCTCGCAGCCGCAGCCGCAAGCCATGCCGACAAGACCGGCATGACCGCGGATCAGGCCGGCAAGGGCATCTCCCAGTTCAGCGAAAGCCCCTTGGCGGTGGCGGTGATCCGCGTGCCGCGTTCGACCGAGAAGGTGCCGGAGATCGAACAGATACTGTCGGCAGGGGCGGTCGGCATTTCGCTCGTCAATGCCGCCCTCGCCTCAGGCTGGGGTGCCTGCTGGCTCACGGGCTGGCCGGCGCATGACCATGCCTTCGCGACAAAGGCGCTTGGCCTTCAGCCCGGCGAATGGGTCGTGGGCTTCGTCCATATCGGCAGCGAAAGCGTTGAACCGCCAGAGCGTCCGCGCCCCGATGTGGCCTCGCTCATCACCTGGGCCGGCTGAACCGATGGTCCGCGCGCTTTTCCTTGCCTGGACCGACCTGCTGCGCCCGCGCGTCTTCGGCGTGCTGGCAAAGGGCGTCGGCCTGACGATCCTGATCTTCATCGCCTTGCAGGCCGCCGCCTTCTTCGTGCTTCGCGCCTTCGCGCCGGAAACACTGGCGATACCCTTCGGCATGACCTTGCCGCTCTCGACGATCCTGTCCTGGGGGTCGCTGGCACTTTTCCCGCTGATGGGCTTCTTCCTGATGGCCCCGGTCGCGGCGGGCTTCTCCGGCCTCTTCGCCGAGAATGTCGCCGATGTGGTCGAGGATGTGCATTACCCCGCCCGTCCGGGCACGGCGATGGACTTTTTCGAAAGCATCCCTTCCTCGCTCGGCATCGTCGCGGCGGCGCTTGGCGTCGCGGTCCTGACCCTTGCCCTCACCCCGTTCATCGGGCCACTGGCGCCGATCCTCTTCTACGGCGCGAACGGCTGGCTACTGGGACGGGAGTTCTTCCAGATGGCGGCGCGGCGGCACATGGCGGCAGCGCCCGCGGCGATGATGCGGCAGGCCAACGCCGGGGCGGTCACGCTGACCGGTGTGGCCATCGCCTTCCTCCTGACCATCCCGCTTCTCAACATCGCCGTGCCGGTCCTCGCGGCGGCGGCCTTCACCCATCTTGTCCACGGGCTGATGGGCGACGAGGATCGCGCCCCCCCCGCTTGAGCAATCGGCCTGACGCTTCAGCCCTGATCCGACGGCGGCGTCGTGTTCATCCGGTCGAACCAGTCGATGTCCTTCAGCGTCACTGCCCCCGACAGGATCACCCCCGCGATCACCGACCAGAGGACGATGGTGATCATCGTGGTCGTGATCACCTTGCGCTTCATCTTGAGATTGGCGGGCGCCCCGGCCGGCGTCCCCGGCACGATCTCTCCGGCCTCGGCCTGGCTGTCGGGGCGGATCTGCAGCGCGATGAAGAACACGATGAACCAGATCACCGAGAAAAGGACGATGCCACCGGTCAGACTCATCAGACCTGCTCCAGTTCCACGAGGGTGCCGTTGAAATCCTTCGGATGCAGGAAGAGGACCGGCTTGCCATGCGCGCCGATCTTCGGCTCGCCATTACCCAGAACCCGCGCGCCTGCGGCCTTCAGCCGATCACGGGCAGCGAGGATGTCATCGACCTCATAGCAGACATGATGGATGCCGCCCGAGGGGTTCTTGTCGAGAAACCCCTGGATCGGGGAGCTTTCGCCCAAGGGATAGAGAAGCTCGATCTTGGTGTTCGGGAGTTCGATGAACACGACCGTCACGCCGTGATCCGGCTCGTCCTGCGGCGCGCCGACCCTGGCGCCGAGCGTGTCGCGATACTGCGCCGAGGCCGCCGCGAGGTCGGGCACGGCGATGGCGACATGGTTCAGGCGTCCGATCATGGCGGGGTCTCCGGGGCTGGTCTTGCCGTCTTATGTGCCGGGCAGGCGGGGGGCGCAAGCCATGCCTTCGCCGCAGGCACCTTTACGCTTCGTTAGGCAAAACCTGCCCTACTGGCCGCGACCGACCAAGGGGGATTCCCATGCCCGACGCCATCTCCAACCTGCTGCCGGGCCGCGCGCCCGATGCCGAATTTCCGCTCCACGGCGTGACGCTGCTGCTGGTCGAAGACAGCCGCTTCGCATCTGAGGCGATCCGCCTGATGTGCCTGCGTTCGGGGGCGAGGCTCCGGCGTGCCGACTGCCTCCGCGCGGCGGAACGCCACCTGCAATGCTATAGGCCGACCGTCGCGCTCGTCGATCTGGGGCTGCCAGACGGCTCCGGCCTTGACCTCGTCGCCACGCTCGCCCGGCAGACCCCGCGCCTGCCTGCGATCATCGCGATGAGCGGGGATGCAACCGCCGGGGCGGCGGCCCTCGCTGCCGGGGCCGACCGCTTCCTCGCCAAGCCGGTCGAAAGCCTCAGCGCCTTCCGCGACATGCTGCTGTCGCTCTTGCCCGACCTGCCGCGCGCAACGCCCGCTATGCCGCAGACCGACGGCCCCGCCCCCGACCGCGCGGCACTCCGCGACGACCTCGCCCGCGCCGCCGCCCTTCTCGCGCCTGAGGCGCAAGGCGATCTCGCCTATGTGGCGCATTTCCTGTCGGGGCTCGCGGTTTCGGCCCGTGACAGTGATCTCGGACGCGCCGCTGCCGCCCTTCTGGCCGACCGGCAAAGCAGCGCGCCGGTCAACCGCGTCTCCGGCCTGCTCCGCGACCGCCTCGCCGCCAGCGCGGCCTTCTGAAGGTCAGCCTTGCAGCGCCGGATCGCGCGTCACGAGGATCGGCCGCGTCAGATCGGCGAGGCTCTGCCGCTGCTGCCCGGTGCCATCGAAGTTCCCCGGCGCCAGCCAGGTCTCGAATGCGTTCCTCAGTGCCGGCCATTCCTTGTCGATGGCGGCGAACCAGGCGGTGTCGCGGTTCCGGCCCTTGACAACCGTCGCCTGCCGGAAGACACCCTCATAACTCAGCCCATAGCGTTCCGCCGCGCGCCGCGACGGCAGGTTCAGCGCATCGCATTTCCATTCGAAGCGGCGATAGCCTGCCTCAAAGGCCCAGCGGATGAAAAGATAGATCGCCTCGGTCGCGGCGCGGCTTTTCTGCAGAACCGGCGCAAGGTTGATATGGCCGACCTCGATCGACCCCGCCTTCGGATCGATCCTGAGGAAAGAGGCGACGCCGCCGGCCCGCCCCGTTGCCGTGTCGATGATTGCGTAGAAGAGGGGATCGCTCCCCGCCGCCACACCGTCCGCCCAGGCGCGATAGGCGTCGCGATCGGCAAAGGGGCCGTAGGGCAAATAGCCCCAGATCCCGTCGTCCATCATGTTGGCAGCATGCAGCGCCTCGGCATGGCGCGCCGGCTGAAACCGCTCCAGCCGCACATAGCTGCCGTCGATCCGCTCAGGCCCCGGACGTTCCGGCGGCGTCCAGTTGCCGACCGGGTCGCCAAACTTCCGTTCCGCCATCTCTGCCTCCGCTTGCCGCATCCCGCGACTATACCCCGCGCCCTCGCCGCGGCAACCGGGGGCCGTGAAATGACACCGGAAATGCCTCAGGCCGGTCCGCAGGTTTCCGCAATCCTGCCGCAATCCGCCCCGAAATTGGAGACTGAAGAAGCCCTCAGGGGCGTGAAGTGCAAAAGGTTGTTTTTGAGATGAAAGATACGATTCTTCGCGTTGTGACGAATGAAAAGCTGACCCGCATCACCCATTGGACGGTGTTTTCGGTCGGTGCCCTGACGCTGGCCTTTTCGGTCGCAGCGACAGCCGCCCGCGCGTTCTGAGCGCCAAGGCAACAATCACCGGATGAAAAAAGGGCGCCCCTCGGCGCCCTTTCGCATTTCCGGCCTCCGCGAAGGCCTCACTCCTTCGGGATCACCCTGAGTTTCAGATCGCGCATCTGCTCGTTCGTCGGCTCGGACGGGGCGCCCATCATCAGATCCTCGGCGCGCTGGTTCATCGGGAACATGATGACCTCGCGGATATTCGCGGTATCGGCCAGAAGCATCACGATCCGGTCGATGCCCGCGGCACAGCCGCCGTGCGGCGGGGCGCCGTATTTGAAGGCCTTGACCATGCCGCCGAAGCGCTTTTCGACCTCGTCCCGGCCGTAGCCCGCAAGCTCGAACGCCTTGAGCATGATCTCGGGCGTGTGGTTGCGGATGCCGCCCGACACCAGTTCATAGCCGTTGCAGGCGAGGTCATACTGGTAGGCCTTGACCTTCAGGGGGTCGCCATTCAGCGCCTCAAGCCCGCCCTGCGGCATCGAGAAGGGGTTGTGCGAAAAGTCGATCTTGCCGTCGTCGGTCTTCTCGTACATCGGGAAATCGACGATCCAGGCGAACCGGAAGGTGCCTTCCTCGATCAGCCCCAGCTCGCGCCCGATCTCCATCCGGGCGCGGCCCGCCACAGCCTCGAAGGTCTCTGGCTTGCCGGCGACGAAGAAGACGGCATCGCCTTCCCCAAGGCCAAGCTCCGCCCGCAACGCCTCGGTCTTTGCCCCGAGCGCCTTGGCGATGGGGCCGGCGGCTTCAGTCGTCCCATCCTCGGCCTTCCGCCAGAAGATGTAGCCCATGCCCGGCAGACCCTGACCCTGCGCGAAGGCGTTCATCCGGTCAGCAAACTTGCGCGACCCGCCACCCGGCGCCGGAATGGCGCGGACCTCGGTGCCTTCCTGCTCAAGCAGTTTGGCGAAGATCGCGAAGTCCGAGCCACGGAAATGGTCGGAAACCACCCGCATCCTGATCGGGTTCCTGAGGTCCGGCTTGTCGGTGCCATACCAGAGCGCCGAGTCCGCGTATGAGATCAACGGCCAGTCCGGGTTCACCCGGCGGTCGCCGCCGAATTCCTCGAACACGCCCTGAATGACCGGCTGGACGGCCGCGAAAACATCGGCTTGCGTGACGAAGCTCATCTCGACATCCAACTGGTAGAAGTCGGTCGGCGAGCGGTCGGCGCGCGGGTCTTCGTCTCGGAAGCAGGGCGCGATCTGGAAATAGCGGTCGAAACCGGCGACCATGATCAGCTGCTTGAACTGCTGCGGCGCCTGCGGCAGGGCGTAGAACTTGCCCGGATGCAGGCGGCTGGGGACGAGGAAGTCGCGCGCGCCCTCGGGCGAAGACGCGGTGATGATCGGCGTCTGGAATTCGGTGAAGCCCCTGCTCCACATCCGATCCCTGATCGACTTCACCACGCGCGAGCGCAGCATCATGTTGCGGTGCAGCCCTTCGCGGCGAAGGTCGAGGAAGCGGTAGGTCAGCCGCGTCTCTTCGGGGTAGTCCTGATCGCCGAAGACCGGCAGCGGCAGTTCCTCGGCTGGGCCAAGGACCTCGACTTCGGTCACATAGACCTCGATCTCGCCGGTCGGGATCTTGGGGTTCACCAGCGCAGCATCGCGCGCCTTCACGCGGCCATCGACACGGACCACGGTTTCCGCTTTCAGCTTCTCGATCGCCGCAAAGGCCGGGCTGTCGCTGTCGGCGATGATCTGCGTCATGCCGTAGTGGTCGCGCAGGTCGATGAAGAGCACGCCGCCGTGGTCGCGCACCCGATGCACCCATCCCGACAGCCGCACGGTCTCTCCGGCATTGGATTTGTTCAGATCGGCACAGGTATGGCTGCGGTAGGCGTGCATGACGCTCCCCTTTCACGAGGCGGACTTCCGGTCGGCGCCGATACACCCCGAGCCGCCGGCGAAGTCAAGGCCGCGTTGTCGGAGGGCGGGGCGCGGACGGACGAACGGGCGCGCGGCAGCCCCGCTGAAACCGGCACCAAGCTGCGACAACTTGTCCGGCCACCCGCCAGAAGTCTGCCACATTCCCGCCTTTTCATCCGCTCATTCACTTGTAAACAGGAAACAATAACGAGGTTCCGCTTACGAGGCCGGCATGTATTTCGTGCGCCCATTCTTCCTGTTTCTGCTCTTGGCCGTCTACCTTCTCTGCGTGGCGCTGACCTTCGTTCAGCCGCATCAGATCGACTATTCCGGCCACCTCGCCCTGTTCGAATTCTGCATCCTTCTGGCCGTCGCCTGTTGCTGCCTGCGCCTTGTCGCCCGGCGCTGCGAGGCCGCGGGGGCGCGTCTCGCCACCGCCTTGCGCATTCCCGCCGGGCTTTTCGAACTTGCAGCACTTGTCATCGCGTCCAACGTCACCTTGCGCACCATGGACTATCTCTCCAAGGGCACGTCCATGCCCCTGGCCGATGACTGGCTGTCGAAGGTGGGGCCAATGCTCGGCTTCAGCTGGCTTGGCTATTTCGATCTGGTGCGCAATGCCCCTAACCTGCAGCTGCTGATGGAAAAGGCCTATAATCTGCTGAACAGCGCGATGCTGATCTTCCTCGTGCTGCTCGTCCTGTCGCGGCAGCATGACAAGGTCAGGACCTTCACCGAAGCCGCCATCATCTGCAGCCTTGTCAGTCTGGTCGGCGGGGCCTTGTTTCCGGCGATCGGCGCCGCGGCCTTCTGGGTTCCCGACTACGCGAACCCGGAAACCTGGGCTGGCTACACCGGAATGCCGGGCGTCTACTTCGTCGAAGAGATAAGGGCCGTGCGCCAGCTTGATACGCCGATGCTCGTCGGCAGCAAACATCTGACGGGCCTCGTGACCTTCCCCTCGCTCCACACTGCACTGGCCGTCCTGATGATCCTTGTGGCGCGCCGCACCTGGATCTTCTGGCCGGCACTGGCCTACGGGATTGTCATGATCGCGGCGACGCCGATCTGGGGCGGTCACTATCTGGCCGATCTCATCTCGGGCACCGTGATGGCGACCTGTGTAGTCCTCATCATCGAACGTTTCCCGTCGCAGCGCCGCCACCCCCCCGGCAAGGCGCTGGCGGCAGCCTGAGCCTGGCCAGTCGTTCGCCCTTGCGCCCCGGCCCGTTCTGTCTATAACCCCCGACAATTTGCGCGAAGGGGTCCGGCATGCCGAAGAGAACCGATATCAAGTCGATCATGATCATCGGCGCCGGCCCCATCGTCATCGGACAGGCCTGCGAGTTCGACTACTCAGGCGCTCAGGCCTGCAAGGCGCTGCGCGAGGAAGGCTA
>DJUV01000335.1 GCA_002440625.1 Rhodobacteraceae bacterium UBA6273 | reverse complement strand
GCGGGCGTGGTCGAGGCGGTGGGTCCCGGCGTGACCCATCTGAAGCCCGGCGACCGCGCCGCCTATGCCGCCGCCCCGCCTGGCGCCTACTCGGACGCGCGGGTGATGCCGGCGGCGCAGGTCTGCAAGCTCCCCGACGCGATTTCCTTCGAGGAAGGTGCGGCGATGATGCTGAAGGGGCTGACGGTCGACTACCTTTTCAACCGCACCACGCCCATCGGGAAGGGCGACTGGGTGCTCTTTCATGCCGCCGCCGGCGGTGTCGGCCAGATTGCCTGCCAATGGGCGCGGTCCGAGGGGATCAACCTCATCGCCACCGCCGGGTCGGATGCGAAGTGCCAGATGGCGCTCGACCTTGGTGCGACCCATGCGATCAATTACCGGAGCGGCGATTTCGCCCCAAAGGTGCGCGAGATCACCGGCGGCAAGGGCGTGCGGGTGGTGATGGATTCGGTCGGCAAGGACACGTTTGAGGGGTCGCTGAATTCGCTTGCGCCTCTTGGCATGATGATTTCCTTCGGCAGCGCTTCAGGCCCGGTGCCGCCCTTCGACATCCTGCAGCTTGCGGCCAAGGGATCGCTCAAACTCACCCGGCCGACGCTGTTCGCCCATATTGCCGATCCGGCGGTCTGTCAGGAAATGGCGGCGCGGCTTTTCGCCAAGGTTGCCTCGGGCGCGGTCAGGATCAACATCGACCAGCGCTTCCCGCTTGAGAAGGTCGCCGATGCCCACCGCGCGCTTGAGGCGCGGGCGACGACCGGCTCGACCATCCTGACGATGTAGGGGGCGTCAGCCGCCGACCTTGCAGCGCTTGCCAAGGCCGGTTCCCGAGCAGCCGCCGAAGGTGCCGACCCTGGGCTTGACGGCGACTCCCGCTTTTGCCGGGTTGATTCGTTCCGCCTCGGCAGTCCCGGTCTGGCCGCCTGCCCTCGACATGCCCTTCAGAAGCGCGCTCATGAAACCTGCGACCCCGGCCGCAGCTTCCGCGTTGGCCGGCTGACCCGCCTGCGCGGCAGCCGATGCCGCAGCGATTTGGCTTGCCGCCGACGCCATCTGCTGGCGCAGCGCTTCCTGGTCAATCGCCGGGTCAGCCGGGCTTGCATCGACGGGCTGAGCCGCTGCGACAGCTTCGGCAGAGGTGTCGGGCACATAGGCCTTCCCGCCAAGACGTCCGGGCAGGGCGGCGAGATAGTCCTCTACGCCGACCCCGCCCGTGACTTTGGTCTGGTTGACGAAATCTACCGCACCTGCCGAGACAACGGCGGCAACGGTGAAGGCGAGAAAGAACGAGTTCGACATGAGGTTGCCAGGCGCAAGGATATCGCCGGCAACTTCCCTTTGAATTTGGGCGCGGACGTGACGGCCATGGTAAAAGTTCATGGCCCCGTGCGTGCCCTTAGAGCATCCCCGGCACCACGAGATCCGGCGGCCGGTGGCCGTCGGCGAAGGTCTTGATGTTGATGATGACCTTTTCGCCCATCTCGACCCGTCCCTCGACAGTGGCCGACCCCATATGCGGCAGGAGAACGACATTGTTCAATTCGCGCAGGCGCGGGTTGATTTCGTGCCCATGCTCGAAGACATCAAGCCCCGCCCCCGCGATCTCACCGGTACGCAGCATCCGGGTCAGGGCGTTTTCGTCGATCACCTCGCCGCGCGAGGTGTTCACGATCACCGCTGTCGGCTTCATCAGCTTCAGCCGCCGCGCATTCATCAGGTGGAAGGTCGAGGGCGTATGCGGGCAGTTGACCGAGATCACATCCATCCGGCTGACCATCTGGTCGAGGCTTTCCCAATAGGTTGCGCCGACCTCGGCCTCCTGCTCGGGCCTGAGGCGCTTGCGGTTGTGGTAGTGGACCTGCATCCCGAAGGCATGCGCCCGCCGCGCCACCGCCGTGCCGATCCGGCCCATGCCGAGAATGCCGAGACGGCGCCCGCCGACACGTCCGCCCATCATCGCCGTCGGCGCCCAGCCCTGCCAGTTGCCGGACTGCATCAGCGCCAGCCCTTCGGGAATGCGCCGCGTGACCGCGAGGATCAGCGCCATCGCCATGTCGGCAGTGTCTTCGGTGACAACGCCCGGCGTGTTCGACACGAGGACGCCGCGCTGGCGTGCGCTGTGGACGTCGATGTGATCGACGCCGGCGCCGTAGTTGGCGATGAGCTTCAGCCGCTCGCCGGCCTGCGCCAGGAGGTTGGCATCGACCTGATCGGTGACGCAAGGCACCAGAACATCCGCCCGCCGCATCGCCGCGCCAAGTTCTTCGCGCGACATGCGGGTGTCGGGATCGCGGAGTTCGACGTCGAACAACTCCTTCATCCGGGTCTCGACGACCTCGGGCAAGCGTCGCGTTACCACAACACTCAGACGCTTGGATCCCATGGCGTCACTCTCCTCTCTTCCCTCGGCGCTTCCGTACTGGCAAAGTGCAGCCGAACGGGGCAAGTCACAAGCCCCGAAAGATGGGGATTTCCCCGGCAGAACAGGCCAGTGTCGAGATGCAGTCAAAAGCCTTCGGGCGCCTGATACGGCGCCTAGTCATACTTGTCCCATGTCTTCTGACCCCGGTGCTTCTGCCCCTGCCCGGCGCGGCTGACGAAGTGGCTGACCAAGCCGGGGACGTGGTTCGCGGAGCGGTCACGAACCTGCCCCTGCCGCGCTATGTCTCGCTCAAGACGGACGACGCCAATGCGCGCCGCGGTCCGAGCCTGGCTTACCGCATCGACTGGCTGTTCCGCCGTCGCAACATGCCGCTCAGGATCACGGCCGAATTCAGCAACTGGCGCCGCGTCGAGGACAGCGAAGGGCAGGGAGGCTGGGTGAACTACTCGCTCCTTTCCGGCGTCCGGACGGTCGTTGTCGTCGCCGACCGGACGCCGCTTCGCAGCCAGCCCGATACCGCTGCGTCGACGGTTGCCGAGGCCGAGCAGGGCGTGGTCGGGCGGCTTGGCGAATGCCAGCGCGAGTGGTGCAGCATCACCGCAAGCGGCGAGCGCGGCTGGGTGCAGAAGTCCGAGCTTTGGGGTGTCGACGCCGAGGAATTGCGCGACTGATCACCGAAGCGCTTTCTTCCTGCGCGTGTCGGATTTCCGACGCTCCACGAAACTGGTAGAGCCTTCGCAGGAATCACGGACGGGTGGCATGGCGAAGGGCGGCGCGCTCAATCTCTCGGCAGGGGCGGCATCGGTGACGGTGGCGCTGATTCTGGTCGCGCTGAAGCTCTGGGCCCTTGGCATGACCTCTTCGCTCTCGGTGGCTGCCTCGCTCGCCGACTCTGCGCTTGACCTGATGATGTCGCTTGGCGGGCTTGCCGCGATCATCTACGCGGCGCGGCCCGCGGATGAGGATCACGCCTTCGGCCACACCTCAGCCGAGGATCTGGCGGCGCTCGGGCAATCGGTGGTGATCCTCGTTTCCGCTGCCGTCATCGGCTGGACGGCGGTGGAACGGCTGACCTCGGGCGCGCCGACCACGCTGGCGTCGCAGGGGGCGGGCATGACCGTGATGGCGGTGTCCATCGTCCTGACCTTCGCCCTTGTCCTCTGGCAGCGGCGCGTCGCGAAGGCGACCGGCAACCGCGTCGTGGCGGCGGATTCGCTCCACTATCTTTCCGACCTCATCCCCAATGTCGGCGCCATAGCGGCACTCTGGATGTCGGGGCGGTTCGGGATCGGCGCTATCGACAGCATCGTCGCCATTGGCGCCGCCGCCATCCTGCTTGCCGGATCGCTCAGGATCGGCAAGGGCGCCTGGGATGCGCTGATGGACCGGCGGGCCGACCCTGATGTCATCAAGGGCATCGCCCGCATCGCCGGCGATTTCCCGGGCGTCCACGGTTTCCATGACCTCAAGACGCGCATGGCGGGCAGCGTCGTCTTCGTCAACATCCACATCGAACTGGACGGCGACCAGAGCCTGCGCGAGGCCCATGCCATCGGCGCAGCACTGCGCCGCAAGATCATCGCCACCTATCCGCAGGCAGATGTGATCGTCCACAAAGACATCGCCGGAGAGCGTTGAGACGCTCCCCGGCGGTTTCCAGTCCGACGGCTGTTCCGATCAGGCCGCCTTGCGGCGGCGGCGCAGCGCGCCAAGACCCGCGAGACCACCGAGCAGCATGACGCCAGCCGCAGGCACCGGAACCGGCGCGATGTTGGTCAGCAGGTCCTGGGTGCCCGGAGCCGTCAGGATGGTGAGCCGGCCGGACGACGTCCAGGAGCCGGAGGCGATGCTGTTCAGCCAGCCCTGCGCAAGGCTCTGCGACGTGGCGCTGGCATTTGTCATCTTGAAGCCGCCATTGCCGAGATTGAGGCTCGCGCCGCTCTCATTGGCAATCTCCCACGCGGCCATCTGGAACGCGGCCGCCGAAGAGGAGTTGGTGACAAGCGAGAAGGCATTCGACACCAATGCGCCGAGGCGGTCGAGGATCGGGGCGCTGAGCGAGCTGCCGACCGTGTGGTCCTTGGGCAGCGTCAGCCATTCCAGGGGCTCAAGGCAGAAGGCGAGAAAGTCCTGGACCTTGCCGCTCGCGTCGGTCGCGGTAAGGCGAAACATCCCGGCGGTGGCGGAACGCGAGGTTCCGTTCAGCGTGTAGCTGACCGATTGCCACCAGCCATTCTGGCCGGTCGCGTCGACGAAGGCATTCGAACCTTGCTTGGTGACGTTGACGGTCGCGGCACTGGCCGGCGCCATGGCGGTCGCCGCACTGATCGCGAGCGTCGCCAGAATGATCTTCAGACTCTTCATTTCCCTCACACCCGAACTGGTACAGATTCCTGAAACAGCCCTACCGACGCCGCAGACACGCCGCAATCGTCATTCTGGACAGGTGTGTGCGGCTGACTCGCGTCGTCGCAATCGGGGGATGTTCAGACATTTCAACACTCCCCCTGAAGTGGAAAATTATGCCCGTAACATGATGATTGGCCGCGAGAATTGGGCATTGACCCGCATTCGGCGACGCGCGGGCGGGGGGAGAAATACAAAAAAATTCCCACCCACTGGCCCATAAGCAGTGACAGATTGTGCGCAAGGGCGAACAATCCAACATGTACGCCACATTGTTGCCATTTTTCATGCATCAGACCGCCATCGGGCAAGCCGATAAAAGGCCGCGGAGCAAGCAAAAGGCCGGCCCGGATTACCCGGACCGGCCCTGTTTCACTGAGCGGATATGGCTTACTTCGGGATGTCGCCCTTGATGCCTTCGACATAGAAGTTCATGCCGAGAAGATCCCCGTCGGGCGCGGTCGCGCCTTCGGCCAGCCAGGGCGAACCGTCCTGCTTGTTGATCGGGCCGGTGAAGGGATGGAGCGTGCCGGCGGCGATGTCGTCGCGCATCTTCTCGGCCTCGGCCTTCACTTCGGCCGGAACCTTGTCGGTGATGTCGCCGATCAGCACTTCACCCCCGGCGATCCCCGCCCAGGTGTCCTTCTGCTCATAGGTGCCATCCAAAAGCGCGCCCACACGCTCAACATAGTAGGGCGCCCAGTTGTCGATGATCGAAGTGACGCGCGGGCCGTCCTTGTACTCGGCCATGTCCGAGGCCTGACCAAAGCCGATGACCTTGCCCTCGGTCTTGGCCGCTTCGGCCAGCGGCGCGGTGGAGTCGGTGTGCGACGCGATCACGTCGACGCCCTGGTCGATCAGCGCCTTGGCGGCATCCGCCTCTTTCGCCGGGTCGAACCAGGTGAAGGCCCAGACCACCGAAAGCTCGACGTTCGGGTTCACCTTCTTGGCGTTGAGGTAGTAGGAATTGATGCCCATCACCACTTCCGGGATCGGGAAGGACCCGATGTAGCCGATCTTGTTCGACTTGGTCATGCGGCCGGCGATCAGCCCCTCCACCGCGCGGCCTTCGTAGAAGCGGGCGTTATAGGTGGAGACGTTCGGCTGGTCGCGCTTGAAGCCGGTGGCATGTTCGAACTTCACGTCCGGGAACTTGGCAGCGACGGCATTGGTCGCATCCATGTAGCCGAAGGAGGTGGTGAAGATGATCTTGCAGCCGCCAAGCGCCATCTGCGTCAGCACACGTTCGGCGTCGGCGCCCTCCGGCACGCTTTCCTGCCACTGGATTTCGACCTTGTCGCCGAACTTCTCCTGCACCGCCAGCGCGCCCTGATGGTGCTGGTAGGTCCAGCCGCCGTCACCGATGGGGCCGACATAGACGAAGCAGGCCTTCAGCTTCTCCTGCGCCTGCGACATGCCCGCGCCTAGGACGCCCAGGGCAAGGGCGGCGGTCGTCAGCAAGGTTCTTCTCAGCATCTGTTACTCTCCCGTTGGTTTGGGGGCTATCCTGCCCCGTCTGGTTGGTTTGGTCTCCGCCCTCGCGGTCAGCGGGCGGCGTGGAAATTCTGGCCAAGGACGGCCGGCGCATTCAGCGCCGCGCGGCCTTTGCCAGAGGACATGATCACCAGCACGATGATGGTTATCAGATAGGGCGACATAGACAAGTATTCGACCGGGATCGCGGAGCCCGCCGCCTGCAGGTTCAGTTGCAGAACGGTAATGCCGCCAAAGAGATAGGCCCCGATGAGGACGCGCCAGGGCCGCCAGCTTGCAAAGACGACGATGGCAAGCGCAATCCAGCCCGCCCCGGCAGTGATGCCGTCCACCCACTGCGGCACCCGGACAAGACTGACATAGGCCCCGCCCATCCCGGCCATGGCTCCACCAAAGGCAATGCAGCCAAGACGGATGCGGTTGACCTTGTAGCCAAGCGCATGGGCGGCATCGTGGCTTTCGCCAACGGCCCGGATGATGAGGCCAAGCCGCGTCGCCTTCAGCATCCACCAGGTGGCGGCAATGACCGCGACGGAGAAATAGACGACCCAGTCATGCGCGAAGAGAATCGGGCCGAGGGCCGGGATCTCTGCCAGCGGCCCGAAGGGAACATCCGGCGTCAGCGGCGGCTTGATGCCGTTGTAGCCCTGCCCCATCAGAGCGGAAAGGCCTAGCCCGAACAGGGTCAGCGCCAGCCCGGTCGCCACCTGATTGGCAAGGAACACCTGCGTCAGCAGGGCAAAGACAAGGCTCAAGCCCGCGCCGCCCGCCGCTCCGCCGAGAAAGCCGAGGAAGGGGCTTCCGGTCTCCACCGCCGTGATGAAGCCGCAAATCGCGCCCATCACCATCATCCCCTCGACCCCGAGGTTGAGGACACCCGATTTCTCCACCACCAGCTCGCCGATGGCCGCCAGCATGATCGGCACCGCAGCCACCATGAGCGAGGCGATGAGGATGACGGGATTGATTGATCCGAAGTCCATCAGCGGGTTCCCTTGAAGAGCAGGCGGATACGGTAGTTGGTCAGCACATCGACCCCGAGCAGGAAGAAGAGGAGCATCCCCTGAAAGACCTGGATCGCCGCGCCGGGCAGGCCCATGTTGGTCGCCGCCATCTCGCCGCCGACATAGGTCAGCGCCATCAGGAAGCCCGCAAGCACGATGCCGATGGGATTGAGGCGGCCAAGGAAGGCCACGATGATCGCGGTGAAGCCGTAGCCTACGTTGAAGTCGATGGAGATCTGCCCTGCGGGGCCGGTCACTTCGAAAAGCCCGGCAAGCCCTGCCAGAGCGCCCGAAAGCCCCATGCAGAGCATGACCAGCCGGTTCGGGCTGACCCCGTGGAACTTCGCCGCGCGCGGCGCCTGCCCGGTCAGCTTGATCTGGAAGCCGACGATGTGGCGCTGCAGAAGGACGTAAGCCAGCCCCGCTGCAATCAGCGCCGCGATGCCGCCCCAGTGCAGGCCCGATCCGGCAAAGAACTCCGGGTTGGACGCGGCCTTGTAGCTGGAAAAGTTGCGGCTCCCCGGAAAGCCCGCGCCTTCGGGGTTGCGCAGAAATCCGGTCGAGGCCTTGGCAAGGATCGTCTGCGCCACATAGACCAGCATCAGCGAGACGAGGATTTCGTTTGTGTTGAACTTCGTCTTCAGGATCGCCGGGATCATCGCCCAGGCCCAGCCGCCAAGCGCCCCGGCGATCACCATCACCGGATAGATAAGCCGGGATTCCGTCGGATAGACCGCAAGGCCGACACCCGCGCCGACGATGGCGCCCATGATGTACTGGCCTTCGGCCCCGATGTTCCAGATCCCGGCACGAAAGCCGAGCGACAGGCCGATGGCGATC
>DJUV01000336.1 GCA_002440625.1 Rhodobacteraceae bacterium UBA6273 | reverse complement strand
TCAAGCATATCGACCGCTGCCTCTCATGCCTTGCCTGCATGACGACCTGCCCTTCGGGCGTGCATTACATGCATCTGGTCGATCACGCCCGCGCCCATATCGAGAAGACCTACCGGAGGCCCTGGCGCGACCGGGCCTTGCGCTGGGTGCTGGCGCAGGTGATCCCGCATCCGATGCGGTTCCGGCTGGCGCTGGCGGGCGCAAAGCTCGCCCGGCCTGTCGCCCGGTTCCTGCCCGACGCGCGGCTCAGGGCCATGGTGGCGATGGCGCCGAAGTATATCCCTCCCGTCAACCGTAACGACGACCCGCAGGTCTTTCCCGCCACGGGCGCCCGGAAGCTGCGGGTAGCGCTGATGACCGGCTGCGCGCAGAAGGCGCTCAACACCGACATCAACGATGCGACGATCCGGCTTCTGAGGCGGCTTGGCTGCGAGGTGGTGGTGGCGAAGGGCGCGGGGTGCTGCGGGGCGCTGACCCATCACATGGGGCGCGAGGCCGAGGCGCATGGATCGGCGGAGGCCAACATCCGCGCCTGGATGGCGGAGAAGCAGGCGGGCGGGCTTGATGCGATTGTCATCAACACCAGCGGTTGTGGCACCACGGTCAAGGACTATGGGCACATGTTCCGCATGACGCCCCTGGCCGCCGAGGCGGCGGAGATTGCCGCCCTTGCCTGCGACGTGACCGAGCTTCTGGCCCGGCTGAAGCCCGAAGCGCGGGCACCCGAGCCCCTGCGCATCGCCTATCATGCGGCCTGTTCGCTCCAGCACGGGCAGAAGGTCACGGCGGCGCCGAAGGCGCTTCTGAAGGGCGCGGGGTTCGAAGTGGTGGAGCCGGCCGACAGCCATCTCTGCTGCGGCTCGGCCGGGACCTACAACCTTCTCCAGCCGGAGATTTCGGGCGAGTTGAAGCGGCGCAAGGTGGCGACGCTTGAGGCGCGGGCGCCGGATGTGATTGCAGCGGGGAACATCGGCTGCATGATGCAGATCGGCTCCGGCACGGTGATTCCGGTGGTCCATACGGTCGAACTGATCGACTGGGCGACTGGCGGGCCAAGGCCGGCGGCACTTGGCCGCAGGTGATTGCCCCGGCGCGCGAAGGGCGCGATAAGCGGGCCATGCTTGGGACGATTCATCGCCTGACGATCCTGCTGGCGCTTTCGCTATGCCTCGCCTTGACGCTGCTGCCCGGTCCGATGGTGGCGGCACCGGCGGGGACGATGGCGATGGCGCGTGACTGCGCGGCCTGCCCGGTGCGGTCGGATGCGCCTTTGCGCTGCGGTGCCGATCGTGCCGTCCTGCCTGTCGCTTCCGCGCCGGCCCGCCCGTTGCCGGGCATTGGTACTGCAATTGCGACCTCACCTGTGTCAGTGCTTCGTCCGCAGCACGAGGACAGGTTGCCGACGCGCCCCGCCTGACCTGTGCCTTTGCCTGAGAGCGGCGGCGCCTGCCGCCATTCATGCCACGACAAGGGATTTTGGGATCATGTCCTCACTCTCGCGCCTCTCCGGCGCCTTCTGCCTCTTCTTTGCCGGCGCCGCCGGCGCCATGCCGCTGTCAGAACTGGCCGGCGCAACCCACTATCACGGCCTTGCCTTCGCCCGCGACGGGTCGGGCAACCTTCTTCTCGCCACGCATCACGGCCTCTTCACCGTAGACCTTGCGGGCGAGGCAAGTCAGATCTCGCCGATGCAGGATTTCATGGGGTTTTCGCCAGACCCCGCCGTCCCCATGAGCTACTATGCGAGCGGCCATCCGGCGGAGGGCGGCAATTCGGGGTTCCTTGCTTCGCGGGACGGCGGACAAACCTGGACGCAGATTTCGCAAGGCGTTGACGGGCCGGTCGATTTCCACGCGATGGACGCAAGCCCCGCCGATCCGGCGACGATCTACGGGCTTTTCGGCGGGCTTCAGATCAGCCGCGACGGCGGCAAGACATGGGGCCTTGCCGGCGCGCCGCCCGAGGGCGTCATCGCGCTTTCGGCCGGGGGCGGATCGGCGGACCGGCTTTATGCTGCAACCGGAAGCGGCCTTTACATCAGCGAGGATGCCGGCGGCAACTGGCAGCCGCTGGCCTTTCAGGGAGAGGTCGTGTCGCTGGTTGAAGCGGCGCCGGATGGTGCTGTCTACGCCTTCGTGCCGGGCAAGGGGCTGTTTCGGGCGCCTGCGGCGGGGGCCGAGTTCGCGGCCCTTGGCGACGGGTTCGGCGAGGCGGTTCCGCTTTACCTCGCCATCGACCCGGACGATGCCGCACATCTTGTCATTGCGACCCATCTGAACAGCCTTCTGGAAAGCCGCGACGGCGGCAAAAGCTGGGCCGCTTCCGGTTCCGGCTCCTGACGCGATCCTGTCGGCGATGGGGCCTTATTCTTGCCCCATCGCCACGTTAGAAGGCGCTCAAGGCAGGGGAAGGGATAATGCGGGCAGCAATACTGGCAGTTCTGGCAGCGCTCCTGCCAGTTTTCGCAATGGCGCAGGACGAGGCGCCCTTACGGTCGCTCGCCACCGCCGACGAAACCCGGGGCTGGGAGGCGGTGGGCCGCATCGACATCGGCGACCGGGGCTTCTGCACCGGGGCACTGATCGCGCCAGACATCGTGCTGACGGCGGCGCATTGCATCTTCGACCAGAAGACCCGCCAGGCGATAGAGCCTTCCGAGTTCAGGTTCCTTGCCGGTTGGCGCAATGGCCGCGCCGCCGCCTATCGTGGCGTGCGGCGGGCGATGGCGCATCCCGACTATGTTTACGAGGGCCGCGACCGGATCGACCGAGTGCCCTATGACATTGCCTTCCTCGAACTGGACCAGCCGATCCGGCTGCCCTCGATCCGCCCCTTCAACGTGGGCCCCGACCCCATTGCGGGTGATGCGGTCGGCATCGTCTCCTACGCGCTCGACCGTTCGGACGCGCCGTCTATCCAGGACCTCTGCCGAGTCCTCGGCAACGAGCCGGGCATGACGATCCTGTCCTGCGACGTCGACTTCGGCTCGTCCGGCGCGCCGGTCTTCGAGATGATCGACGGTGAGCCGAAGATCGTCTCGGTCGTCTCCGCCAAGGCGGAGATGGGCGGCAAGAAGGTCGCGCTCGGCAGCGAGATGGAGCGGCCGCTGGAAGAGTTGCGCGCGGCCTATGCGGCGAATACGGGCGCCTTCCAGAAGGTGGCGCCCGCCGGCGGCAGCCATGTCTTCGGGCAATCGGCCGTGGGGTCGGCCAAGTTCGTGCGGCCCTGAGGGGCCATGCGCGGGATCTTCGCCATCCTCGGGCTTCTGGTCGCGGCGGTTCCGGCACTGGCCGAGGCGCCGTTGAAGCGCCTGACCTTGCGCCAGGACATCTTGGGCTGGGAGGCGGTCGGCAGGGTCGAGATGGGCGAGAATGGCTATTGCACCGGCGTCCTCATTGCGCCCGATCTGGTGCTGACGGCGGCGCATTGCCTCTATGGCGGCGGCGACGCCTATATCCGCCCCGACGCCATGCGATTCCGCGCCGGCCTCAGCGACGGGGTGGCGCTGGCGGAATCGGCGGTGGCGCGGATGGTGGTGCATCCCGGCTATGATCCGGCCGCAGGCGATATGGAAGTGGCGATCCGCCATGACCTTGGGCTGATCGAGCTGGCGACGCCGGTTCCCTTGACGACGGCGGCGCCCTTCGCGGTGGCCGGACTTGCGCCGGATGCGCGCGATCTTTCTGTCGTCTCCTTTGGGCGGGGACGGGACGATGCCCTCTCATGGGATGATGCCTGCCGGGTGAAGGGCCATGCGCGCGGGTTGATCGCCTTCGATTGCGACGTCACCTTCGGGTCTTCGGGCGCGCCGGTCTTTCACCGCAAGGGCAACCGCGCCGCCATCGTGTCGCTGGTGTCGATGGGTGGCAAGGTCGGCGGCGAGACCCTGGCCTTCGGCATGGAACTGCCGCAGGCGGTCGCCGAGCTGAAGGCGGCGCTGAGGCGCGGCGAGGGCGCAGTGCCCGGCCAGATGAAAGCCCCGGACCCGGCCACGCGGATGCGCGCGGGCGGCGGTGCGAAGTTCATCTCCCCTTGACCCCCGCGCTGGCCCCTTGACGCGGGCGGGCGCGACACACATCTGCAATCCTGCCCGGGGGGCCATGACGGACCCCGGCAGATGCAACCGCCCGTCCCCATTCGGGAGGGCACCCCAAACATCGCTCACTGGAGGATGATCCATGCGAACCTATGACTTTTCACCGCTTTACCGCGCGACCGTCGGTTTTGACCGTGTCGCCGACCTGATGGACCGGGTGCTTTCGGCCGATGTGGCCCACCCCACCTATCCGCCCTACAACATCGAAAAGACCGACGAGAACGCCTACCGCATCTCGGTCGCCGTCGCCGGCTTTGCGGGCGATGAGCTGTCGGTCGATGTGAAGGACGGCGCGCTTATCATTGCCGCCCGCAAGAGCGAGGACGAGACCGCGAAGACCTATCTGCACCGCGGCATCGCCACCCGCGCCTTCGAGCGTCGCTTCGCGCTTGCCGACCACGTGAAGGTCGCCGCGGCCACCCATTCGCATGGCATGCTGCACATCGACCTCGTGCGCGAAGTTCCCGAAGCGCTGAAGCCGCGCCGCATCGAGATTGCCACCGGCGAGACGGTGGAGGCGAAGGCGCTGGAAACGCTCGTCGCCTGATCCAAGGCCAGAGACGGACAGGAAGGGCGCGCCTCGCTGGCGCGCCCTTTTCATATTGAGCGCCCGTTCCGGGCGCATTCCCCTGTCTCGCCGCCCCGCCTTCGCGGGGCGGCTCGGGCTGCCTCCGGCGGGGGGTATTTGCCGCAACGAAGAAGCCTAGCGGGAGAGACTTTCCGCGAGCCGCATCAATTGCACCGCTTCGGCGCGATAGCCGAAATTGTCCGTGCCCTTTGCGCCGTTTGCGAGTGCTATGGCCTCGTCCCAGCCCCAGGTGCCGAGGTATTTCGGTTCGCTGAGAAGCTGGCCCATCCCGGCAATGGCAGCGGCGAAGCTGGCATCGGTGTCGGCCTCAGCGGGCGCAGCGGGGATCGGGGTTTCGATGAGGGTCGAGGTCTCCACCCCCGGCGCCTTGTAGCGGAGCTTGAGGTAGCCGAGTTCGCTCGCCTCGCCCGTGGAGGTAGATGGGCCGTAGCGAAGGGGATCGGAGAGGCGCGCGGGCGAGCCGGTGGGCGTAATCTCGTAGAGTGCCGTGACCTGATGGCCTGCACCGATCTCGCCCGCGTCGACCTTGTCATTGTTGAAATCCTCGCGGGCAAGGGCGCGGGTCTCGTAGCCGATCAGCCGGTATTCGGCGACGGCAGCGGGGTTGAACTCGATCTGGATCTTCACGTCGTCGGCAATCGGGAACAGTGCGCCGGAAAGCTGGTCGACGAGAACCTTTTGCGCCTCTGAGAGCGTGTCGATATAGGCGGCGGTCCCGTTGCCGTTCTGGGCCAGCGCCTGCATCGTCGTATCATCGAGATTGCCGCGCCCGAAGCCGAGGACGGAAAGGTAGATGCCGGTCTCGCGCTTTTTCGCGATGTAGTCGGTCAACTCCGCCGGGTCGGCGATGCCGACGTTGAAATCACCGTCGGTGGCCAGAAGGATGCGGCTGACATGACCTTCGCCGCCCATCTTCTCCGCCTCGGCATAGGCCTGCGCCAGACCTTCCTGCCCGGCGGTGGAGCCGCCCGCCGAGAGCCGGTCAAGGGCGGCGAGGATCGTCGTCTGGTCCGAGGCCGCGGTGGGTTCCAGGACGAGGCCGGCGGAGCCGGCATAGGTGACGATGGCCACGCGGTCTTCGGGTTTGAGTTCGCCGAGCATCAGCCGGAAGGACTGCTTCAGGAGCGGCAGTTTGTTCGGGTCTTCCATAGAGCCTGAGGTGTCGATGAGGAAGACGAGGTTCAGGGGCGGGCGGGCTTCGGTTGCCGGCAGCGCGCCCTGGATGCCGATGCGGAGAAGCCGGGTGTCCTTGTTCCACGGTGTCTGAAAGAGGCTGACGGCGGCGCGGAACGGTGCTTCGCCCGCGTCGGGCGCGGGATAGGCATAGGGGAAGTAGTTCACCATCTCTTCGGTCCGGACGGCTTCCTTCCGCGGCAACTGGCCGTTCGCGAGGGAGGAGCGGATGACCGACCAGGACGCCGTGTCGGTGTCGATCGAGAAGGTGGAGACCGGTTCCTCGGCCACGATCTTCAAGGGGTTGGGATTGGCATTGGCATAGGCTTCGGTATCCGGCTGCGGGGCGGGCGCAAGGGCGTCGGCATAGCCGGAGGCGACGGGTTCCGCGGCGGCGAAGGCCTCGCGGCGCGACGTGGACGGGGCAAGGGATTGCGCTGCCATCTCCTCGGCCATCGGGGCGGCGGCGCCTTGGGCGACATCGGCGGGGCTCGCGGGTGGCGGCGCTGCGTCGATGCGTGCTGCGTCGGCCTCGACGGGGGCCTCCTTGAGTCTGGGGGACAGGCCCTCGGTCGTGGGCGTGGGAGCAGCGGCCTTCGTCTCGGCCCCGACAGGTGCATCCCCGGTGGGCGCGGTCGCTTCAAAGACGGGTGAATTCGCCGGTTTCGGCGCGATACCCGTGGGTTGCAGTTGCGGGTAGATGGCGATGGCCACGCCAAGGGCTGCGACGGAGGCGGTGGCGGCGAGCGCCTGCCGCGAGGTCAGTCGGGAAATCATGTTGCGGACTCCTGTCAGAAACCCCGCCCATCCGGGGCGGTCTGACATGGGACGCGGGTGGGACGCGGTTTCTTGGTGGCGGTCGAAGTTTTCTAGCGCCAGCCGGAGTGCCCGCGCCTTTGCCTCCGCATCCGGGGCGGGGGCCGCCGCCTTAAGGCTAGCGCGCAGCTTGTCGAACTCGTCGGTCATGGCATGTCCTCCGCCCGCGCCAGGGCGCGCAGGCGCTTTTTCACCTCGCTCATGCGCCAGGCCACCGTGCCTTCGGAGATGCCGAGAACCTCGGCCGCCTCCTTCTGCGACAGTTCCTCGCCGAGCGTCAGCGCAACCGTGTCCCTCAGTTCCGGCGGCAGCCGGCGCATGGTCTCCGTCAGCCAGTCGAGGGCGGCGGCATCTTCGGCGATGCCGGCCTGCCGGTTCAGTTCCCATGTGCCCCAGCCGTCCGCCGCCCGCGCATGGCTTGCCGCGCGGCGGCGGCGGTCGTGGGCGGCATTCACCGTCACCCGGTAGAGCCAGGTGGTGAAGCGCGCCTCCCGCCGGTAGCTTGAGAGTTTCGCGGGCAGCGCGAAGCTGATGTCCTGGGCAAGGTCTTCGGCTTCGGCCTTCTGTCCGGTCAGGCGAAAGGCGAGCCCGTGAATCCGGTCGTAATGCCGGGTGACGAGCGCCGCGAAAGCCGCGCGGTCCCCGTCCCGCGCAGCCTCGGCCAATGTTTCGTCAGCAGTTTCCATACGCATCACGAATGCTTGGACGCGCGGGCGCGGTCAATCCTTGGCGCCGGTCGGAACATTTTCGTCGCGGCGGCTGAAATGCGCGGCAGGAATCTCGATCCGCCAGATGAGCCCGGCTTCGCCGAAGTCATAATCGACCCTGGCGTCGAGGAGCGTTACTGCCAGCCGGGTCAGGACCGTGCTGCCAAAGCCCTTGTGCTCGGGCGCGGCGGCGAAACTCTGCCCGGTCTCGACCCATTCGATGACCAGCGTGTCATCCTCGCCCGGCTGGCCCGGGGCAACCTGCCAGCGGATGCTGACGGCGCCGCCGCCATCGCCGAGCGCCCCGTATTTGGTGGCGTTGGTGCCAAGCTCATGCAGCGCCATGCCGAGCGTCTTGACCGCCTGCGGGCGAAGGTCGACGGCGGGGCCGGAAATGCCGACCTCCGCCTCGTCGCGGGTGAAGAGGGAAAGCTGCGACCGGATCAGCGCATCGAGGGAAACCGTCTGCCAATCCTCGCTGGTGAGGAAATCGGTGGAACGCGACAGCGAGGCAATGCGCTCGCCGAACTTCTCGTTGAATTCCTGCATTGAGGATGCATTGGCGGCAGTGCGGCGGTGGATCGCGCTGATGACCGTCAGCATGTTCTTGGCGCGGTGGATGACCTCCTGCGCCACGATCTGCCGCGATTCCTCGTGGCGCCGCTGCTCGGTGATGTCGCGGTGGATGTTCGACACCGCGATGACGGTGCCTGCGGCGTTGCGGATCGGGGCTGCGGTGATCCAGACCAGACGCGCACGGCCCCAGCGGCTCATCCTCGTGGCTTCGAAGCTTCGCAGCGCCCCGGCGATGATCTCGTCGCGGTATTCGCCGATGCGCTTGGTGAAGCCGGGCGGATAGAGGATCTCCATCGACTGGCCGATGGCCTGCGCGGCGGTATGGCCATAAAGACGTTCGGCCGCGTTGTTCCAGGACATGATGCGACCGTCGAGATCGTAGCTGATGATGGCGTCAAACGAGGCTGCGACCAAAGCCGAAAGGAGCCCGGTATGCACATGCGCATTGTCGGCCTGGTCGATGGCAACACGGCGCGCGGTCACGTTGCTGTGCCTGAGGATCGCGCATCGCCCGCCGTGCAGGTGCAGAGGCTTGATCGTCACCTCGAACCAGCGTTCCTGGCCGCCAGACGCGGGGCAGGGGTATTCGAACCGTGCCGCCGTGCCGTGGTCGATCGCGTGGCGGAGCGCCGTCGCAATGGCCGCGGCATCGTCCCCCGCAGCCGCGCAGACATCGAAATAGTTCCAGCCGACGAAGCCTTCCAAAGTCTTCGCACCGTTCTCGGTGGCAAAGTGGCGCCATGCGGCGTTGACGGCGATGATCCTGCCCTGATGGTCAACGACTGCGATTTCATCATCCAGCGAGTCGAGGATCAGCGACGGGTCGAGATCGGGAATGGCATTCAGCAAGAACGCTCCCTTCTATGGGGCAGGATTTCAGGGCGAGCCTAGACGTTTCGCGGCGCGGCACAATAGCGGGCGCGCCAGCGGTCGGCGCGATTGCCGAAGGCCCTGCGAAAGTCGATCCGGGCATCGGCGACACTGGTCGGTTGCCGAAGCCGCCGCCTTGGGATGGCGGCAGCTTCGGAGAACGGGGGCCAGGTCAGGTGTTCAGGATCGTGTCATAGAATTCGAAGGCTCCGCCCATCGTGGTCAGCTTGTCGGCGCCGGTCGAATCCCGCGAGATCGCCATGACAGCGCGATAGGTCATCGGCCCGAAGGAGCCGTCGATGCTGCCGTTGTATTAGCCGGCCCGCTGAAGGCGCGACTGGATGGCGCGGCGTTCGTTCAGCGAGTAGCTGTTGAAGGCGCGGGCGGCGGGCGTCGAATAGACGCTCGAGCTGATGGGCGCGCTGTAGCCGGGCTGCGGATAGGTCGGCTGCTGGTAGCGCGGCTGCTGGTAGCGCGGCTGCTGGTAGGTGGGCGCGGTGTAGACCGGATAGTTCTGCGCCGGCGCGCGGCCCACGGGGACGCCGCCGTTCTGGCGCCGGTACTGCTGCCAGAGAAGCGTGCCGACGATCCCGGCAGCGGCCAGCGCGGCGAGGTTCTGTTCCTTTTCGCCCCAGGCATGGGCCGGAGCCGGCAGGGCGAGGGCGAGCGACAGGGCCGTGGCAGCGGCAGTCGCGGTCTTGGTGATCTTGCTCATCATCTGAGTTCCCCAGGTTTCGGTGAAACGATGGCACCGATATGGGCCGTTGGTGGGTGCTAGGCAAAATCCTCGGGCTGCTATCCGATAACGCCGGGAAAAACCCAATGAAAAAGGGGCCTTGCAGCCCCTTTCCTTGTTCTGCCCTCTTGGTCTCAGACCGAAAGGCAGATGTACTTCATCTCCAGATAGTCCTCGATCCCGTGGTGGCTGCCCTCGCGGCCGAGGCCGGATTGCTTGACGCCGCCGAACGGCGCGACCTCGGTCGAGATCAGGCCGGTGTTGACGCCGACCATGCCGTATTCCAGCGCTTCCTGGACGCGGGTGATGCGGCCGATGTCGCGGGCGTAGAAGTAGGAGGCAAGGCCGAAGATCGTCGCGTTGGCCTTCTCGATCACCTCTTCCTCGGTCTCGAAGCGGAAGAGGGGGGCGAGGGGGCCGAAGGTTTCTTCGGTCGAGACCTTCATCTCCGAAGTAACGCCGGTCACGACCGTCGGCTCGAAGAAGGTGCCGCCAAGGGGCGAACGCTTGCCGCCGGTGACGACCTTGCCGCCGCCGGCCAGCACATCGGCAATATGCTCCTCGACCTTCTCGACCGCCGCTTCGTTGATGAGCGGGCCGGTGGTGATGCCGTCCTTCAGCCCGTCGCCGACCTTCAACTTCGCAACCGCCACCGCCAGCTTCTCGGCAAAGGCGTCATAGACACCGGCCTGCACGTAGATCCGGTTGGCGCAGACGCAGGTCTGGCCGTTGTTGCGGAACTTGGAGATCATCGCGCCTTCGACGGCGGCATCAAGGTCGGCGTCATCGAAGACGATGAAGGGTGCGTTGCCGCCAAGCTCCATCGAGCATTTCATCACCTGATCGGCGGCCTGCTTCAGAAGGATGCGGCCAACCTCGGTCGAGCCGGTGAAGGTCAGCTTCCTGACGGCGTGGTTCTCGCAGAACTCCTTGCCGATTTCCGACGACCGCTTGGAGGTGATGACGGAGAAAAGCCCCGCCGGCACGCCAGCGCGTTCGGCCAGCACCGCCATGGCAAGCGCCGAAAGCGGGGTTTCCGCCGCAGGCCGGGCGACGAAGCCGCAACCGACGGCCAGTGCCGGGGCCACCTTCCGCGCGATCATGGCATTGGGGAAGTTCCACGGCGTGATCGAGGCCGCAACACCGATCGGCTGCTTGATGACGGTCAGGCGCTTGTCGCGCTGGTGGCCGGGAATGGTTTCGCCATAGACGCGCTTGGCCTCTTCCCCGAACCATTCGACGAAGGAGGCGCCGTAGAGGATCTCGCCCTTCGCCTCGGCCAGCGGCTTGCCCATCTCGGCGGTCAGGATCGCGGCGAGGTCATCGGCATTGGCGACCATCAGGTCGTACCACTTGCGCAGGACCGCGGCGCGTTCCTTGCCGGTGCGGGCGGCCCATTCCTTGCGCGTCTTGTCCGCCGCCTCGATGGCGCGGGCGGTTTCCGTGCGCGACAGGTTCGGCAGTTCGCAGATCACGTCGCCGCGCGCGGGGTTCGTCACCTCGAACGTCGATCCGTCATCGGCGGCGACCCATTGCCCTGCGACATAGGCACGGGTAACGAGAAGCGACGGGTCCTTCAGAAGCGACCGCAAGTCGGTTACGGAATCAAGCATGGAACCCTCCTGTTTCAGAATTTGATCAAATGCACCGGGCGACCGGAAAAGTCCAGCCCTTGCGCCCTGGCAGAGGATATCGGCCATGAGATATGACGCGGCCTTTGCGAATGCAAAGCATATTCCCGGCGGCAACGACTATCCAGCGCGCTGGGAGGCCGAAGCGGAGGCGTTTCGTACCAGTCTTGGCACCCGCGCCCGGCTTGGCCTGCCCTATGGCGGGGGAAAGGTGGAGTGGTTCGACCTCTTCCTGCCGGAGGGGGAGTCTGCCGGGCTTCTGGTCTTCATCCACGGCGGCGAATGGCTCGCCTTCAGCCCGCGCGACTTCTCCCACATCGCCGCCGGGGCGTTGGCAAGGGGCTGGGCGGTGGCGATGCCGGCCTACACGCTGGCGCCTGCCGCAATGATCCCCGAGATGACGCGGCAGGTGGCAAGTGCCGTCACCCGCGCGGCGGCCGAGGTCGCCGGGCCGGTCGTCATCACCGGCCATTCGGCGGGCGGGCATCTTGCCGCGCGCATGGCCGCGGCGGATATGACGTTCGACCCCTTCCTCGCGGCCCGGATCGCGCGTGTGGTCCCAATCTCACCGCTCGCCGATCTGAGGCCGCTCCGCGAAACCTCGATGAATGCGGTCCTGCGCATCGACGACGTGGTTGCCCGGTCGGAAAGCCCGGTCCTGCTGGCACCCCGGAGTGGGGTGAAGATCCATATCTGGGTCGGTGGCGAGGAAAGGCCCGCCTACCGCGATCAGTCCCGCCGTCTCGGCAACGCCTGGGCCTGCCCGGTCACGGTCGAGCCGGGGCGCCACCATTTCGATGTGATGGAGGGGATGGAGACGGTCGAAAGCCCGCTGATGCAGGTACTGATCGGTCAGGCCAGCCGGCCATAGGGAATGAACTCCGGGCTATCGTTCCCACACTCCGCCCCGGTCCAGTCGCCATACCAGCGCTCCACCCTCAGCCCTGCCGCCCGGATCAGCGCCTCCAGCCGCGTGCGATCCGTAAACCCGATCCGCGAGGCTGCGCGGAACACATGGCCGCCAGGGGCCTCATAGACCGTCTCATAGGTCACGACCTCAGCCGCCTCGTCCCATGACACGTCGTTCCAGGCATCGACTGCGCCAAGGACCGGATCGTCGAAGCGACGGCGCGACAGGGCGGGGTGCCACTCCTCCCATTCCCGCCGCGCCGGGTTGCGCATGTCGAAGATGAAATGCCCGTCAGGCGCAAGGTGGCGCGCGATGCAGGCTAGACAGGCGGAGCGGTCGGCATCCGTCAGAAAGACCTGAAACGCATGGCCGGTCATCACGATGAGCTCAAAGCGCCCCCCGAGGTGCAGCCGCCGCGCATCCGCCTCGACCCAGCGCACCGCCCCGGCCCCCGGCTTGGCCCGCGCCAGATCCAGCATCGCCCGCGCCGGGTCGACCGCCACCACC
Source organism: Rhodobacteraceae bacterium UBA6273 (assembly GCA_002440625.1). Classification (GTDB taxonomy): domain Bacteria; phylum Pseudomonadota; class Alphaproteobacteria; order Rhodobacterales; family Rhodobacteraceae; genus Albidovulum. Next base: position 6,367 of record DJUV01000336.1, on the reverse strand, counting down.
GAGGCGCCGGTTTCGCCAGCGATGCGCAAGGCCAGCGCGCCGGTACCGCAACCGAGGTCGAGCACCGACCCGCACCCTTTCGCAAGCGTCAGGCAGAAGTCGCGATCCGCCGTCCAGCCATTGTCGAGGTCGTAGAACCGCGCCAGCGCCGCATCGTCGTAGAGCCGGTCCTCAGCCGCCATGTCGCGCGGCCCAGGTCGGGATGAGGTCGCCCGCCCGGGTCGTCGCCGCAAAAACCCCGCGCGCGATGGCCCGGGCAAGGCAGGTCGCCGCGGCATGACCGATCAGGAACGGATCCGTCACAGGATCGGCTATCTGGCGCGCCCCGGTCGCGGCGGCAAAGACCAGATCGCCGTCGAAAGGCGTGTGCGACGGCAGGATGGCCCGCGCCATGCCATCATGCGCCGCCACCGCCATCCTTTGCGCCTGCGCCTGCGTCAGGGCGGCATCAGTGGCGACGATGGCGATGGTCGTCGCCTCGCCCAGGCGCTTCATCAGGGCCGGTTCCGCGCCGGGATCGAACCCGCTTCCCATGCCCAGCCCGCCGAACTCATCCCCCATCTCGAAAGGGGCGGCCCAGAACTCCGGCCCGCCACCGACCGTGACCTTCCCCAGCGCATTGACCGCGACCAGCGCCCCGACGGTGATCCCGCTTTCCAGCACAACCGACGCCGAGCCAAGCCCGCCCTTCAGATCGTGCACCAGCGCCCCGGTACCGGCCCCCGCCGTCCCAAGCGCAAACTCCTCCCCCGCTGCCAGCAGCGCCTCCCGCCCGAGTCGCTTGTAGGGGTTCTCCCCCCAGTCCTTGTTGCCGCCGTTCAGCAGATCAAAGAGGATCGCCCCCGGCACGATCGGCACCTTCTGCCCGCCGACATCGAAGCCACGCCCCATTCCGCGCAAGGCATCGGCCACGCCCGAAGCCGCATCAAGGCCAAAGGCCGAGCCGCCGGACAGCACCAGCGCATCAACCTCCTGCACCAGCTTGTCGGGGGCCAGCAAATCCGTCTCCCGCGTCCCCGGCGCGCCGCCCATGACATGAACGGCGGCGGTGAAAGGCCGGTCGCCCACAAGAACGGTCGAACCCGTGCGCACCCGATGATCCTCGGCATTGCCGACCCTGAGGCTCGCCACATCGGTGATGAGATTTCGCGGTCCCGGTCGCATTTGCCCCTCATTTCATCTTGCCGGAAATACCTCGGGGGTCCGGGGGCAGGCCCCCGGCCTTGCCGTCAGATACAGCGCCCGCCATCCACCTCAAGCGCCACGCCCGTCACCATCGACGCCTCGTCCGAACAGAGGAAGCAGGCGGCATTGGCCATGTCCTCGGGCGTGGAGAACCGGCCAAGGGGAATCGTCGCCAGGAACTTCGCACGCATCTCCGGCGTATCCTCGCCCATGAAGCTCTTCAGCAGCGGCGTCTCGCCCGCCACCGGGCAGATCGCGTTCACGCGGACACCGAAGGGCGCCAGTTCCACCGCCATCGCCTTGGTCGCGGTGATCATCCAGCCCTTCGAGGCGTTGTACCAGTTGAGTCTTGGCCGGGGCGACAGGCCCGCTGTCGAGGCGACGTTGAGGATCGCCCCCCGCCCCCGGGCCTTCATCGCCGGAACGAAAGCCCGCGCCGTCAGGTAGACCGACTTGCAGTTGACGGCGAAAACCCGGTCGAAATCGGCCTCGCCGACCTCTTCCATCAGGGCTGGCAGATGGGTGATGCCGGCATTGTTCACGAGGATATCGACCGGGCCAGCCGCCCCGGCCATCGCCGCCACGCTGTCCCCCGAGGCGACATCGACGCGCACAGCGCAGCCGCCGATTTCGGCGGCGACGGCTTCCGCCGCCTCTAGGTTGATGTCGGCGACGATCACCCGCGCGCCTTCGCCCGCGAACTTCCGCGCAATGCCGGTGCCGAAGCCGGAGCCCGCGCCGGTGACAATGGCCACCTTGCCCTCAAGCCGCATCATCGCCTACCTCCAACCCAGCCACCCGAAGCACTGTCCCCGAGCTGGGAGTGAAGGTCCAGCCGCCTCATGCCCGCCCCCTGAGGCGCGGGTCGAGCCGGTCGCGCAAGCCGTCGCCGAGAAGGTTGAGGCCAAGCACCGTCCCGACGATGGCGAGGCCGGGAACGATCGCCACATGGGGCGCGAGCGCAACCATCGTCTGCGCCTCGGCCAGCATCCGGCCCCAGCTTGGCGTCGGGGGCTGCGCGCCAAGGCCGACATAGCTCAGCCCCGCTTCGGCGAGGATGCCGAGCGAAAACTGGATGGTGCCCTGCACGATGAGAAGATTGGCGATGTTGGGCAGGATATGCTCCAGCGAGATCCGCGCTGGGCCTTTGCCGATGACCTCCGCCGCCCGGATGAAGTCGAGCGGCCAGAGGCCGAGCGCCCCGCCGCGCGTCACCCTCGCAAAGACCGGGATGTTGAAGATGCCGATGGCGATGATCGCATTGACCGCCGATGGCCCGAAGACGGCGGTGATGAGAATGGCGATGACGAGCGAGGGGAAGGCGAAGATCAAGTCATTGCCGCGCATGACAAATTCGTCGACCAACCCGCCATTGGCGGCGGCCAGCAGGCCAAGAGGCACGCCGATCCCCATGCCGATCCCGACCGCCACCAGCGCCACCGCGATCGAGGTCCGGGCGCCGGCCATCAGCATGGAGCCGATGTCGCGGCCGAAGTGATCGGTGCCGAGCCAGTGGGCGGGCGAGGGGGGCTGGAGCTTGTCGGCGATGCTGAGCGCCGCGACGTCATAGGGCGTCCAGAAAAGCGAGACCAGCGCGGCGGTCAGCGCCGTCAGCGTCAGGGCAAGGCCAAGGGCGAAGGACAGCCTCATCCCTTCGTCCTCAGTCTGGGGTCGATCACCACATAGGCGAGGTCGACGAGGAAGGTGACGAGGATCACCGCGAAGACGAGGATCATTACCACGCTCTCCACCACGATCAGGTCACGTTGGGTGATTGCCTGGAAGATCAGGCGGCCAAGTCCCGGAAGATAAAAGACATTCTCGATGATGATCGCCCCGGCGATGAGGAAGGAAAACTGCATCCCGAGGATGGTCATGACCGGGATCATGGCGTTCCTCAGCGCATGGCGGAGAATCGTCTGCCCCTCGCTCAACCCCTTGGCGCGGGCGGTGCGGATGTAGTCCTGGCCCAGCGTCTCGATCAGAGCCGAGCGCAGGACGCGGGCAAGGATGGCAGCCTGCGGCAAAGCGAGGGCGAAGGCAGGCAGGGTCAGGGCCTTGAGGCCGGGGCCAACCCCTTGATCCCAGCCGGGAAATCCGCCAGCCGGGAAGACCTGCCAATGGAGCGCGAAGGCCAGAACCAGAAGCATCGCGAACCAGAAATTCGGCAGGGCGATGCCGAGCTGCGTCACACCCATCACCGCGCCGTCAGCCAGCTTTCCGCGCCGGGCGGCGGCGATCATCCCGGCAGGAAAGGCGATGATCGTGGTCAGGGCGAGCGCATAGAGCGCCAGCGGCAGCGACACCGCGAGGCGCTGGCTAACCAGTTGGGAAACCGGGACTTTATAGGTGTAGGAGAGGCCGAAATCACCCTGCGCCAGGCCGGTGATCCAGCCAAGATACCGCACTGGCGCGGAGGCATTCAGGCCCAATTGATCCCTGAGCGCCGTCACCGTCTCGGGCGCGGCATTCAACCCGAGCATGTAGGAGGCCGGATCGCCCGGCACGATCTCGATCACAGCGAAGATCACAAGGCTCGCCACCAGCAGGCTTGTGGCGAGGGAGACCAGCCGTTTCAGGAGATAGCGCTGCATGGCGCGAGGCTAGGGGGAAGGCGGGCTCCGGTCCAGTGGGGCCGTCGGACATCCGTCGGCCAAGCGTCGGACATCCGTCCCGACAGGCGTCGGGCATTTTGCCCGACAGTTGGGGCGGCGGTGCGGCAATTGGCACCTGCGGTGAATGCCCCTTCTCACGCCCCCCTCGGCCCTCTAGGGTCGGGGGGACCTCAGATTGCCCGAGCCATGACCGACGAACACAGAGCCGAGACTGAAACGCCCGATGCGGCGGAGGATGAAGCCGCGCATCTGCACGAGGACGGCGGGCGCAAGGGCGAGTCGCGGCAGGAGCGGAAGAAGCCGCTGTCGGAGGTCCTGACGACCATCGCCGGGGACGAGAGCCGCGACTATATCGCGGTCGGCGATCTTCTGAAGCTTCTCGGCGGACGCGGGCGGGCGGCGCTGATCCTTCTCTTCGCGCTGCCGAATGTGCTGCCGACGCCGCCCGGCACTTCGGGCATCCTCGGGCTGCCGCTTCTCTACCTCTCGTTCCAGATGATGCTTGGCCGGGTGCCGTGGCTGCCGCGCTTCATCGGCGAGCGGAGCATGTCGCGCTACAGCTTCGGGCAACTGGTGGACCGTATCTCGGCCCTCCTCAGCCGGGCCGAAAGGCTTCTGAAGCCGCGCTGGTCGGTCTTTGTCGGCTATGGGCCGGAGCGGGTGCTGGGCGCGGTCTGCCTTGTGCTGGCGGCGGTCCTGGTGCTGCCGATCCCCTTGGGCAACATGCTGCCGGCCTTCGCCATCTGCCTGATCGCCTTGGGGGTGCTGGAACGGGACGGAGTCTGGGTGCTGAGCGGGGTCGTCATCGGGGGTGTGTCGTTGGTCATCGTGGCGGGGGTGGTCTATGCGCTGGTGAAATCGGCGGTGTTCGTGCTGATGAATGCGTTTGGGTGAGGGGGGAGGGGAGGGGACTGGCTAAACTATTGAGTTTTTGGTCAATTAGCGGATTTGACGAAGCCGTCCAGGCCTCTGAACCCAAAATGGACCCGTTTTCCATATATCGATTCTTGCGCGACCCAGTAGCCTAATATTTCTTGATACTCAGAAGGGCATTTTGCTCTTTTTATTTCATATGCAAAATGAAAGGAAAAATCCCGCCGAGTCTTTTCAAACGCTTCGATGGCCTGCAATATTGCCTTTGCAGGCGAGCGACCTCCTTGGTCGGATGGAGATCCAGAAGGTAGTCGCGGAAGAATGGTTTTGACACTGACTTTGATGTCGCAGTTCTTGTTCCAACTTATAGTGGACGAAGTCTGAGACCAAATCAAAGACGGGCGTCCAAGTTCGGCGTCTCGTATGAGAGTGCCTATATGTGCTTCATCGAGATCATAGTAGTCTATGGTGTGGTCGCTATCGATGATATATTTGCTGTTGTCAGAAAATATATCCAATAGCAAATCGCGGTCATCCTTTCGAGAAATTGGATCATCTGTGCGCTGCTCCGGCTTCTGACTGCCTGCTCCAAACTCTACAGTGGTACTACCTCCATCACCACCGTCGGCGAAACTGTAGACTATGGCGATAAAGGCAACTGTCGCTGCGGTCAGAACTACTTTTCGCAAACTGGCACCCTCTGAATGCTCTCCGTAGGAATGATTGTGATGCAGGCCAACGTCAAGCGAGCGTAGCGTGCGTACTCGCACGCACCATGCCAAGCGCCCGGCTTCGATGCGTGAAATCACGCATCCTACGGCTCGGCGCCTTCCCCCAGCGACCCGCCATGTCGCTTTCCGGCCAGCATCCACCAGATCCACCCGCTACACCGCCCCCGAGCCGTGGCGATGGCGTCGCCGCAGGGGGCCACCCCGTTGCTTGCGGAGCATTCCGCCAGAAGTCCTGTACGCCGGGACCTTTCGGGGTCCGGGTACGCTCTCAGACCCCTCATGATGAGGTCTGAACATGGAACGTCCACAACAGTACAAATTCCACCAGGGCGACCGCGTCCTCCCCTTCGCCGCGTCGGAATACGACCAGCGGATTGGCGGCTTGCGCGCGATCATGGATGCGATGGGGGTTGAGGCGGTCGTCCTCACCTCGATGCACAACATCGCCTATTACTCGGGCTTTCTCTATTGCTCCTTCGGGCGGCCCTATGCGCTGGTTGTGACGGCGACGGAAGGTGTGACGATTTCAGCCGGCATCGACGCCGGCCAGCCCTGGCGGCGGAGCCATGGCGACAACATCACCTATACCGACTGGCAGCGCGACAATTACTGGCGGGCGATCCTGTCGGTGACGGGGCCGGGGCGCGTGATCGGCTATGAGGCGGATCACCTGACGCTGTTGCAGTCCGACAAGCTGAAGGCGTTCCTGTCGCCCTCGAAGGTGATCGACATTGCGCCGGCGACCATGAAGCAGCGGATGCATAAGTCGGCGGCCGAGATCGCGCTTATCAAGCATGGCGCCAATGTCGCCGATGTGGGCGGCTTTGCCATCCGCGATGCGGTGAAGGTCGGCGCGCGGGAGATCGACGTGGCGATGGCGGGGCGCGACGCGATGGAGCTGGAGATCGCCAGGCGCTTCCCCGAGGCGGAGTACCGCGACACCTGGGTCTGGTTCCAGTCGGG
>DJUV01000093.1 GCA_002440625.1 Rhodobacteraceae bacterium UBA6273 | reverse complement strand
CCCAGGTCCAGGCGGCGCATTCCGGCAGGTGCACCATGCGGCCGCCGTAGACGGAGGAGATCGGGTTGTTGGCCGGGTCGCCCCAGTGCAAATAGCTCGCTTCCAGATAGGCCCGCTGGATCGCATCGTCCCGCCAGCCTCGCGAGAAATGCGGCGTGAAACTCTCGGATGACTTCGGATCGAAGAAGACGTTGGGCTGGTTGGTACCCCGGTCGATGGCCGGGCAGCCCAGTTCAGTGAAGCGGATGGGTTTCGATTGCGGCACCCATGCGGTGGCCAAGCCGCTTTCCACCCCGCCCGGGCGGTTGAAATGCTGGCTCTGCCACCAGGCGCGGATATCCTTGGGGCGAAAGACCCACGGCTTGCCCACCGCGCCATCGGTGATGACCGTGCGGATCTGTGCAGAGCGGTCAGCGGCGCTGGCATAGAACCAGTCGAAGCCTTCACCACCGGCGATGTTCGCCTGCAGATAGGCGCGGTCGTAGATCGCGGGCCAGCCTTCGAGAGCATCGGCATGGTCGAAGCCGTCGCGCCAGTCGGACAAGGGCAGATAGTTGTCGATGCCGACGAAGTCGATGTTGGCATCCGACCAGAGCGGGTCGAGGTGGAAATAGACGTCGCCGCTGCCGTCCTGCGGATGATGGCCGAAGTATTCCGACCAATCGGCGGCATAGCCGATCTTCGTGCTCGCGCCGAGGATGGCGCTCACATCGGCCGCGAGGCTCTTGAAGGCGGTGACAGCGGGATAGGTGCCGGCCGCCGACCGGATGGTGGTCAGGCCGGGCATCTCGGTGCCGATCAGGAAGGCATCGACCCCGCCTGCTGCCGCGCAAAGGTGGGCGTAGTGCAGCACCATGCGGCGCAGGCCCCAGTCGCTGGGCGAACCGGTGAAGCTGACGGTCTCGCCCGACACGCTGAAATTGCCGGGCGATGCCGCCCCGAACAGGGCCGACACTTGCGTCGCGGCCGTGCCGGTCTTGTCCACCGAACCGACAAAGCCCGCTGCCGGGGAACAGGTGATCCGCCCCCGCCAGGGGAAGGCGGGCTGTCCGGAAGTGGCGGCGTTGGCGCTGTAGGGGTTCGGCAGGGTGTTGCCGGGCGGCACGTCCATCAGCAGGAAGGGATAGAAGGTTACGCGCAGCCCACGTGCCTTCATCTCCTGGATCGCTTGCACGACTGCGAAATCCGCAGGTGTGCCGCCGTAGACCGGCCGGTCTTCTGCATCACGGCTGACCAGATGGGCGCTGGCGCGGCTAACGCCGTTTACCGACCAGTTGGCGGGCGTGGTGGCCTTGGAGGCGACCTCGACGCCGGGCTTCACCTTGCAGGATCCGGCACGCAGATCGTTGCCGAACCAGGCCACCACGAGGCTGACGCTCTCGACGGCCGGGGCCATGGCCTGCAGCCGGTCCAACGCCACCACGATGTCGGGCTGGTCAGGCAGCGCGTTCAGGTTCTCGGCCACGGTAGCACCGCCGCTGCCCTTGCGAATGGCGTCGGTGGCATAGGTGAACTCGCCCGAGGCCGGGATCAGAGTGACGGCGCGGGACAGCCCCTCGGCGGTGTCCGGATCGGCCAGCGGGCGGAAGACCTCGAACGACAGTTGCGGCAGGCGGTTGCCGAAGGTTGCCAGCGCCAAATCCTCGAACACGACGTAGGCCGTGCCGCGATAGGCGGGGGTATTGGCGGCCCCCATCTTGGCGGCGATGAAGGGATCGGCGGTCTGCCCCTCGTTGCCGGGATGCCAGCGCCAGGTCACGCCGGTCATGTCCATCGCCTTGCCGTCCGCCCAGACGCGGCCAATACCGGTGATCTGACCCTCGCAAAGTGCTACGGCGAAGCTGGCATAGTAGAGGTATTCGGTCGTCTTGACCTTGCCGCCGCCCCCACCCTTGCCGCCACCTTGGGTCGTGGTTTTGGTCTCCTCCCGGAAATCGGTGGCCCAGATGATGTTGCCGCCGATGCGCATCCGGCCATAGAGGCGCGGGATCACCGCCCCTTCGGTGGCCGAGGTGATACGCAACGTGTCGAGCCGTGCGCCTTCGATCCGTTGCGCCGGGGCCAGCGAGGACACGATCCAGCTGTCGACCACAGAGCCCACGGTCGAGCCGATGAAGCCGCCGATGGCCGCCCCGGAAAAGCCGAGGATCGCGCCGCCAAAGGCCCCACCGATGGCAGTGCCGACAGCGCCGAGGACAAGCGTGGCCATGGGGATATCTCAGCGTTGGGGAAAGAGGAAGGCGAAGGCGATGCGCCGTCGCCACATTGGCGTGAGCGGTTCCTCGATGACGCCGAGCCGCTCGTATGCGTGCAGGAAGGTGTCAGGGCCGGTCAGAATGCCGACATGCTTGGCAATTGCACGCGGCATCATGCGGAACAGGATCAGCGCGCCAGGCGGAACTTCGCCGGGTGCGATTTCCGGCATCATGCGGCGCGCGCCTTCGGCCAGCACCTCGCGCGGGCCACTTTCGCCCCAGTCCCGGCTGTAGGGCGGGATCGGGAAGGGTTCGAGGCCCACCACCTCGCGCCAGACGCCGCGCGCAAGGCCAAGGCAATCGCAGCCGACGCCCTTGAGGCTGGCCTGATCGTGGTAGGGCGTGCCGAGCCAGGACCGAGCGACGGTGATGACCATGTCGGGATCGGCAGCGGTCACAGCACCGCCCCTTCGTGCCCGCCATCGGTGGTGGCATAGCGCAGGACCGCATCCTGGCCGGGGATGTTGGGGAAGCCTCGGAAGTTGGCGACGTTGGCGAACCTCGTGCCGCAGGTCGTGATGCGCTTGTCGCACCCGGCGCGGATCGTGAAGGTGTCGGTCCCGGCGATGGCGCGCACAGGGGCTTCCAACAGGGTCAGGATGGCGATGCCGTCGACGAGGTCGTGCGACAACACCTCGGCCCGCCGCCCGCCATTGGCTCCACTCGTCCAGTCGAGGGTGCCGAAGGTGAACCAGCCAGTGGTGAACCCGCCAAGCCCAGAGGCGGTAAACGCGCGGTCGCGCAGCAGGTCGATGATCGCGCCGGTTCCCTTGAACATCGGTGCCTCGAGATTGACTCCGCAGCGCGCATCGCCAAGGGCCGCATCGCATGTCGCCTGAAACGTCCGGCCGACGGTCTGGCCCAGCACATGGGCAAGGCTGCGCACCTCGGCGACGAACGCCAACCGCCCGCGCCGGATTTGGCCGATGGCGCCGCGCCGCATCAGCAGGCGCTGTGAGGTCGCGGCCCAGTTCACCCGCCAGACCTCGACGGACGCATTATCCCAGCGGCCGTCGAGGATATCGGTCTCGGTGATCCGGTCGGAAGACAGCACACCTTGGGCATCCTGCGCATCGACGGACAGGTCGGAACCTGAACGCACCTCGGAGGCGGCAAAGCCGCTCTCCGGCTCGAAATCGGTGCCGTCGAACGTCAGGGTTCGGTCGTGGTCGGTGAAGCCAAGCGTCACTCCATCGGCCCGCACGATCCGCCAGCACGAGGCGAGCGTCGTCGTGCCCTCGTCGAGATGGCCCTGCAGCGCGGGCGGGAGGGCCTTCACTTCCGCCCCCATCCGCGCCACAGGGCGACAGAGGCCAGCGCGGACGAGACCACGCCCCCGGCCGTGCCGGTCAGGGCATAGAGATTGAACGGACGCAGGTCGAAGCTGCCGGTCGCAAGATCAAAATCCGCCAGCCCGGCTATGGCAAGCCCGGAGGCGGCAAGACACGCCAGATAGACCAGCCCGCGTGCGAGGTTCCAGTTCATGATGTTGCCTTTCCTGTGAAAAATTCCATCAGCCGCTGCCACCACGACGGGGCGGCAGACGGTTGGGTCGGTACCGGCAGCGGCACGGGCAACGGCACCGGCAGGCTCGTCGGGCGTAGGAATGCCAACGCCTCGGCCTCGGTCAGTCGCCGGACTGGTCGCGAGAAATCGACGCGGCCATTGCGGTCGACCGCCCAGACCGGAATGGTGCCGGTCGGATAGCGGCCATCGCGGAACAGATCGCGCTCGGCCTCGCGGCGCATACGGATTGCGGCGGGTCGGAGCCAGCCCATGAAACCCTGCGTGGCGGCGGCGCGTTTGCCCGAGTTCAGGTGGCGGGTCAGCGACGCTTTCGCGATGCCGCCGGTGTTGTAGTGAAAACTGACTAGCGCATCGAACTCGTGCGGTTCCAGTGGCACCTTCACCGCGCGCAGCACCTCGGCCTCATAGGCCACGATGTCACTGCAGAAGAGCCGGATCGCCTCGCGGATCCCGGCGTCGAGATCGACGGGCATGCCGCGCGGCATCCCTGCCGGATCGGGGGGACCGACAGCTGCGGTGTGGCCGATGCCGAAGGTCCAGATGTTCTTCACATCGAGATAGGGTCCGGGCACGAGTCCTTCGTGCCGGACAAGGGCCATCAGGCCCCGGTCGGTCATGTGCATGGGATCACCCGAAAATGGAGGACAGGATCAGGATCAGCGCGGCGACCAGAAGGCCGATGCGGAGGCGATGGCTGAAGGCTCGTGCCGGGTCGGCGGCGTTGCAGCGGAAGGAGCGCGCGAGGCGGAGAAGTTCATGCATCGGGCTTGCCCCCCTTGCCGCTGCGCAGCCGGGCGAGCACGACCTCGATGAAGGCGGGGCCGAAGACGCCGACCAGATAGGCGGCCGACCCTGCCGCACCCCCGGCCGGGATCGCTTGCGATGGCAGGCCGAGCCATGCGGTGATGACCGCCATGGACAGACTGCCCATCCCGGCCGCGATCAGACCGCCGAGCAGGATATGACGCAGGGCATCGCGCAGCCGCATTCGGGTGGTCAGCGCATTGGTCGCCCCGCCAAGCGCACCCCAGGCCGCCAAGATGACGGCGGTGGAAGTTGCCAGATCGCGCAGCACGGCGGCGATGAAGCCAGTTTCTTCGTTCATCGCCGGATCTCCAGCAGCGGAATGGATGTGATCGAACCGAGCCGCTCGAGATCGAGGGTGACGTCGAGCATGTCGGTGTCGAAGCGGACCGGGACGTCGAATTCGAAGCCCGCTGTGATCGCGACGCCCGCACCGGGTGCGGTGGTGAAGGTGACGCTGCCGGTGGTGGTGTCGGCGCTCCAGCCGGTCATCTGCTCGACGCCGTTCAGCGCGATGCGGACTGCCCCTGCCACCGGCTTGGCGATGGCACGGGTCCAGCTTTGCGCCCCAGAAGTGTAGCGCTTCAGCAGCGCGAAGGTGGTGACAGCGCCATTGCCGGTGCCAATGGGCTGGTCGGTCGGCGCGACTGACTGCGACGGCAGGCAGGATTTGTAATCCGCCCAGTCCTTGTAGCGAAACCCGTGCAGGCGGCCGTTGCGCGCTTCGAAGAAGGCGACGACCGCCGCCAGATCGTCGGCGCGCCGGATGCCATAGGCAACATCATAGCGGCGTCGGCTGTTCGCCCAGCTGGCGTTGCGCTCTTCGTCGCCAGACGCCAGTTCCACCACTTGCGTGCGCCGTTCCGGCCCCCCGCGCGCCCCGCGGCTGATGTTGTCGGGGAATCTGACCTCGTGAAACGCCATCACATGCTCCTCCGGCCCAGCGACACGGCGCGGGCGATGTCGCTTGCCACCTGCGTGCGCGATTGCCGGAAGCTTTCGGCATCGCGGGCCATGATGGTGACATTGACGGTAGGCGCGCTGGACGGGCCTTGGCCATATCCAGCGGCCTCGCGGCGCGAGAGGACACGCTCGCCCTTCTGCAGGATCGCCGGAACCTCGTCGGGCTTGATCCCGGCCCATCCGCCCGCATGCATGCGTGGGGCATTGGCGAAGGTCATCGCCGGGACCATGCGACCCGGGCCGGGCGATCCTACCATGCCACCGGCGTGCAGGATGTTAGCGAATATCCCGCCAGCCCCGCCGAGGGCACCGGACAGTGCGTTGGCGATCGGCCCGAGGATGAACCGCCGCGCCGCCAGCTTGGCCAGATCGGCGATCATCGACGTGACCAGATCGCGGAAATCCAGCTTGCCGGTCTTGACGAACTCGCCCACGGCGTTCTCGGCCGAGGTGAAGGCCCCGACCAGTGCGCTTCCAATATCACCGCCGATGTTGCGCGCCTTGGTAGTGTAGTCGGCAAGTGCCGCAGTGACTGCGCCCCAGCCGGTCGCAGCCTGGTCAGCCCCTGCGGCAGCTTCAGCCCCGGCGTCGCGCGCTGCAGCGCCCGCATTCCCGGCAGCGGCTGCGGTGTCGTCCAGCTCGGTGTTCAGGGCATCCGCCGAACTGGCGGCATCGGCCAACGCCGTTTCGGCATCCGATCCGGTGCCGGTCACCGCATCGCGCAGCGCTTGCCAACTGGCCAGCGGACGACCCGCAGCATCGGCCAGCATGCCTGCTGCTTCGCGATAGCCATCGGCCCGGCCACGCGCATCATCGGCCATCGCGCCAAGCCCGAGGTCGGGCGGCTCTAGGTAAGTCTGCGACAGCGCCGCCGAGAAGGCATCGGCGGCGGCAGCGCCAGCAGCCGTCGCTGCGCCCTCGAACGGGTTGCCGATCCGCGCCAGTTCCACGGGGTCAAGCGTGCCGATCCGCACACCACCTTCACCCACCGCCCAGTCGGGCAACAGGTCCAGCGCGGCGTTCAACCCGTTGATGAAATTGTTGATGCGCGTGACGACGCCGTTCAGCATCGCCTCGACGCCCGAAATCAGCCCGTTCGCGGCCTGGAAGGCAAAGTCGCCGATGGCGCCGGGCAGACTGCCCCAGATTGCGACGGCCGCATCATAGGCCCCTTGGAAGATCGCCGCCGTCCGGTCGCCAAAGCTGACGACGCCCACGATGGTGCGTTCGAGAGCCGAGAGCCCGGCCGCTTTCAACCCCTCCCAGCCAGCGGCCATGTTGGCAAAGGCAGCGTCGAGCGACAGACCGATGCGCGACCAGACTTCGGACGCCAGGTCGCCCAGCAGCCGAAAGGCCTCGCCCACGCCGCCGACACGGGCCACAAGCTGCGAGAATTGATAGACCAGTTCGCCTGCGCCAACGATCAGCGCGCCGATGCCGGTGCGGATCAGCGCCCCGCGCAGGAAGACCAGCGCCGTGGCAAGGCCACGCACCGACAGGGCGGCAACGGCCAACCCCGCCACCCATCGACCGGCCATGAAGGCGGCGAAGGTCGCAGCATAGGTGGCAAGCCTTGCGAGGTTGTCGAAGACGGCAGTGATTGCACCGCCGATGGGTCCCGTGCCGCGCGCCATGTCGGCCAGCGCATTCGCTACGGTTTCCAGCGCCGGGGCGACGGCGGCGGTCAGTCGGTTGGTCAGACCGAGCCAGATCAGACTCAGCTTGGCGATGGCATCTCCGGTGCGTTCGATCTGCGCCGCGTCGGCCGCGCTGACCGCCACCCCGAAGTCCTGCACATCCTGTGCCGCTTCTCGCAGGGTGGCGGAGTCGATGCGCAGGAACGCAAGTGCGGCGCGATCACCGAAGAGATCAGACGCCACGGCGGCGCGTTCGGCCTCGGGCACGAACTGGTTCAGTGCCTCCTGGATGGCGACGATGCGCTGGTCGAGCGGCAGCGCTTGCAACTCTGCGGCCGTCAGGTTCAGCCGCTGCAGAGCCCCAACAGCCGATCCGGACCCAGCCGCCGCTTCCGACAACCGCGTGGTCAACTTCTTGGTGGCCTGTTCGATCTCGCCCATCGAAACACCGGCCAATTCTCCTGCCCATGTCAGCACCTGCAGGCTTTCGACCGTTGTCCGGAGCGACGCTGCCATGTCCGCCTGCGCACCGATCACGTCGAGCCCCGAGCGGACCATTGCCACGCCAGCAGCGGCAGCAGCTGCGGTAACCGCCGCCAGCGCAATCCCGGCTTTGCGGGCGAAGCTGCCGAGGCGGGTATTGGCCAGTTCCATCTCAGAGGACAGGCGGCCAAACCCGCGCGTGCCCGCCTCGCCGATCCCCTCCAACTCGGCCCGGACCTGACGGCCGCCTTCCGCGACAAGCCGGACACTGACCCGTTTCTCAGCCATGGCCGTCTCCGATCTGTTCGTTCAGCTTGCGCACCATCACCGCCTCGATCTCGGGCAGCAGTTCGGCGGCGATGAGGGCGTCGATCCCGAGCGCCTTGGCCATCGCGAGGGCAGCGCCCATGTCCCAGCCAAGCACCGCGCCGGGGATCACGCGCAGTTGCCCGCCGAGGCGGCCGACCAGATCCCAGACCTGCCAGCCATCTTCCGTCTTTGGCCGGTTCAGTCTTGCGGGGCAGTCTGGGCACGGCCCCGTGCAGGCCGCGCAGTAGCGGTCGCCCCCGCCGAAGGACCATTCGGCAAGGGCGCGGAGACGTTTTTTTCCGCGTCCAGGATCAGACCCTTGGCGACGTATTGGGTCTGGAACGCCTCGAAGACCGGCCAGATTTCCAGCAGGACATCGACGCCTTCGGGAGAAACCGGGACAGCATTGCCCGCGTCGTCGCCTACCCCCTCCCAATCCAGCACGGTGCGGCGGGCCAAGGCTTTGGCCATGGCCAGCGCCAGTTCCTCTTGGGTGGCGGTGTCCGGAAGGGCTTCGATGGCGGGGTCGGCGCGGGCCGAAACCATTAAGGCGGTGGTCAGCGGCGCGACCTTCAGGCGAAGGCCGGTGGCGAGGGTCAGCCACGAAGGGGATGCAGTCAGGTTCAGTCTGATCATGGTCAGTAACTCACAACGGTGTTGACGAGGACGGCGGTGCACATGCGGGCGGGGCTGACGGCCTTGGCGGCCTGCCAGTCGAAGGTGGCCTGGATGCCCTGCGGGCCCGGGATCTCGATGCGCGGACGCGGCAGATAGACAGCGTGCGCCGTGAAGGTGAAGCTGGCCTCGGCCCCGAGGCTCCAGGCGAAGACCAGTTCGCAGGGCGTGCCGTCGATCGCCTGCGTGATCAGCGCGGTGTCGGCGAAACGCACCTCCACCCGGCCGGTCAGGGCGGCCATGCCGGGATCGGCCCCCTCAATGCGTCCGTCCGAGCGGATGGTCTCGATCCGGTCGAGGCCGTTGGAATAGGTCACCTCGGCCGAGATGACGTTGCCGAGCGGCGTGCCGTTGCGCGTGATCGCGCCGTTGAAATGTCCGAACCGCTGCAGCGCCAGCGAAGTGGGCGTGCCAGCGGCCGTAGCCGCCGCGATGCTCTCGCCCTGCGCAATCAGCCGCGCTGTCGCCGTCAGCAACCCTGACCGCGCCATCTGCCACGACAACTGATCGCAAACACAGCCGCTGTACATCGCGTAGCGCGGCACCTCGGGCATCGCCGTCTCGATGGCCATGCTTGGCAGCGTCCAGTTGCCCGACTGGAACGTATGGGTCTTGGGCGTGGTGCCAGAGGTGACCGGCGCGCCGAAAGCCGCTTTCAGCCACAACCCAAGGTTCTCGACATCGATCGGCACCACCACATCGCCATCGGCGGTGACCGCGTCCTTGATCGGGGCCAAGGGATCGCGCCCCTGGCCCAGCAGTTCCGAGGCGATCAGCGGCTGTTCGGAGCCGAGCGTGGTGCTCGCGAAGGGCACTGTGCGAAAGCCCGTGGCAGGCGCGGTGCCGTAGACGGATTCGAACGCAAGCGCCATCTGCGCCCGCGCCCCATGAGCTCGTGCCATCGTGTTCTCCTATCGTGATTTGGGGTCAGGCCAGCGGATCGGCCGTGGAATAATGCAGGACGACCGGGATCACCGCCGCCTTCAGGCTGGCGGCACCCTCCATGGCCAGATCGACCGGGCGCGGCGCTTCCGCCTCGACCCAGTCGCAGAGCCCGCCCAGCGTGCGATCAGCGGCAAGCGCCGCGCCGATGCTGGTGCAAAGGGTGTCGAAGGTGGCGTCACGGGCGGCACCCTGCACAACAGCTTCGATCTCGGCCCGGTGCTGGTAGTGGTAGCGCAGCGGCGACAGCGTGACCTCGGGCTCCCCCGGCTCGCCATCGCGTAGGATCAGCAGGCCAGCAGCGGGCACGCGCTCAGGCAACACATCACCGCGCAGGGCTGTGGCGGGCAGTGCCGAAAGCCGCGCGTGCAGCGCGGCGAGGATGGTTTCGCGGGGGGTGGGCATCTGCTATTCTCACGCTCGAGGCTAGCTCTCTATTGCGAATGATCGCCATCACGCCGGGACTATCTGGTCGTATGTAGTCGGGCGCCAGTTGCCAGTGGCGCGGTCATACTCGACGAAGCTTCCATTTGAGACGCTGTAGATCCGGTCGACGGGATAGGCCGCGAGTATTTCAGGAAGATCGACCCGGACTTCGCCCTGATGCCCATTTTGCTTAATGAACACCATCGCCGGCAGGAACACGAAAATACCAAGTGGCGTATAGTCCTGTACCCACCATTCATTGGAACTCTTGCGTTCGGCAATGCTGTCCGTGCAATTCTTGGTATTTGGCGGATGTCCAAGTGAGCCGAAGTCGTTGGATCCGCTGTCAGCCCAATCGACTGCAATGACTGAACCGATATCCTTGACATCCACAACCAAGCCTACGCTCCCAGCCGCGTTAGCATCGGCCGGATTGCCACCCTGCCAAGGTCCACGATCATTTTTCTGGATAGTGGCAAACGAGAGCTTCTGACCTGTAAGCCCTTTTGCAGCAATCAAATCATTCGGGAAACCAGTCGGATGTTTGCTGGACATCGGCGTGTTGAAGTGCACGAGGAGCGCCTCCTGGATTTGAAGAAAAGATCGTACAGAAAAAGGCGGCGTGCTGCTCATTTGGCAGTAATAGCACTCGCTAAGTTGCAGGCAACTGCCTTGAGTATTAGCCCAACACGTCAGCTATGCTGCAATGGCGAAACACTTCTGCGCAGCCGCATCGAAACAGCAGAAAGTTCCGCGTAGCGGACATCAAGCCAACTTGCGGTCAACCCAATTCGCCACGATCAGCCCTGGCACAGCGCCGCGCGCCCGCTCCGCGTCCCGCGCGAGGTCCAGCCGCTTCGGCAGCTTGACCTGCGGTACCAGCAGAAAGATCGGTGCGGTGACGAGGCCTCGGCCAGTTTTTGACCGTGATGCGACCGCCCGACCCTTGGTGTTTAGCCGCCCCTCTGCCACCAGCAGGCTCGGTCCCCGGCGGCGATAGATGAACCGCAGTCGTAGGCCGGTGCGGCGTTCCCATTCTCCGGGGGTAATCCTGCCGCCTCGGGTGGACTTGCCTGCTGCAGGCGTGGGGATCGCCAGCCAGAACCCGTTTTTCGAGCGCATAAGCGGCCCCGTGTCATGCGCGCCGATGATCACCGGGGCATTGGACCAAACCAGCGCCGCCGCGTTCAGGCTTTCGCCGGACTTCGGGAAACTGGCGGAGCGGATCGAGTTGGCGAGGCGCGTGCCCAGCCCCGCGCCGGTGATCTGGCCGCGCCATGCCGATTTGAGGCTGGTGCCAGCCTCGCGCATGGCGGCGGTGACGGCGCGTTCCCCGGCCGCGACCTCGGCCGCCATCAGCGCGACGATGTCGGGATCGATGGCGAGTTTCAGTTTCACGCGGGCCTCAGATCGACGGTCCACACCAGCCGTTCCCGGTCACGGACGGGCTCGCCTTGAATGAGGAAAGCTTCGCTGTCGATCTCGAGTCGGTCGCCGGGACGCGGGTTCGGCACCTCGGCCACGCGTAGGTCGAAACGCGTGGTTTCGGACCAGAGCCGGGCATCGCCGAAGTCGGTAACGGCATCGGCACGCCGCGCGACGACGCGCACCAATACCGGCGCGCCGCCATCGGCGATGTAGACCGCGTCCCGCCCCATATTCGGATCGGCGAAAAGCGCGCCGACGGCAGCGGCGAAGGCGGACATCAGAACGCGCCGTTCAGTCGCACCCGGCCGATCAGGTCGGTGGCCCCGCCTGCCACAGCCTCGGTCGCAACGCCGATCAGCGTGTTCGATGTCAGGGTCTTGGTCGTGTTCTTCGCTGTGTTGTCCCAGTAGATCTTGTCGCCAGGGGCCCATGCCTGCGAGGCGACCTTCTTCAGATCGTAGACGCCGACGAGGGCGGCCTCGACCGCCTCGCCAAGGGCGGCGGTACCAGCGGCCACGCCGAAAATGGAGCCCACAAGCAGGCCATCGCCGGAAGTAACGGCATAGGGCGCGGTCAGGGTGATGGTCTTGCCGGGCTGGACGTAGTTTTTCATGATGGGGATCCTTGTGGAAAGACGAAGGGCGGCCCGCTTGGGCCGCCCGCGTGTCAGGGTTCAAAATGAGGCGCAGGTTATGCGCCGGGGTTCTTGTACAGGCCGCGCCAGTCGATGGCCTTGGCACCGAAGTCGAGGCGGCACTTGATCTCGACCCCGTCGACATCGAAGCCATTGCGGGTCTCGATATAGGCACCCTGCTGACCCTCCAGATAGGCGTATTCGATGGTGTCGATCTGGTTGGGGGAAGCTGCCAGATACCAAGCGGTGGCGCTGGCTGCATCAAGGCGCGGCTCGCTGATGGGCGAGAGCGTCCGGATCGACTGCGGCACCACCTTGGTGCTGTCGGCGGGCACCAGGTTCTGCGCCACCAGCTGTTCGGCCTTGAGTTCGAGCGCGGCAGGCACGATCAGGAAGGCGGGGCGGATGTTCAGCACGGTTTTCTTGTCGAAGCCGGTCTGCAGCGCCATCGCCGCACGGGCCGCGCCCACTGCATCGACCGCCAGCGCCGTGCCGGTCCCGGCGAGGTTCTTGTGCGTGGTGTGGAACAGCGCGTTGCCGTCGGCCATCGCCCGGTTGGCGGTGATGATGCCCCAGACCACGTCGCTTTCCAGCTGGGCGATGGAGTTGCCGTACATCGCCGGGATCCGGGTGAAAGCGTCGAGATCGTCGTTGATCAGGGTCTGGCGGGTGATCGCGACCACCCGGCCATAGGTCTTGACCTTGTAGCTTTCCTTGCTCTCGCCGAGCGTGCCGCGCTTGAACTCGCCGCTTTCGCCAACCTCCAGCAACTGCGGTGCCTCGCCCAGTTGCACCCGGTTCATCGCCTTGAAGTCGGTGGCCAGCACCTGGCGGCAGAACAGCATGAAGGTGCGGGGATAGGTCTCGTAGGCCTGCCGCAGGGTCTTGTTGGTGACGGCCGACAGGATTTCAGGGAAGTCGGAAGTCGAGTGCAGCGAGCGCGTCGCCACCTCGTCACGCGACAGGCCGCGCGTGTTGACCCCGGCATTGGTCAGGCTTTCGCGGGCGAGTTCCAGGAGCGACATGCCGCGGTACTGGCGGGCGGCATCGTCCAGCTGGAACAGCGTCGGGCTGTAGCGGTGCAGCAGGGCATTGGCCACAGCATCGCGGCGGGTCACGCGTTCATCCCGGCCGCCGAGCGGGATCGAAACATGCGGGAAGGTGCGGGTTTCGTCGGATTTGGCAGCGACTTGGTCGAGGATAAGGCGGCGGGATTCATCGACGGTGACACCGCGCTTGACCAGATCCTCGGCAAAGCCGCGCTCGAGGTTCAGCCGCCCGGCCAGATCGTAGATGGTGGAGACGCGGTCGCGTTCACCTTCACGTGCCCGGGTGGCGATGGCTTCGTTGTCGGGGGCGGCAGACAGTTCCGGCATGCGCGAGGCAGGCGGTTCGGAAAGCGCCGCGGGCCCGACGGATTGTTGGCGAGTCTCATTGCTGGCGGGGACATCCCCAGCCATGACGGTCGTGTTCTCAGGCATGGACGCCTCCTTTTGCATGCGGATTTCGATGATCTCAATGGGAAAGCTGGCCTGATCGGCAGCGCGCACCTGCGCGCGGGGATCGGCGGGAACGGTCACGAAGCTGACCTCGAGCGGGGTCCAGCGCTCGACGATGCGTTGCTCGACCTCGCCCTTCGCGGCGGGCTCGACCACCTTCACCCTCTCGATGGAATAGCCGACCGAGACGTTGCGGATGATGCCGTCGCTGATCAGGCCGAACATACGGTCAGCCGCCTGATCCAGCCCTTCGCGCGGGAAGCGGATCGTGGCCTTGCCTTCCTTGCCCTCGATCCAGGCACGCTCGACCACACCCACCTGCGAATGCGAGGACCAGACGGAATGGCTGTCGAGCGCCGGTGCACCGGCATTGAGGCGCGTCAGATCCACCGCCCTGTCGCTGACGTCGAGGATCTCATCGAAGGGAACGGATGTGTCCCAGCCGGTCCAGCGCCGCCGCCGGACGGCCGCGCCAGTGGTGAAGACCACATCGACCGAGCGGGTTTCGGAATTGACGGTCGCGGGCAGGATCGGCGCGCGCCGCAGTTGCATAGGAAGGGCGACCGGTGCCGCCATGATCGTGTCGGGCATGGCCCTATTTCTCCTCTGCGTAGGATGGGGGTTCGGCCGGATCGCTGGCGGGGTCACTGGTTTGCGCGCTGCCGGTTTTCGTGACGCGGCGCGGGTCGCTGTCGAGAACGAGACCGAGGGCGTCGAGTTTGGCGTTGGTGGCGGCGATTTCCGCCAGCACCGCATCGGGATTGCGGCCCTGCTTCGCGATGACTTCGGCCAGCGTCATGGTGCCGGACCGGATCGACAGCAGGTTGGCCATCGCGTCTTTCTGCGGATCGACGGCTTCGAACTTCGGCGGCGACCATTCAACCGGCACATCCGGCGACGGGATCTGACCCGCTGCCCATGCGGCTTCGGTAAACCAGCGCCAGACGGGTGCGCAGAACATCGGGATGAACAGCTGCCATTGCACGGCGTCGATCTGGCGGCGGAACTCGACGAGCCCAGCCCGGATCGAGGAATAATTGACCTGGCTGAGATCGCCAGTCAGCAATTCATAGGGCACCCGGAAACCAGCCGAAATGGTGTGCAGGCTGGCCCGCTTGTATTCACCATAGCCGCCGGTGGCCGAGGGCTGGTTGAACCAAATGTCCTTGCCGCCCCGGGCATAGGCAATCAGCCCCGGCTCGAACTGCTCCACTCGGTTGCCATCGGCATCGACCACGGTGGGTGCGATGCCCTGCTGGGACTCGTCATCGCCAAAGACGATGGCGGTGACGCAGGCTTCGGTCTTCTTGCGGACCAGTTCGGCCACCTCATAGTCGTCAAGGTCGCGGAGGGACCGGATCACCGGCGCACCCCACGGCACGCCACGCGCCTGCGTGCGCTGTTTTTCATAGACATGCGCGATCTCGGTCGCGGGAACAGGGCGGCTGTCGAGCCTGCCGCGCAGGGCACCATGCGCGTCGCCGGGGTGTTCCGGGTGCAGCCAGTATGCCCGACGTTTGCCGACCGGGTCGAACTCGATGCCCTGCACGATTCGGCCTGCGCCGACGTTGCTGGACTTGGTGGCGTCGAGGAAATCGGCCTCCAGAACCTGCAATTGCAGCGGCACGGCCAGACCATCGCTGGCCCGCCGCAGACGTCGGCGCACCAGCACCTCGCCCGCCTCAACCATTTCGCGGCAGATCAGCGTCTGCAGACCGTAGAAATCCAGCTGGCCATCGGCATCGCAATCCGCCGTCCAGCGGGTGAACAGGGCATCGACCTTGCGGTCCAGTTTATCATCGCCGCTGGCGGCACGGGGCATGATGCCGCTGCCGACGATGTTGTTCACAAGCACCGCCACGGCCTTGGCCGCATGCGGGTTGTTGCGGACCAGGTCGCGCATCCGGTCACGGAGCAGCGTTCCGGCGACGCCGATCTCGGTGTCGGCCGAGGATCCCGGTGCGCGCCAGCCGTCCGTCCGCCGCCCTTTGGAAGCGCCGTCATAGCCGCGCGTCAGGGTCTCGAACGCCTGCCGCGCCAGCACGCGCCGGGCCGCCATGCGCGGGGCGACCGATGCGATGGCATGGTCCACCCAGTTCGCGGGCATCAGCGATCCCCACGGCTGAAGCCCGCCAACCCTGCAATCGGCAGCGGCCGGCTCGTTCCCGCGATGGCGCGTTCGATGGTGCGGATACGGCCCAGCAGATCCTCGGCCGAGCCGTAATCCACCGATTTGCCGTCATAGCTGACCCGGGTCGTGCCGCTGGCATAGGCCCGGCGCAGGGCTGAGAGCTCGGTTTCCGTCCAGTCGGTCATGTCAGAACCATCCTCCGCGTCGGCCAAGCCAGTCCGACTGCCGCTTCCCCTGGGGCGCTGCCTGCGGCCGGTTGACCCGCCCCGCGCTATCGATTTCCGTCGGCGCCGCCCCGAGTTGATCCTCGAGATCGCGCCATTTCTCGTCGGTCCACCGATCCGCGCCCGCGATCCAGGCGGCGGCGCGGGCATAGACCCGGCAATCCAGCGCCTCGTTGCGTTCGCGCAGCTTCTGCCATTCCA
>DJUV01000349.1 GCA_002440625.1 Rhodobacteraceae bacterium UBA6273 | reverse complement strand
CGATGGCGAGCGCGTCGGCGGCGTCTGGCCCGGCCAATTCCACGCCCGGAAGCTGGTGGCGGACCATATGCGCGACCTGCACCTTGTCGGCATGGCCGACGCCGACCACGGCTTTCTTGACCGCGTTCGGGGCATATTCGCCGACCGCGAGCCCGGCCCGCGCAACGACCAGAACAGCCACGCCGCGCGCCTGACCAAGCTTCAGCGTCCCGGCGCCGTCGCGGTTCACGAAGGTCTGTTCGACCGCCGCCGCGTCGGGGCCATACCGCTCAAGCACCTCGCTCAACCCGGTGAAAAGCATCAGCAACCGCTCGGCAAGCACGCTGCCTTCGGTCCGGATCGCTCCGTTCGCGACATGGCTGAGTCGCGACCCGGATACCTCGATGACACCCCAGCCGAGGCACCGGAGGCCCGGATCAATCCCAAGTACGCGCATCTGCTCCCTCGATCTGTTGCTTTTTTCCCACGACTAGCACGAAAAGCGAACATCGCAAAGGTTAATGCTCTGATACGGGCATTGGATGCGACCCTGCGTCAGATGTCGGAAATCGCCTTCGCGCATGCAGAAACCGACATATTTCGCACCTGCAGCAACGGTTTTTTAACAATGCGTTAACGGGAGAATGACCCATGCAATAGCTGCATGGCGGCCCTGCAGGCGCATGGCTTGTAGCGCTCTCGGGGCGGCTCTATCTCACATCCCGAAAGCAAGGCGCTGAATGAATGGGCGCTTTGGAAACCGAGGAAACTGAAATGTCTGTCTACAGCACCAACCGCACCGTCAGCACCCGCACCAGCGGCGTTTTCGGCAGCCTCTTCTCGGCCGTTGCGGCCTGGAATGATGCACGTGTCACCCGCAATGCCCTGTCGCGTCTCACCGACCGCGAACTGGACGATATCGGGCTGAGCCGTGCCGACATCGACGTGATCGCGACCAACTGAGAACCCTCTCGGGCGCGCTGCCAAGCGCCCGGTCGCGCGTTCGCGCCAAAGGCCGTGCCGGCGATCCGCCGACACGGCCTTTCTATTTTTCGGTGCGGGGTTATTCGGCGCGACAGCCTGCCACCGCAGAAGTCAGTTGATGAACGCGCCGATCTTGTCCGCGATCACGACGGTCAGCGGATCGGCCTGCAGGACATAGGCCCCGGCCCGATGCACACCATCGCCGGCGCGCAGCTCGGCCACGCGCGCGTCGTAAAGCTCTGCGCCGATGGTGGCGTGAACCACCGCCTTGAGGCCGAGAACCGTCATCGCGACCAGTGCCAGCGGCGCCAGAATGCCGAAGCGCCGCCGCTGCGGACGGCGTCGTGAATTGTAGAAGGACATGCCGAGCGTGCCGTCAGCCTCGAACCCGCCGCCCGCGCGGTGGATGTCCTCGATGCGGCCGAGACGGCCATAGAAGTTCTGCAAATTGCGATCGACCATGTCGATCTCCCGTCCAGCAAGTGTTTTCGTGCCCCCGGATGAGACGAGGGTGAGACATCATTGCGGCAAGAATAGGGCTCTTGGCCAGCGCTTCGGTTTTATTGCACGCGACGCAGAACCAATATCGTCCAATCGGTGATTTCGTCGCGGTTCAGAAGCTCAAAACCGGCTTCGCGGTAAACTCCGGCGACCTCATCGGCCTGCGTGTTGAGAATACCAGACAGGATCGCCACACCGCCGGGCGCAATGCTGCGCGCCATGTCGGGGACGAGCGCAATCAGCGGGCCCTTCAGGATATTGGCGAAGACCAGATCGTAGGGCGCCGCCGCGCGCAAGGCAGACGCATCGAAGCCTGCGGCCTCGACGCAGCGCACCCGGCCCTCAAGCCCGTTCGCCTGCACATTCGCTTCGGCGACCTCGACGGCGACCGGGTCGATGTCGGAGGCAAGCACGGGGTCAGGCCAGATCGCGGCGGCGGCCATGGCCAGAACCGCCGTGCCGCAGCCGATGTCGACGGCGTTTTTCGCGCGGAATCCCTCGGCCGCCAGCCGTTCGAGCGCCAGAAGGCAGCCCTTGGTCGTGCTGTGGTGGCCGGTGCCGAAGGCCATTGCCGCCTCGATCAACAGCGCCACGCGCCCCTCCGGGACACGATCCGCATCATGGCTGCCGTAGACAAAGAAGCGCCCGGCCTCGACCGGCTGCAATTCGCGCTTCACATGGGCGACCCAGTCGGTTTCCGGGATTTCCGAGATCGCGAAGGGCGCAGCATCGAAAGCGGTAGCGAGAAGCGCCAGCGCGATGCCGTCCGGCGGCGCCTCGAAATAGGCGGCAACCTCCCAGCGGCCCGATCCGTCCTCGATCTCGAAGACGCCGACGCCTTCCGGGGTCGGGTCGAAATCCTCCAGCACTTCGGCAAGGTTGTCGGCTGCCTCGCGCCCGGACAGGGTCGTGATCGCGCTGAAAGTCGTCATGGGCATGCTCCGGTTCTGGGCGGCGCAACGGGACTTAGCCCCTCGCACCGCCCAAGACCAGAGCCTTTGCGGGATCTCAGGCCTTGAGGCCGATGGGGCAGCTCACGCCCGTCCCGCCGATGCCGCAATAGCCCGAGGGGTTCTTGGCCAGGTATTGCTGGTGGTAGTCCTCTGCAAAGTAGAACGGCCCCGCCGGCAGGATTTCGGTGGTGATCGCGCCCAAACCGGCCGATCGCAGCCTTTCGCCATAGATCTTGCGGCTCGCCTCCGCCGCCTCGGCCTGCGCGGCGGCGAATGTATAGATGCCCGAACGGTACTGGGTACCGACATCATTGCCCTGACGGTTGCCTTGGGTCGGGTTGTGACCTTCCCAGAAGACCTTGAGGAGGTCGTCATAGCTGACCTTGGCCGGGTCATAGATGACGCGGACGACCTCGTTATGGCCGGTCATGCCGGTACAGGTTTCCTTGTAGGTCGGGTTGAGCGTCAGCCCCGCGCCGTAGCCGACCATCGTCAGCCAGACGCCCGGCACCTGCCAGAACTTCCGCTCCACGCCCCAGAAGCAACCCATGCCGAAAACGGCCTCTTCCATGCCTTCGGGCACCGGCGATTTCAGGGGGATGCCGCTCAGGAAATGGGTCTCGGCGGTCGGGATCGCATCGGCGCGGCCCGGCAGGGCCTCGGCGGCGGTGGGCAGTTCGGATTTCTTGCCAAAAAGCGCGTTCAGCATCGGCTTCTCCTATGTCCGGGCCGGATGCCCCTCGGGCGCGGCGCGGTTCAGCTTGCGAATATAGCGCCAGGCCAGCCCCGCCGCTATGGCGCCGGCGATCACATTGGCGAAAGCATTGGCCCAGAGGATGCCCGGCGCTGCGGCCCAAGCCGCCCCGGCAAGGGCGAAGGGCCACATCAGGATGCCATCGCGGAACCAGTTGGCCGCCATCGACCAGACCGGGCGCCCAAGGTTGTTGAAGGTCGCGTTGGCCACGAAAAGCGCGCCGGTGAAGAGGAAGGACCCGGCGGCGAAATGGGTAAAGGTGCGCAGGACTGCGGTTCCCTCGACCGACAGACCGAAGGACCGCGCGACGGGTTCGGTCGCAAGCGCCATCAGCGCCCAGGCGACAAGCGTATAGACCGCGCAGAACTTCATCGCCGCCCAATAGGCTTCGGCCACGCGGTCAGGCCTGCGGGCGCCGAAATTCTGGCCGATGATGCCGCCGATGGCGCCCGAAAGCGCGAAGATGCCACCGAAGGCGAGGATCGTCAGCCGCATCACCACGCCCCAGCCGGCGATCGCCGCCTCGCCGAACTGCGCTATTTCCCGGGTCAGTATCCAGTTGCCGAAAGGGGTCGAGATCTGCGTGGCGATGGCAGGCAGCGCGATGGCGAGATAGGGGCGCAGAAACTCGCGGATGTCGGGCAAGCATGGCCGCGCCAGAAGCTTGTGGACGCCGATGACGTACCAGAGGCCCACTGCCGCCATTACCACGCGGGCACACATGATCGAGATGCCCGCGCCGGTCACATCCCAGCGCAGCCAGACGATCAGGATCGGGTCAAGCACCACGGCGACAGCCCCCGCCACCATCGTCACCGCCATCGACCGCCAGGCATCGCCCACCGCGCGCAAAAGCGCCGAGGAGGTGATGCCAAGGGCGATAAGCGGCATGGAAGGCAGGGTGATCGTCAGGAACCTGGTGCCGATCTCAAGCACCTCACCCGAGGCGCCGGAGGCCGCCAGCACCTCATGCCGGAAGATCCAGACGACAACCGACAAGAGCGTCAGCACCGCCGTGGCAAGCACCATCCCCACCGTCGCGATCCGCCGCGCCCGGTCGGGCTGACCCATGCCAATGGAGCGCGAGACGAGCGCCACCGCGCCGATCATCATGCCGATGGCGACCGACATGATGGCGAACTGGATCGTGCCGGCGATGCCGACGGCGGCGATCATCGCCTCGACCCGAAGCTGCGAAATCCACCAGAGGGCAAGGAAATCGACAAGGAAGGTGAAGGAGAGACCGAGCGCGCCCGAAAGCGCCATCGTCACCACATGCCGCATCAGGCTGCCGGTGACGAACTTGCCCTGTGGCGACCCCGGAGGCGACATCGGTTACGCTCTCCGGCCCGGCCGGCGACAGGGGGCCAGCGCCAGAAGGCCGGGCGATGGGCGCGCGATGGATCGGATCGGGGTCATGGCCATGACCTACGCCGGATCGCCGGCGCTGGCGAGTGCATTCAGACCTGCCAGGATCAGTAGAAACTCTGCGGGTCGATGTCGATCGCAAGGCGCAGGTTCGCCGGGATCTTCATCTGCCCGACCCAATCGGCGAGCGCCGCCTGTAGGGGCGCGGCCTTTTCCGCCTTGACCAGGAGCCGCACCCGGTGCCGCCCGCGAACCCGCGCCACAGGTGCCGGGGCCGGCCCGAAGACCTGCGCGCCGATCCGTCTCAGCGGTCCATCCCGGCGGGCAAGGTCGGTGCCGAAGTCGAAGACGGTCTGCACATCGGGCGAGGACAGGATGATGCCGGCAAGGCGCCCGAAGGGCGGCATTCCCGCCGCCTGGCGCTCTGCGGCTTCGGCACGCCAGAAGGCCTCCTCCTCGCCCGACAGGATCGCGCGGATCACCGGATGCTCGGGCTGGTAGCTCTGGATCAGCGCCACGCCGGGCCTGTCGCCGCGCCCGGCGCGACCCGAAACCTGCCGCACCAGTTGGAACGTCCGCTCCGCCGCGCGCAGGTCCGAGCCTTGCAGCCCGAGATCGGCGTCGATCACGCCGACGAGCGTCAGAAGCGGGAAGTTATGCCCCTTGGCGACGATCTGGGTGCCGATGATGATATCGGCGCCCCCTTCGGCAATCTTGCCGATCATCTCTTTCAGCGCGCGGGCCGAGCCGAAAAGGTCCGAGGACAGGATCGCCAGCCGCGCGTCGGGGAACCGCGCCGCGACTTCCTCGGCCAACCGCTCCACCCCCGGCCCGACCGGGGCGAGCCGGCCTTCCGCCTTGCAGTGCGGGCAGGCCTCGGGCATCGGCTTGGTCTCGCCACACTGGTGGCAGACGAGGCGCTTGAGGAAGCGGTGTTCGACCATGCGCGCGTCGCAGTGGTCGCAGCCGATCTGGTGGCCGCAAGCGCGGCAGATGGTGACAGGCGCATAGCCGCGCCGGTTGAGAAAGAGTAGCGCCTGCTCGCCCCGCCCGATGCGGTCGGTGACGGCAGCGGCAAGGGTCGGGCTGATCCAGCGGTTCTGCTCAAGCCGTTCCGCCCGCATGTCGATGGCCCGCATCTCAGGGAGTTCGGCGACCCCGAAGCGCGAGGTCAGGTCGATGCGGGCGTATTTGCCGCTTGCCGCATTGACCCAGCTTTCAAGGCAGGGTGTCGCAGAGGCGAGGACGACCTGCGCATCGGTCATGGAGGCGCGCAGCACCGCCATGTCGCGGGCGTTGTAAAGAACGCCGTCCTCCTGCTTGTAGGAGGTATCGTGTTCCTCATCGACGACGATCAGGCCAAGGTCGCGGAACGGCAGAAACAGCGCCGACCGCGCCCCGACCACGAGGCCGACGCGTCCCTCGCCCGCCATGCGCCAGAGCCTGCGGCGTTCGGTCTGGGTGACGCCGGAATGCCATTCGCCGGGCTTCGCGCCAAAGCGCTCCTCGACCCGGTTCAGGAATTCCGAGGTCAGCGCGATCTCGGGCAGGAGAACCAGCGCCTGACGACCCTGCTGGAGACACTCCGCCACCGCTTCAAGATAGACCTCGGTCTTGCCCGATCCGGTGACGCCCTTCAGTAGCGTCGTGCCATAGCGCCCGCCCGCCACGACCGCACGCAGCTGCTCTGCTGCCGCAGCCTGATCGGGCGCGAGCGGCTTGCCCTCAAGACCGGGGTCAAGGGGCGGATAAGGCAGGTCACGCGGCGCTTCTTCTTCGGAGACGGCGCCGATCTTGACCATGGTCTTGATGACGCTGGTGGTCACTTCGGCGAGCGCGGCAAGCTCGGAAAGGGTGAAGGCCGCGCCGCCGTATTCGTCGAGAACCGCGATCACCCGCTCACGCGCCTCTGTCATCCGGTCAGGCTCGGCCCAACCCTTGCGGTAGACCTTGCGCGGCCCCGGCGGATCGGCGAGGCCGGGTGCACGCGAGGCAAGACGCAGCATGGCGGGCATCGGCGTCAGCGTGTAATCGGCGGCGCGCTGCAGAAAGGTCCGCATCGCCTCACCCATCGGTGCCGCATCAAGAACCCGCGTCACGGGGCGCACCTTGGCGAGGTCATAACCGCCCTCGCCCGCGCCCCAGACCACGCCCAAAACCCGGCGCGGACCCAGCGGCACTTCGACGAAGGCACCGACGAAGCAGCCGCCCTCCGGCGCCTTGTAGTCGAGCGCGCGCCCCAAGGGCTCGGTCGTCATCACCGAGACGAGCGCACCTTCGTCGAAGAAATCTGACCTGCCGTCGCCCATCGGATGCGCGCTCAGGCCTGGGCCGGGGCGATGCGGCGACCATAGGCCTCACCCCACGCGACCATCGCGTCGAGAATCGGCGCAAGCGTCATCCCATGCTCGGAAAGATGATATTCGACATGGGGCGGGATGGTCTGGTGCACGGTGCGCACGACAATGCCCTCCGCTTCCAGCGCGCGCAACTGCAAGGTCAGCATCCGCTGGGTAATCTCCGGCATCAGTCTGCGCAACTCATTGAACCGGCGAGGCTTGTCTTTCACGTAAAACAGGATCGTCGGCTTCCACTTGCCGCCGATCACATCGACGGTGGCGGCGACAGGGCACCAGGGTTCGGGGCGCTTGGCTTTGTCCGGTCGGGTCATGGAGAGCAGTATAAAAAATGTGTGTACTTACGCAATATGAATATGCGGCCTACCCTGTATGTGCATTCGGTACTGGAGGATGAAATGATCGCGCTTATGGGAGCAACCGGACAAGTGGGCGGCGCAGCGGCGCGCGCCCTCGCCGCGCGGGGCTTGGCGTTCCGCGCCCTCAGCCGCACGCCAAGCGGCGTCCGCATTGCCGGGGCCGCCGAGGTCGTGGCCGCAAACCCGCAGGATGCCGCATCACTGGCACGGGGCTTTGCAGGGTGCAGCGCCGTCTTCGTGATGATCCCGCCGTATCTGACTGCGCCAGACGTGCGGGCCGAAGGGCAAAAGACCGTGCGGGCAATCTGCGAGGCGCTTCTGGCGGTACGCCCCGCCCATGTGGTGGCGCTGTCGTCGGGCGGGGCCGACCTTGCGGAGGGCACCGGGCCGATCCTGTCGATGCATGATCTGGAACAGACGATCGAGGCCACCGGGCTACCGGTCACGCGCATCCGCTCGGGCGACTTCATGGAGAACTGGGCCGCGCTCATCGGCCTTGCCGCCGCGACGGGCATCCTACCGATGGGGATGCAGCCCTTCGACCGGAGCTATCCGACCGTCTCGACCGAAGATGTGGGCGGGGCGGTGGCTGAGGCGCTGGCGGGGCCCGCACCAGCAAATCGCCGGACGATTAACGTGCTTGGCCCCGGCGACTTCTGCCCGAACGACCTTGCCCGCGCGATCACGATGGAAACGGGGCGCGAGGTGACGCTGGCTCCGGCTGCGCGAGATGACCTCCTCGCGGGCTTTCTGGAGGCGGGCGTGGGCGAGGATTATGCCAGAGGGATCTGCGACATCTATGCATCGCTGAACTCCGGCCGCATCGGCTTTGCGCCCCGCTCGGGCGAAACCTGGCGCGGGCGGATGACCTTTGCCGATGTCGTGCGCCGCGTGTTGGACAAGGCAGCTGCGGCCCCGGCGGCCTGAGCATCCGATCGGGCGGGGCGGTATCCGCCCGATGGCGCGATTTTCGGGTTCCGGTCGGGCCGCGCCGGGCGTATGAAGGGCCGACCACGGGGTCAACGCGGCCCCGCCCACCACGCCCGAAGCGAAGGGAATGCAGCCATGAAATTCTTCGTCGACACCGCCGATGTGGCGGCCATTAAGGAACTGAACGACCTCGGAATGGTCGACGGTGTAACCACCAACCCCTCGCTGATCCTGAAATCGGGCCG
>DJUV01000236.1 GCA_002440625.1 Rhodobacteraceae bacterium UBA6273 | reverse complement strand
GGCGATTTCATCGAGGACAAGAACGCGATCCTGCCCTTGGACAGCGCCATTCAGGAGAACCTGAAGGAAACCACGACGCGGGTTCTGGCGTCACTGACGCCGCGCGAGGAGCGGGTCTTGCGGATGCGTTTCGGCATCGGCATGAACACCGACCATACGCTGGAAGAGGTCGGCCAGCAGTTCTCCGTCACCCGTGAGCGTATCCGTCAGATAGAGGCGAAGGCGCTTCGGAAGCTGAAGCACCCGTCGCGGAGCCGCAAGCTCAGGAGCTTCCTTGACCAGTAGGATGGGCGAAATTGCGTGTCCTGCAGCGACGATAGAGCGCATCCGGCTTCGCAAAATCTTGATCGCATGGCGGTGACCGACGTGCGATAATAACAGGGTGTATTGCACGCAAGGACTAAGTCTATGTTCCGCCTTGTTTCGGGTTCCCTTGCCATCCTCCTTCTGGCTAGCCCGGTTTTCGCCTTCAGCGCCCGGAACGGCATGGACGTTACTGCGATTGACGCCCAGGCTTTTGTCGTTGAGTTTCCAAGCCCTGAAGGGGAAAAGCAGTATCTTTGCGCGGCCGGTGACTATGTGATGCGGGCGCTCGGGATGTCGGCGCGCACGCGCATCTTTCGCGCCTCGCCGCCGCCTCGCAAGCAGGGGCAGGGTATAACTTTCACGCTCGACGAAACGAAGAAGGTCGGCCTCGGCATGCTGTCCAGTTTCAGCAAGAACAAGGGCGATGGCGGCATCTCGGCTGGCGTTGCGCGGGACAACTACTGTCCGCGCATACCGTTCTTTTTCTAAGTGGTGCCGGTACCCGAAGTCAGGGATGCCGTGAAACGGACGCACCAGCGAACAATCGGGAGTTCAAAGTTGAAACGCATTCTTTTTGCCCTGGCGCTCGTCGCCACTTCCGCTGCCCCGGCCTTCGCTTTTTGGGCGATGAACGGTCTTGAGGTCAAACCCGCGGGGGAAAGTGTGTTCCTCGTCGACTTTGGCGACACGCGGCACAAGACCGATTACCTCTGCGCCGCCGCCGACTATGTTTCCCGTGGCCTCGGCATGCGCTCGACCACCCGCATCTACCGCCAATCGCCCGCGCCAAGGAAATCAGGGCAGGGTATCACTTTCACGCTCGATCCGGCCCAGAAGGTGCCAATGAAGCTTTACACCGTGCTTATTTCGGACAACACAGATGGCGGCATATCCGTTGCCGCCGCCAGAGCCGGTTTTTGCCACAGCAGCCGCAGTTTCTGGCGCTGAAAGCGGGCCGCCACATTCTGATCCGAATTACCGCGTCGTCGCCAATGACGGAATCGTGGCGTTTGGGAGGAAGCAGGTCTGACAACTGTTGCGTGACAGCATTTCCTCATATGTGATTGCAAGAAGAGCCTCGCCGGCCTTTTCCCCGGGCCAACATCTCTTGGCGCTCGCGAATTACGCAATCTTCAGCTAATCTTGCCCGGTACATTTGCAGGGCAGGTCATCATGAAACATGTCATTGTCTCCATGGTACTAGTAGCCTCATTGTCGTCTCCCGCGTCGGCATTTCGCGCAGTGAACGGGTATCAGGTCGAACAGACAGGACCGCAACAATTCCAGGTGGTCTACAGTTCATCGAGGCATGAGACAGCCTATCTCTGTGCCGCCGGTGATTTCGTATCTCGGGGGCTCGGAATGCCGTCCAAGACCCGCATCTTCCGGGAGTCGCCTGCGCCGAGAAAGGCGGGGCAGGGCATCACGTTTACGCTGGACGAGGCGAAGAAGGTGCCGATGGAGCTGTTTTCGTCGTTTGGCACGAAGAAAGGCGATGGCGGAATTTCCGCTGGTGCGGCCAAGTCGAACTATTGTCTCGATATGCGTTTTCTCTGGTATTAGGGCGATCTTGTCGGACCGTTTTCCTGCCGGTCAGGGGTCGGCGAGGATCGCTTCGTCCAGCGCCACGTCGTAGGGCTGCGGGAAGATAGTCGCTATGCGCTGGAAGGCATAGCCGACGCCTATGACGCGCGGGCGGTGGCCCTTTGATCGGAGCTTGGCGAGCGTTCGGTCATAAAAGCCGCCGCCATAGCCGAGGCGGTAGTTGTCACGGTCAAAACCGACGACGGGTGAGATCACGATATCCGGGATCACCTCGGCGGCGGTGACCGGCGGGATCGGGATGTTCCAGACGCCGCGCTCAAGCTGCTCCGCCCCGGTCCAGTTGCGGAAGATCAGCGGCGCGGCTTTGGCGACGACGACTGGCAGGCAGGTACGGGTGCCTTCGGTCCGCAGACCGGCAGCCCAGCCGCGCAAGTCAGGCTCTCCCTTGAAGGGCCAGTAAAGCGCGACTGTCAGCCCCGCGATATCGCCGAGCCTATCCGTCAGTGCCGCCGCAATCGCCGCATCGGTGGGCGGGCGCGAACTGACCGGCAGCGCTTGCCGGAGCGCGAGCAGCCTAGCGCGTTCCCCCTTCCGCCAGCGCGCCACGTCGCGCGCCGTTTCCTCGTCCACAATCCCGCTGACAGCGGGGTCTACCTCATGCAGGAAGCAGGGCGGCGAGCCGCCCATGTCGTCATCCTCTGGCCGTGCCATGTCCGGTCTCCCTGCCGGCGATGGCACCACCTTTGGCCAGACCCTGCAAGGCGGATATCGCCGCTTTGGCGGTCGAATACGCCCTACGCGAAGAAGCCTAGGCGAGCTTCGCCTTGAAGAAGCCGAGCGTCCGTCCCCAGGCAAGCTCTGCTGCCGCCTTGTCGTAGCGCGGCGTGGTGTCGTTGTGGAAGCCGTGGTTGGCGCCTTCGTAGATGAAGGCCTGATACTCCTTGCCATTGGCCTTCAGCGCCGCTTCATAGTCCGGCCAGCCTTTATTGATGCGCTCGTCAAGCCCGGCGAAATGCAGCATCAGGGGCGCCTTGATCTTCGGCACATCCTCGGCCGCCGCCTGCCGGCCATAGAACGGTACCGCCGCCGCAAGCTCGGGGATCGCCACCGCCGCTGCGTTGCAGACCCCGCCGCCATAGCAGAAGCCGACGATCCCGACCTTGCCGGTCGAACCTTCGTGGGTCATCAGGAAATCGACGGCGGCGAAGAAGTCGTTCATCAGTTTCGCCGGGTCGACCGTCTGCTGCAACTCGCGGCCCTTGTCGTCGTTGCCGGGATAGCCGCCGACGCTGGTCAGCCCGTCAGGCGCAAGCGCGAGGTAGCCGGCCTTGCCAAGCCGCCGCGCCACATCCTCGATATAGGGATTGAGGCCGCGGTTCTCATGCACCACGACCACTGCCGGTATCTTGCCGGTGGCACCGGTGGGCCGCGCCAGCAGGCCGTTCACCTCGCCGTGGCCATCGGGTGACGGATAGGTGATCCGCTCCGTCACGATCTCGGGATCATCCGGCGCGACCTGCTGGGCCAGCGCGTAGTCCGGGGCCATCTGGGTCAGGATCGCGGCGGCGGTCAGGCCACCCACCGCATATTTCGCGGCCTTGTCGAGGAATTCGCGCTTGGTGATCCTGCCGTGGGCATAGAAATCGTAAAGTTCGAGCAGTTCGGGGGCAAAGTCCTTGGCTGTGAGACGAGTCATGGCTTCCTCCTCAAAAAATCAGCGGCGAGGGTAGCACGGCTGCCGCCACAGAGCCGGTCACAATCGCGGGGGCTGGTCCAGAGCGGGCGGGCGGCTATAGTGCGGACGAACCTGGAAAGACCGCATGACGCTGATCCTCTACTCGGCCCATTACGGCAACGCCGACCCGCTGAATCCGCAGGTCTTCGGGGGCTTTGAAACCTGCCGCCGCGTGCTTTTCACCGACCGTCCCGGCGTCACGCTGCCGGGAGTGGAAGTGATCCACGATCCGCTCGACGGCCTTGATCCCGCCCGTGCGTCGCGGCGCGCGAAACTGATGCCGCACCGCTATTTCCCCGAAGCCGACTGGTCGATCTGGATCGACAACAAGTCGCGGCTGAAACGCGATCCGCTGCAGGTTCTGGCGACGGTCAGGGGACAGTCCGATGCCGGATTCTTCGCCTTCCCGCATTTCCGCCGCGACTGCGTCTATCAGGAAGCCCAGACCGTCGCCGAACTTGGCCTCGACGATCACCGGATCATCCATGAGCGGATGCGCCTCTACCGCGCCGAGGGGATGCCCGCCCATTCCGGCCTGATCGAAGGACATTTCATCGTCCGCCGCCACCAGGACCCGGCCTTGGTCCGCTTCGGCGACCGCTGGTTCGAGCATGTCCTGCGCTTTTCCCGCCGCGACCAGATCTCCTTCCCCTATCTCGCCTGGAAGCTCGGCCTGAACTACACGCCGATCACCGCGCTGAACTGGAAGGACACGGTCGAGTTCACCGTTCACGACCGCAAGGGGCGGAAGGGCGATTTCCCCCGCCACAACGTGCTTTATCAAGAGCTGCGGCGGCTGTACCACCTTGCCCGTGGCCGCCGTGGCTGACGGAGCGCGCCCAGTCGGCAAAAATCTGCCTGTTATGAGGCGGTTGCGGCATTAAAGTGCGAAGGCCGGAAACCTTGCTCGACAGATATGCCGAAGCCGGGCATTGGTGCTTGGCAGAGAGCCCGGGCTGCAACAGGGTCTCAGGGCCGATTGAATCAGGGATCCAAGGCATTGAACTCGCATGCTCCTGTCGGATCGGTGCTCGACACTTCGAGGGCCTGGTCCAAGGCGACCATGGTGCTCCTGCTTTGCCTGATGCCGTTGTTCGTGTCGCCGGTTCTTCCGCTGATAGACTTCTACGCCCATACTCTGCGTTACGACATCCTCGCCGACGGTGGCCGCGATCCCACCTATGCCGAAAACTACCGCATCGCGTGGAAGCTACTGCCCAACCTCGGCCTTGACGTGATCGGGACCGGGCTTTTCGCAATCCTTCCCGCGACGATCGCCTCGCGCATCCTGCTGATGATCGTCGTCGCGGCACCCGTCCTCGGGGTGATGTCGCTGTCATGGAGCCTCTTTGGCCGGGTTGCGCCGCTCAACGCGGCGCTCGCGGGCATTGTGGCGCACAACTTCGTCTTCGGCTGGGGCTTCGCGAATTTCCTTCTGGGCTTCAGTCTTGCCCTCGCCGGGCTCGGTTTCTGGATCGCCAATGCCGGGGCGCCGCGGCGGCAACTCTTCTTCTCCACGGCCTTTGCCGTCCTGATCTTCTTCACCCACGGCTTCGTCTTCGCGATCTGGGGCCTCATGCTCTTTGCGGTCGAAGCGATGGCATCGGTGTCGGGCGGCCGGCTGCGCCCCGGCGAGGTTGTCCGCCGTGGATCGCGTCTCCTGATTGTCGCGGCGCTTCCCGTGCTGCTTTTCCTGGCGACCAGCACCGTGCAGGGATCGGGTGGCGTCACCGACGCGGTTTCGAACCTTGCCGGTTACAGCGGCGAAGGGAATGTCGCTTCCCGGGTCTTGCAGGAAATCTGGCTGCGTATCGATTCCGGTCTCCGGGCCTCGGAAAGCAACTGGCCAACGGCCGACCGGCTTTTCGGTCTGGTGCTATGGGGACTGATCGGTTTCGGGTTGCTGGCGCGCCAGCTGCGGATCGACCGGCGCCTGTGGCTCGTCGTGCCGCTCATGGCGCTTTTGGCGATCATCGTCCCGCCCGCCATGTTCGGCGTCGGGCATCTGCCAGAACGGTTGCCGATCGTTCTGCTGGCCGTGATTGCCGCCGGGCTGAGCGTGTCGCGCGACAAAAGTGGCAGCCGCACGGTTACGCGAGCGATCATGCTGCTGCTGCCGGTCCATCTCTTCATGGTCACGCTTGGCTGGGCGCAGGAACGCCAGGGATATGCCCGTTTCCTCGCGCTTGCCGAAACGCTTCCAGAAGGCGGACTTGCCACCGTCGCCTACGGCCCCGGAGTGCGGGAGCGTGACGAGATGCGGAGCTGCAAGCCTTTCACCTTCCTTCTGTCAATGTCGCGGGGCATCGCGGTGCCGACCTTCGCCAACGAAACCGAGCAGCCGCTTGAGATCATCGGGCCTCTGGCAGCCGCGATGACGGCCTACGCGGCGCGCGCGGTGCAGACCCCGGATTTGAACGGCACGGCGCAGGTCCGCGCGATGCTCGATGCCGGCTACAACATGGTTGTGCTATGCGAAGGGCGCTACATCAGTACCGTCGACGGCACCGTGGCGGGCGCGCGCCCGGTCAAAGGGGCCGAAGTGGTGGGCGCCGGCAAGGGCTGGACCCTGTATCGCGACCTGCCGGGCTGATCGGTCAGGTCGGTCTTTTGCCGCCCGTTTCGGCGTTATCTGGTGGCGTCAAATGCCCCCTACCCAAATCCTAGAGGCCCGCCTATAGTGCCTGTGGATAATAACCTCTTGGGGCCGAGGTAAAGGGAATGCGCTGTCCGTTTTGCGGCAATGTCGATACGCAGGTGAAGGATTCTCGGCCGGCGGAGGATCACGTCGCGATCCGGCGCCGGCGCTTCTGCCCGGCCTGCGGTGGCCGCTTCACAACCTATGAGCGCGTCCAGCTCAGGGATCTTGTCGTCATCAAATCCTCCGGCAAGCGCGAGGACTTCGACCGCGACAAGCTCGAACGCTCGATCCGTATCGCCATGCAGAAGCGCCCGATCGACCCCGAGCGGGTCGATCAGATGATCTCGGGCATCGTGCGGCGGCTCGAAAGCCTTGGCGAGACCGACATACCGTCGAAGACGATCGGCGCGATCGTGATGGAGACGCTGGCGCGGATCGACACAGTGGCCTACGTGCGTTTCGCCAGCGTCTACCAGAACTTCCAGGCCGCCGACGACTTCGACAATTTCGTCGCCGAACTGCGCCCCTCCGGCGCCACGGACGAGTGACCGTAGAAGCCGACCGGCAGCACATGGCCCATGCGCTCGGCCTTGCCCGGCGCGGGCTGGGGCGGGTCTGGCCCAATCCGGCGGTGGGCTGTGTTGTCGTGAACGAAGGCCGGATCGTCGGGCGCGGCTGGACGCAACCCGGCGGTCGGCCCCATGCCGAGACGGTGGCGCTGGCCGCAGCGGGCGCGGCGGCAAGGGGCGCCACAGCCTATGTCACGCTTGAGCCTTGCGCCCACCACGGTCGTACCCCGCCCTGCGCCGAGGCGCTGATCGCCGCTGGCGTTGCGCGCGTCGTGTCCTCGCTGGAAGACCCCGACCCGCGCGTCGCGGGACGTGGCCATGCGATGCTCAGGGCGGCGGGGCTGCGTGTCGATGTCGGGTTGCTGGCTGGCGAAGCGGCGGCGCTGCAGCAGGGCTTCCTGAGCCGCATCCGGCTTGGCCGCCCGATGCTGACGCTTAAACTGGCCGCGACCCTCGACGGGCGCATAGCCACCGCCGCTGGCGAAAGCCAATGGATCACCGGCGCGGAGGCACGGCGGAGGGTCCATGCGATGCGAGCCACGCATGACGCCGTGCTGGTCGGTGCCGGCACGGTGCGCGCAGATGATCCGTCGCTCACGGTGCGCGACCTTGGCGCAAGGCACCAGCCGGTTCGCGTCGTCGCGTCGCGCAACCTCGACCTGCCGCTCGACGGCCAGCTTGCAAGGACGGCGCGCGAGGTGCCGGTCTGGCTCCTGCATGGCGTCTCGGCCCCGCAGGACGCGTGCCACTACTGGGAGCATAAAGGGGCCCGCCCGATCGAGGTGCCGGAGGCAAAGGGAGGACTCGACCCCGCCGCCATGCTCGCCGCCCTCGGGCGGGAGGGGCTGACGCGGGTTTTCTGCGAAGGCGGCGGCCAACTCGCCGCATCGCTCCTCGGCGCCGGTCTGGTGGACAATCTGGCGGTCTTCGCCGCCGGAACAATGCTCGGCGCGGATGGCCGCCCTGCGGTCGGGCCGCTTGGTCTTCAGGTGCTCGCCTCCGCCCCGCGCTTCCGCTTCGGCAGCGTGGAGCGGATCGGCGGCGACACGCTCAGCCTTTGGTCGCGCGCCTGAATTTCATCTTGCCGGAAATACCTCCGCCGGAGGCACCCGCACTCAGCGCCAGAGCCAAGGCTGGCTGGCAAACACCCCCTGAAGTTTCGACAGCAGCCGGTTCGCCCTGCCGGGCTTTGGCACTTCGCGCCGGACCAGCCGCTCCACCGCCACCTCGGGAGGGCAGGGCAGGGCAGAGACCGGATCGACGTAGCGCGGATAGGCGATGAGGGCGGCGTGGGCGAGGGCGGCGAGGCTTGGCTTTGCCTTGCGGCGGGCGGGCTGGGGGCAAAGGTCGCGGGTCAGGCCCCAGCCTCCATAGAAGGGCATGCCGAGGCAGGTCACGCGCTTGCCGCGGATCAGCGCCTCGAAGCCCAGAAGCGAGGTGATGGTCCAGACCTCGTCCACCGCATCGATCAGGTCGGAGGGACTGACATCCCGGACGACCACATTGGCATGGGTTCGAAGAGCCTGCTCCGCCACGGCCCCGGCGCGCAGCCCGGCCTCGACATCGGGATGCGGCTTGTAGATCACCACCGCCTCGGGGTTTTCCGCCCGCACCCGCGCGAGTAGCGCGAGGTTCGTACGCTCCATCCCCGCGCCAAGGCGGATCGAGGCATCGTCCTCCACCTGCCCTGGCACAAGGATGCGGCGACCCGGCGGCAGGTCGGGCAGGGCGCCGTGGTCAAGGTTGTACTTGTTGATGCCAGCGCGCCGGATCTGCGCGATCAGCCGCTCCGCCCGCCGTTCGCCGCCGGGCGGCGGGCCAGCGGCGATCAGCCGCTCAAGCGCGCTGGTCCGGGCCGGGTCGTAGTAGATGCCGTTGTCATCAGAGACGAGCGACAGGGGCGGCACCAGTTCGGCGCCAAGCCCGCGCGATCTGAGGAAACCGTCCTCGACCCGCGCCAGCGGCAGGCCCTTCGCCACGGAGGCCAGCGCCTCGCTCTCCTGCCCGGCCCAGACCAGCAGCCCGCGCCCTTCGGCCTTTGCTTTTGACACAGCGCGGGCGGGGTCGTTTTCAAACACCAGCCGCTTTTCGGCCCCGAAGAAACGCTGCAGATGCGGGCGTTTCCAAAGGCGCATACCGACCGCGACATAGCCGGCCCGGTCGGCGCGATGGGCGCGAAGCTGCGCCTCCAGATGATCCACCGCCTCTTCGAAGCTGCAAAGACGGTCACGGCAGGGATCGTACCAGGTGGGGCCAAGGATCATCGCCACGGCGAAAAGCTGCGCCCGCGTCAGGTGGCGTTCGCGCCGCGCCACCGGGTTTTCGTCCGCCGTAAGGCCCCAGCCGGCATAGAATGGCTGGCCAAAGACGCGGGGGCGGTGCCCGGCCATGATCGCCTCGAACCCCATCTGGGATGAGACGGTGTAGACCGCGATGGCGCCGTCAAGGAGCGCCCAGGGTGACACCGGATCGCGTAAGAGAGTGATCCGGCCATGGGCGTGACCCTCGTTGTAATGGCCGGGGCGGTGGCCCGAAAGCGTCTCGGGATGGCTCTTGATGATGATCCGCGCACCGGGATGCTCTTCCTGCGCGAAGACCAGCATCTCGCGGAAGGTCGATGGCGTCGCCTTGCCATAGAGGATGGACGCATCGCCCTGGGTCTGGTCGATGACAAGCACGTAGCCAGGCTCTGGCACAGGGGCTTCCGGCGAAAAATTGTTGTATTTTGACAGGTGCAGGTGCTTCAGACGCTCGATTCCGTCCCGCGCGCGCTGAAGAACCGCGCTGTCATCAAGCGGGCTGTGCATCAGCAGATGTTCGATTTCGGACGGCGCCGAACTGTCGAAATGGACTCCGCCACGGCGGTCGATCAGAAGCCCGACCGGCGGCTGGCCGCCGTCGCGGCCCGGCCTGATCGACCGCAGGAAGGCATCCTCGACCCGGACGATGCCGCTGCCGGTGAACTCCGCCACCGCCTCGCCGCGCGGCGAGGTCGGGCTGCGGCCCCAGACGCCGATCCGGTCTTCGGGCGCGCCCGGCTTGCCGAGGCGGATTTCGTATCCGGCAAGCTGAAGGATGCGACGAAGCCGTGGCTGCGTCAGGAAACCGCCGTTGAAGACGTAAAGCGGCTCGGCCGAGGGTCCACCTGCCTTGCCGCCCCCTCCTGCCCCATTGGCAGGCATCAGCGCCCGGCGGCGTTCGCCAGGGCGTCTGCCGAGGTCGCAGAGCCGGTCAGCACCGAAAGCGTCTTCTGCCATTGGACATAAGGCGCCTCGGTCACATAGACCGTGTCATCGTCGCGGATCATGAAATCGCGCGCGTTGAAGAGCCCGTCCGGCTGGGTCAGGCTGATGACATAGGCAATGCGCTGCGGACCGGAAAGGTCGGGCCGGCCAAGCACCTGCCGGGCTATGCCTTCGCTTTCGTCACGCAGGATGAAGACGCCGGTCGGATCGGCGAAGTTGGTGGAAAGGCCGCCGACCTGGGCGATGGCCTCGACCGCCGAAAGCTCCTGCGTCTCGAAGGGCACGCGGTTCTGTGCGCCAGTGGCGCCAAGCGCGGTAAAGCTGCGCTGGTCCTTCTCGACAAGGATCACGTCACCGGGCCTGAGCGCGATGTCCATCTTCGGATTGCGGTAGAGATCCTTGAGCCAGACCTTGCCGGAGCGACCGCCGCGCGTCACCGTGATCTGGGCGATCTCAGGCTCGATCGCCACGCCGCCCGCCTTGGCAAGCATCGCCGACAGGGTCCGCGTCGGCTGGGTAATCGGATAGACGCCCTGGCCGCCGACCCCGCCCATGACCGAGACGGTGGAGCCGTCGCCTGCCACGCGAGACACTGTCACCTGCGGGTCGGGGGTCTGCGCGCTCAGCTTGTCAGTGATGATCTGGCGCAGCCCGTCCGGGGTATTGCCCGCCGCCTTGATCCGCCCGGCATAGGGCACGAAGATATTGCCCGATCCGTCGACCTGCATTTCGCTCAGCGGCGTCGCGCCGGTGGCGGAGCTGGCGAGAAGCCCGTTGTCGACGTTTTCCCAGATCGTCAGGCTCAGCACGTCGCCAGCGTTGATCACGTCCGATCCGACAAGCCCCGCCGACTGGAAGGCACCGGAAAAGCCCAGGCTTGGTTGCACGGCGGTCAGCCGGGTGATGTTCCGGTTGACCGGAACGATGAAGGCGTCGCCCTGCTGTTCGATGGAGCCGGAGAAGATCTCGCGCTTGCTCGGGCCGGAGCGTGGAAGGCCACAGCCGACAAGGCCGCCGACAACGGCAACGCAGACCAGCAGCCTTGCCCGGCGGCTATTCACGATGAACACGTTCAAGGCTCCCCTGCCTGGATCGGCCTTTGATTTTTCGCGACACTATCGGAGCGGGCATTCCATTACCAGTTGGCCTCGCCGGTTCCCGGCAACTGTTGCCGCGGTGCCGCTTTGCCCGACACCAGCGCATCATAGGGGTCTTCCGGCGAAAGGATCATGTCGACCACCTGCCGCAGGATCTGGCGACGACCGCGCGTGGCATAAAACCCGCCGGGAATCTGTGATGTTTCAAGCAGATAGTGGCGATAGTCGCGATACGCGCGGCTGTCGGGCCGGTCGGGTGCGGCGAAGAAGGCCGCGAGTGGCTGGGCCGAGACGAATTCGGGCAGGCCGTAGACCGCGCGCCCCAGGGCCTTCAAGGGCAGCCCGCGCCAGAGCACCTGCTGGCCGGCGGTCGAGTTCACGGTGACGGCGCTCCGCGCACCATCCAAAAGCCGGGCGAGTTTGCCGCCCCTGAGGAAATGGACCCTTCCCGCAAGGCCGAGTCGCCGCGCCGTGCCGCGAATCGCGTCTGCGACGGCGACGCGCCCATCCTCAAGCGGGTGGGCCTTGAAGACGATATGATGATGACCGGGCGCGCCCTCGGCAAAGGCGCGAAGGCAGGTGTCGATGAACTCCGTCGTGTCGGCAAAGCCCGAATGCGCCCGGAAGCTCGCGTCGTGATCCAGCTGGAGAAGGACGAGGTGATAGGGAAAGCCGCCCGAGCGGACGCGCCAGGTGGCGAGCCAGCGCTCGATCGAATGGAGTGGCATCAGGATCAGGCGGCGCAGATGAAGTCTGAATTCTTCCGCAACGGTGATGCCCCGATGCGGGCGGAAGGCGCGGTAGCGGCGGTTCATCGTCAGGACACAGAAATGATAAAGCGCGCCGTAGAAGACATGGGCGCGCATGTCGCCCCAGGTCGCGGGGGCGCGCGGCTGGTCAATGCCCGACCGCGCCAGCGCCGCCTGCATTTCGCCAAGGCTCATCGTCATTAGCCGGGAATTGCCGTTCGAGCCGCCGCGCTCGTAGGTCGCCCAATAGGGTCTGAGGTAGCCTTCCTCGAAGACATGGACGGTGATGCCGTGCGCCTTCGCCAGCGTGATCGCTTCGGCATGGATCGGCCGGGCGTCGCCGTAAAGGATGAGGTCGGTGATGCCGTGACTGTCGAGAAGCCGGGCGCAATGTGCAGGCCAGTCCTTGAGGCTGCCGGTATAGGGAATGTAGCCGTCGCGCCCCCAGAAGGCCTCGTCGCCGCGGTTGAAGCCCACGCGCCAAACTTCCGCCCCTGCCTTGCGCAACGCGCGGGCAAGCTGCTGGAAGAATGGCCCATGCGGTCCTTGCAGAAATAGAACGCGCCGCGGGCGGTCTGGCGTGATGTCCCCTGTCATGCCGTATCTTGTGTGGTCGCCCCCATCTGCCCTTCTGCAGCGCTTTTGTCATTATCATTCTGTCTGGTGCGTGGCGCGAAGGTTCAAAAGTCGTATCCGCGCACTTACTTGTCAGCCGCAGGCGGTCGCGCTACGCAGGGCAAAACGGAGGGCCCCCGGATGTTCACAGGCATCGTCACCGATATCGGCGAAATCCTTCAGGTGGAGCAGAAGGGTGACCTGCGCGCCCGCATCGCCACCGACTATCCGGCAGAGGGTATCGACATCGGTGCCTCGATCTCCTGCGAGGGGGTTTGTCTTACCGTCGTCGCCACCGGGACCGGGGCGACGGACTGGTTCGACGTGGACATCTCGGCCGAGACGATTTCCAAGACCAACATCGGCCATCACGGCTGGGAACCCGGCAAACGCATCAACCTTGAGCGCGCGCTGAAAGTCGGGGATGAGCTTGGCGGTCATATCGTCTCCGGCCATGTCGACGGCGTGGCCGAGATCGTGGCGATGCGCGATGAAGGCGACAGCACCCGCTTCACCTTCCGCGCGCCCGATGCGCTGGCAGGCTTCATCGCGCCGAAGGGGTCGGTCGCGCTCAACGGCACCTCGCTGACGGTGAATGAGGTCAACGGGGCCGAATTCGGCGTGAACATCATCCCCCATACCAAGGAGGTCACGACCTGGGGCAAGGCCAGGGTCGGCGACAAGATCAATCTGGAGATCGACACGCTCGCGCGCTATGTCGCGCGGCTGCAGGACTGGGCGGCAAGATGACCGCCGGGCTTGGCCATAACGGCGGGCCGAGTCTTGAGGGCGGCACCGCATGGCGCGCGCATTGCTGGCGGGCGGCGCGCGAGGCGCTTTTGCCCAAGCTGCCCATCGAGGTGGTGCGGCTTCGGGTGAAGCGGGCGAAGGAGATCGGGCTCGATTACCGGACCTATGCCGGGTTCAGGGCTTCGACGGGCCACGACCTTGTGGCATTTCTCTTTTCCACC
Source organism: Rhodobacteraceae bacterium UBA6273 (assembly GCA_002440625.1). Classification (GTDB taxonomy): domain Bacteria; phylum Pseudomonadota; class Alphaproteobacteria; order Rhodobacterales; family Rhodobacteraceae; genus Albidovulum. Next base: position 6,905 of record DJUV01000236.1, on the reverse strand, counting down.
AATGCGCTGAGGCTCGTGAAAGATCAGGACCGGATGCGCGCGGAAGAGGCGGCCAAGCTCGCGGGCCTTTCCGGCATCGGCCAGCTTGTCGCCGTCCAGCCGCCGCTTGATCCTGCCCGGGTTGCCGACACTATGGCGAGCCAGTCGATCCCAGTCATCGCCGCCAACGCCGCCCCCGGCCTTGCGATGGGCTGGCGTGACACGCGCGACCGGCTGCTGGCCTTCGCCGCCGCCGCCCGGACCCCCGCCGACCGTATCCTTGTCATCGGCGACACCACGCTGGAAGCTGAATGGGCCGCCACCGCGCGCATGGCGGGTTACTTGCCGACCGCCCGGTTCTTTGCCCCGGACGTGAGGGCGCGCTGACGTCAGGCGTCGTCTCCGGGCTGGCATCTTTCCGGGCCTTAGGCTATCGCGGCGACAAAGCCCCAAAGGACGCCCCGCCATGACCAGCGAATTCTCCCGCGACATCGCCTCGGCCGAGGAAATCATCGAGGAAGCCCGCAAGGGCCGGATGTTCATCCTCGTCGATCACGAAGACCGGGAGAATGAGGGCGATCTGGTCATTCCGGCGGAATTCTGCACCGCCGAGGCGATCAACTTCATGGCCACCCACGGCCGCGGTCTGATCTGTCTGACGCTGACGGCGGCCCGGATCGACGCGCTGGGCCTGCCACTGATGGCGCTGACCAATTCCTCGCGCCACGAGACGGCCTTCACCGTGTCCATCGAGGCCCGCGAAGGGGTGGAGACGGGGATCTCCGCGCAGGACCGCGCCCGCACCGTCGCCATCGCCATCGACCCGACGAAAGGCCCGCAGGACATCGCGACGCCCGGCCACCTCTTCCCGCTCCGCTCCCGCGATGGCGGCGTTCTGGTTCGCGCCGGCCATACCGAGGCCGCGACCGATGTGAGCCGTCTTGCCGGGTTGAACCCCTCGGGCGTGATCTGCGAGATCATGAACGATGACGGTACCATGGCGCGTCTGCCGGAGCTGATCGTCTATGCAAAAAAGCACGGCATGAAGATCGGCACCATTTCCGACCTCATCGCCTACCGCCGCCGCCACGACAACCTCGTGCGCGAAACCTCGACCCATGCCGTCACCTCCGCCTATGGCGGTGACTGGGTGATGCGCGTATTCACCAATGTCACCGACGGCACCGAACATGTCGCGCTGACCAAGGGCGACATCACTACCGACGCGCCGGTTCTGGTCCGCGCCCATGCGCTTGACGTGCTTGAGGATGTGCTGGCCCTCGGTCCGGCACCGGAGGGCGAGGTCGCTTCGGCCATGCGGATCATCGCGGCGGAGGGCAGGGGCGTCGTCCTTATCTTCCGCAATCCGCGCCTGAAACTGATGGTGGCCGAGGATGACGGTCCGCGCACCATCAAGCACACCGGACTTGGCGCGCAGATCATGTCGGCGATGGGACTTACGAAACTTGTCCTCCTGACCGACTCGCCGCAGACGCGCTATCTTGGGCTTGAAGCCTATGACCTCGAAATCGTGGGCACCCGCCCGATCACGAAGGGCTGAGACATGGCCGGAACCGAAACCCACTACACGCTCGACCTGCCGAAGTTCGACAAGGCGGTGAAGCTGCTTATCGTCGTCGCGCCCTATTACAAGGACATCGCCGACGACCTCATCGCCGGGGCCAGGGCCGTTGCCGAGAAGGCCGGGGCCAGCGTCGATCTCGTCGAGGTGCCGGGCGCGCTTGAGGTGCCCTCGGCCATCGGCATGGCTTACCGCATGGCCGACTACGATGGCTTCGTCGCCCTCGGCTGCGTGATCCGCGGCGAGACCACGCATTACGATACCGTTTGTAACGACAGCTCGCGCGGGCTGACCAGGCTCGGCCTCTCCGGCGCCTGCGTCGGCAATGGCATCCTGACGGTCGAGAACCGTGAGCAGGCCGTGGTCCGCGCCGATCCGAACGGGCAGGACAAGGGCGGCGGCGCGGCTGCGGCGGCGCTGCATCTTGTCGCGCTGACCCGCAAATGGGCACGCCAGACCAAGGGCATGGGCTTCAAGCCCTCGGGCGAGTTCCGCATCGCCGGCGAAACCGAAGGGCCGGCCAGCGCATGACCGGGACATCTCCAAAACCCGGTCTCGCCGAGAAACGCCAGATGAAGGCGGCGGCGCGGCTATACGCCGTGCAGGCGCTCTTTCAGATGGAAGCGGCAGGCCAGACCGTCGACAAGGTCGCGCGCGAGTTCGAAAGCTTCCGCTTCGGCGCCGTCTATGACGAGGACGAGATGGCCGAGGGCGATCCCGACCTTTTCCGCCAGATCGTCGAAGAGGCGGTGAACTGGCAGGCCAAGATCGACCAGATGACCGACCGCGCCTTGGTCGCCAAATGGCCGATCGACCGCATCGACCCGGTGCTGCGCGCGCTTTTCCGTGCTGCGGGGGCAGAGCTTGTGGCCAGCGCCACGCCGCCAAAGGTGGTCATCACCGAATTCGTCGACGTGGCGCGGGCTTTCTTCCCCGAGGGGAAGGAACCGAAGTTCGTCAATGCCGTCCTTGACCACATGGCGCGCGAGGCCAAGCCCGAGGCGTTCTGACGCTCTGCCCGCCCGTCAGCCGCGTTCTGCGGCTTCGCGGTCCGCGATCTCTTCCGCCGGGACAGCGGGTTCGCTGAATGGTTCCGGCACCGGCCCCGGCGGGCGGAAGAACTGGTTGCCGGCATTGACACCCTCCGCGATCTGTTCCGCCAGCCGCATCTGGTCGCGGCGGCGCACCTCGGCCACCACCGCCTCGGCCTCGACCACGGGCACGCCGAGGCGCAAGAGCCCTTCGCGGCCAAAGGCAAAGGCCGATTCCAGGGTTTCGCGGATTTCCCAGACTACGCCCGCCTCGATCAGCGCCAGCGTCGCGCGGCGGTCATAGGCGCGGGCCATGACCGGCACGCCGGGGAAGACCTCGCGCATCACCTCGGCGATCAGGCGGCTCGCGTCGGCATCCTCGACGCAAATCATCACCACCTGCGCGCGGCCCGCGCCGGCGGCCTCAAGGATCTCGGGGCGACGGCCATCGCCATACCAGACCTTGAAGCCGAAGCGGCCCGCCACGCTGATCATCTCGACATCGGTGTCGATGATGGAGACCTCTATGCCGCGCATCAGCAAGGATTGGCTGACCATCTGCCCGAACCGCCCGAACCCGATGAGGAGCGCCGAGCCCTCCAGATCCTTCGGCCGTTCAACCTCGTCGCCGGGTTCCTTTGCATCACCGTGGAGCCTGTCCATGACGATGTTGATGACGGGGGTCAGCACCATCGACAGGATCACCGTCGTGGTGAAGACGGCCGAGGTCGTGGCGTCGATCAGGCCCGAACTGCTGGCTGCCGCAAAGAGAACGAAGGCAAACTCGCCTCCTTGCGCCATCAGCGCGGTCCGCTCAATGGCCTCGTCGCGACCGGCACCCGTGAGCCGCGCAACGAAATAGATCCCCGCCGCCTTCACAGCCATGAAGCCTATGACCGCAACCGCGATCAGGCCGAGGTTCTCTCGGACGACGCCCAGATCGAGAGCCATGCCGACGCCGAGGAAGAAAAGACCGAGGAGGAGGCCCCGGAAAGGTTCGATATCGGCCTCAAGCTGGTGGCGGAAACTGCTTTCCGACAGCATTACCCCGGCCAGAAACGCCCCCATCGCCATCGAAAGCCCGCCCTGCTGCATCAGCCAGGCGGCACCGAGGACGACCAGCAGCGCCGCCGCCGTCATCACCTCGCGCGCGCCGGTGCGACCGAGGATGTTGAACATCGGGTTCAGAAGGTAGCGCCCGACCAGCAGGAGCGCCACCACCGCGCCGACGGCGATCGCCGCCGAGAAGAGCCTTTCGGATGCCGTCGCCTCGACCTGGCCCGGCGCCAGCGCCACGACAATGGCCAGAAGCGGCACGATGGCCATGTCCTCCAGAAGCAGGATCGAGACGACCTTCTGCCCCCGTGGCAGCGCCAGCTCGCCGCGCTCGCCCAGAACCTGCATCACCACAGCCGTCGATGTCAGCACGAAGCCGGCGCCGAAAACGAAGGCCACGGGCAGCGAATAACCGAGCATCATGTCCGCCGCCGTGGTCAGAAGCGTGCAGACCACCACCTGTAAAAGCCCGAGCCCGAGGATCTGCCGCCTGAGCCCCCAAAGCCGCGAAGGCTCCATCTCGAGCCCGATCACGAAAAGGAACATCACGACGCCCAGTTCGGCGATGCTCAGCACAGTTTGCGGATCGGTGAAGACGCTGAGGCCGAAGGGACCGATCGCGAGACCCGCCGCGAGATAGCCGAGGACGGAACCAAGGCCCAGCCGGCGAAACAGCGGGATCGTGATCACGGAGGCGAGGAGGAGAACAATCAGCGGGGTAATGTTGATCCCGTGCCCGACGGCTTCCTCCTGCATCGTCCCCGCCTTTCACGCCCGAGCACCACCCTGATCATTTCCGGGTGCTGCGCTTCAGATTAGCCAGTTTTCGTCGGCGGGTTCCAGTCGTGAACTTGCGCTGCCTGCCGCGAAAAATCCGGGCGCTTGTTGCTGAGGCAGATGGTCACATCGGCGCCCGCCGAGCCGGGGACGGTTGCGGAACCGGTCCGGCGAGCCTAGGTTTGAAGCCAGTGGTGATGCCGTTGCCCGTGTCTTTCCGGCAATCACCGCAAGCCCCGAACCGCCACGGATATGGCCAAGGAGACCCGCCATGCCCGCGCTTGTCCGCATGTATATCCGTCACGTCCTCATCGGCTATGCCATCGCGGCGGTCTTCGTCGCGGCGCTTCTCCTTCTCAATGTCGGCAACCTCTGGCACCTCGTCTCGACCTCGCCCGTGGGCTGGATCGCGGCGGCCATGCTCTTCTTCGCCAATGGCATCGTCTTTTCGGGGGTGCAGTTCGCCATTGCCGTCATGCAGATGGCCGAGCCTGAGGGCAAGCGCGGCGGCGGAACCCGCGCGCCTTTGGCCACGTCCCGCCCCGCCATTGCCACGTCGGCCGCAAGCGACCGGACCCGGCAAGGCAGGGCGGCGAGGTGAAGTGGCGGGGACCGCGGCAGCCGTGGAGACGTGTTTTTCCCGAGAGCCTGGTTTTACCAGGTGGGTGCCAGATACCGGGACCAGGATCCCGGCAGAGCCAGCTCCCTCGGAAGAGATTATCGGCCACTGGAAAAGGGCCTCTCACGAGAGGGGCAGAACCCGCCACTCCCAATCTATGATCGCCTGCCCGGCGCGGCAAGGGGTTTGGCCCCGGCGCGACCTGCCAGCATAAGTTTTTCCAACCGAACCCGCGTGACCCGTGCGATAACGGCAGCGCCGGGCAGCCGCAGGAATGACGGCGCCGGCCGCAAATGGAGAAGAAAATGCGGGGAATCGGTCTTCTGTTCTTTGCGTCAGGGGTGGTCTACGTCACGTTGGGGATGCTCTGGGGCATCCAGATGGGCATTTCGCAGGATTTCACCATGGTGCCCGCCCATGCCCATCTCAACCTTGTCGGCTTCGTCACCATGGCGCTGGCGGGCATCTTCTACCACGTCACGCCACGGGCGGCGGCGTCGCCGCTGGCGCGCGTGCATTTCGTGCTGGCGACGCTCGGGGTCTGGATGTTGGTGCCGGGTATTGTGCTTGCCGTGACCGGGCAGGGCGAGGGGCTGGCGATTGCCGGGGCGCTCGCCACGCTGGCGGGGATGCTGGTGTTTCTGACCAACGTCGTCCTGAACGCCCTGATGGCAAGGGAAGGCGGCGTGCCAAAGGTCGCCTGACCCGACAGTGCAGGCCGGGCAGGGGCTGGACTTTTGTTCCCCTTATGTTCAATGTCCGTCCATGCCTCACGACCTCATGCCCGGCCAGCTTCTTGCGCGCGGTGTCTGCCGCCATCTCCTCAACCACGGCTTTGTCACCGTTGAGGAACTGGTGCCTGCGCCCGGTCTCAGGGTCGACGTGATGGCGCTCGGGCCGAAGGGCGAGGTCTGGATCGTCGAATGCAAGTCATCGCGGACCGACTATGTGTCGGACCGTAAATGGCAGGGCTATCTCGACTGGTCGGACCGTTTCTTCTGGGCGGTGGGGGAGGCGTTTCCGGTGGAGCTTCTGCCACCCGAAACCGGGCTTATCATCGCCGACGGCTATGATGCCGAGATCCTGAGGATGGGGCCGGAGACGCCCTTGGCGGGGGCCAGGCGCAAGGCGGTGACGCAGAAGTTCGCCCGCCACGCGGCGCTGCGGCTTCAGGGCCTGCGCGACCCAGGGCTCAGCGCTTCTTCTTCGGGCCTTTAGGGGAGCCCATGTCGCGGGCAGCCTCGGCGGCGGCGCGCAGTTCCTCGGCAATCTCCTCGGCCTCCTCGGGATCGAAGTCGAGCGGCAGTTCGATGCCCTCGGCCACCACATAGATGCGGACCATGCCAGTTGAGGTCGGCCCGATCTGGATATCCGCCGCGATGTCGCTTTGCTTGTTGATGCCCATGACGCTGATCCTTTCCCGGCCTTCTGCCCGAGGCATAGGACGGGGCGCGGCGAAGCGCAATCCTCAGCGCCGCCCGGCCTTTTCGTCAAGGCCCGAGATGCCATCGCGGCGGGCAAGCTCCGCCTCGACCTCGGCCAGTGTCACATCGCGTGAGGCAAGCATGACAAGGAGGTGGTAAAGCACATCCGCCGCCTCGGAGGTGAGCCTTGCACGGTCACCCTTCACCGCCTCGATAATCGCCTCGATGGCCTCCTCACCGAACTTCTCGGCGCATTTCTCGGGGCCTTTCGCCAGAAGCTTCGCGGTCCAGGAGGTCTCCGGGTCAGCGCCCTTGCGGGCAGCAATGGTGGCGGCGAGGGTCTGGATCGTGGTCACATCAGCCTCATCGGAATGCCGGCGGCGGCCATGTGGGCCTTGGCCTCGCCGATGGTGTAGGTGCCGAAATGGAAGATCGAG
>DJUV01000237.1 GCA_002440625.1 Rhodobacteraceae bacterium UBA6273 | reverse complement strand
CGGGAAAGATCGACGGGCCGCAGCGCCCGTTTTTTGTTGTCTGGACTTGGGAATGACCGAACTCATCGCCAAAGCCGCCATCGACCGCCGTCTGGCCGAGATCGTGACCCCGACCATCGAGGGTCTGGGATATGAGCTTGTGCGCATCCGGCTGATGGGCGGCAACACCAAGACCCTGCAGATCATGGCGGACCGGCCCGAGGGCGGGATCGACGTTGAGGATTGCGGCAAGATCTCGGTCGCCGTTTCTGCCGTTCTTGATGTCGAGGACCCGATCGAAGAAGCCTATCATCTTGAAGTGTCCTCGCCCGGCATCGACCGACCGCTGACGAGGCTGAAGGACTTCGACGCCTGGAAAGGCTACGAGGCGCGGATCGAGACCTCGGAGCTGATCGACGGCCGCAAGCGCTTCAAGGGTCTGATCGCCGGGACCGAGGGCGACGAGGTTCTGATCGAGATCGAGGAAGGCACCATCGGGCTGAAGTTCGACTGGCTTGCCGATGCAAAGCTGATCCTGACCGATGAGCTGATTGCGGAAATGCTGCGGCAGAAGAAGGCCACCGGGGCGGTGGACGAGGCTGCGTTCGATACAATTGAAGAAGAAACTTCCGAGGAGGAATGAATGGCGATTACCTCTGCCAACCAGCTTGAGCTTCTCCAGACCGCCGAGGCGGTCGCGCGCGAGAAGATGATCGACCCGGAGCTTGTGGTGCAGGCGATGGAGGAAAGCCTCGCCCGTGCCGCGAAGTCGCGCTACGGCGCCGAGATGGACATCCGCGTCGCCATCGACCGCAAGACCGGCCGCGCCACATTCACCCGCGTCCGCACCGTGGTCGAGGATGACGCGGTCGAGAATTACCAGGCGCAACTGACCGTCGCGCAAGCCAAGCAGTACATGAAAGACCCGGAAGTCGGTTCCGAAATCATCGACGAAGTGCCGCCGGTCGATCTGGGCCGTATCGCCGCGCAGTCGGCCAAGCAGGTCATCCTGCAGAAGGTCCGCGAAGCCGAGCGTGACCGCCAGTTCGAGGAATTCAAGGACCGCAAGGGCACGATCATCAACGGCGTGGTCAAGCGTGAGGAATACGGCAACATCATCGTCGACATCGGCCGGGGCGAAGCCATCCTGCGCCGGAACGAGAAGATCGGCCGCGAAAGCTATCGCCCGAACGACCGCATCCGCAGCTATATCAAGGATGTCCGTCGCGAGGCGCGGGGGCCGCAGGTGTTCCTTTCGCGCACCGATCCGCAGTTCATGGCCGAGCTCTTCAAGATGGAAGTGCCGGAAATCTATGACGGCATCATCGAGATCAAGGCCGTGGCCCGTGATCCGGGCTCGCGCGCCAAGATCGGCGTCATCTCCTATGACAGCTCCATCGACCCCGTCGGCGCCTGCGTCGGTATGCGCGGCAGCCGCGTTCAGGCCGTCGTGAACGAGCTTCAGGGCGAAAAGATCGACATCATCCCGTGGAACGAGGATCAGGCGACGTTCCTCGTGAACGCGCTGCAGCCCGCCGAGGTGTCGAAAGTCGTCATCGACGAGGAAGCCGGCAAGATCGAGGTCGTAGTCCCGGATGAGCAGCTTTCGCTCGCCATCGGTCGCCGCGGCCAGAACGTGCGGCTTGCCTCGCAGCTCACGGGCCTCGACATCGACATCCTCACCGAGGAAGAGGAAAGCAAGCGCCGTCAGGCCGAATTCGCCGAGCGCACCAAGCTCTTCATGGAAGCGCTGGACCTTGACGAATTCTTTGCCCAGCTTCTGGTTTCCGAAGGCTTCACCAACCTTGAGGAAGTGGCCTACGTCGACCTTGACGAACTTCTGTCGATCGAAGGCGTCGACGAGTCGACCGCCGCGGAACTCCAGGCTCGCGCCCGCGACGTGATCGAGGAACAGAACCGCAAGGCACTGGAAAACGCCCGCGCGCTCGGCGTCGAGGACAGCCTCATCGGCTTCGAGGGGCTGACCCCGCAGATGCTTGAGGCTCTGGCCAAGGACGACGTCAAGACGCTGGAAGACTTCGCGACCCTGGCCGACTGGGAGATTGCCGGTGGCTGGACGACGGTGAACGGCGAGCGTGTGAAGGACGAGGGCATCCTTGAGAAGTTCGAGGTGAGCCTCGAGGAAGCGCAGCACATGGTGATGACTGCCCGCATCCAGCTTGGCTGGGTTGACCCGACCGAGCTCGAGGGTGCCGACGAAGAAACCGACGAGGAGGCCGAGGCCTGATATGGGCCTCGGAGGGAAAGCACATGACCCGAGGGGGACAGGACACGACAGGGGATGACCCCGAACGGCGCTGCATCGTCACTGGCGATGTGCAGCCGAAGGCGGGGCTTGTCCGTTTTGTCGTCTCCCCCGAAGGTCAGGTCTTTCCCGATCTGGCCGGCAAGCTGCCCGGCCGCGGCATCTGGGTGACGGCTGATCGCGAGTTGATCGACAAGGCGGTGAAGAAGGGCCTTTTCTCCCGCGCGGCCAAGAAGCCGGTTCAGGCACCGGCCGATTTGAGCGAGCAGGTTGAACGCGGACAGGCGAAGCGAGTGGTCGAGTACATTTCGCTGGCGCGGAAGGCGGGTTATGCCGTCGCCGGATTTGAGAAGGTCAAGGGCTGGCTCGCCGACGGCAAGGCCAAGGTTCTCTTGCAGGCCTCGGACGGGTCCGAACGCGGAAAAGGCAAGCTCTGGACCCCGGAAGGGGGCCGCTGGTTCGGTTGCCTGACGGCCTCCGAGCTTGGGCTGGCGTTTGGCCGGGATAGTGTGATACATGGCGCGCTTGCCGCTGGTGGACTCTCCAGACGTGTTGTAGAGGAAGCGGCGAAGCTTACGGGCCTCAGACGGAAAGACGGCGGAACGTCCGCCGAAAAGGAATTGTAATCGGCATGAGCGATACAGACGGCAAAAAACCTCTCGGCCTCGGTGGCGGGCGTTCCGGTCAGGTGAAGCAAAGCTTCAGCCACGGCCGGACGAAAAGCGTCGTCGTCGAGACGAAGCGCAAGCGCGTCGTCGTGCCGGCGAAGCCGGGTGTGGCCGCTGCCGGTTCGGGCGGCTCACCAAACCTTGGCGATCCGTCGCGCCGCCCTGCCGGTATCACCGATGCCGAGATGGAGCGCCGTCTGAGGGCGCTTCAGGCCGCGAAGGCCCGCGAAGCCGAAGAGACCGAGCGCCGCGCCGCCGAAGAGCGCCAGCGCGAGGAAGAGCGGGAGCGTCGCCGCGCCGAGGTCGAGGCCAAGGAGCGCGAGGATCGTGAGCGCGAAGAGGCCCTGAGGCTCAAAGCCGAGGAAGAGGCGCGCCGCGCCGAAGAGGCCGAGACACGCGCCGCCCGCAAGGAAGAACTGAAGAAGGTCGATGCCAAGCCGGCAGCACCCGTCGATCAGGCCGCGGCTCAGGCCGCTGCTGCCCGCGCCGAAACCAAGGGCGTTCCGGTTGGCGGCCCGCGCAAGACCGACCGTGAGCGTGACGATCGCGGTCCCGACCGCGACAACCGCAACAGCCGCACCACGCGCGACGACAGCCGCCGCGCCGGCAAGCTGACGCTGAACGAAGCGCTCGACGAGGGCGGCCGCCAGCGGTCGCTCGCCGCGATGAAGCGCAAGCAGGACAAGGCCCGCCAGAAGGCGATGGGCATGGGCCACAAGGCCGAAAAGCAGGTGCGCGACGTGCAGCTGCCGGAAACCATCGTGGTGTCGGAGCTTGCGAACCGGATGGCCGAACGGGCCGCCGACGTGGTCAAAGCGCTCATGAAGATGGGCATGATGGTCAGCATGAACCAGGCCATCGACGCCGACACCGCCGAGCTTATCATCGAGGAATTCGGCCACCACGCCGTCCGCGTGACGGATGCCGATGTGGAACAGGCCATCGACTCGGTCGAGGACACTGCCGAGAACCTGCGTCCGCGCCCGCCGATCGTCACGATCATGGGTCACGTCGACCACGGCAAGACCTCGCTTCTGGATGCGATCCGCAAGACCAACGTGGTCTCCGGCGAAGCCGGCGGCATCACCCAGCACATCGGCGCCTATCAGGTGACGACGGA
>DJUV01000238.1 GCA_002440625.1 Rhodobacteraceae bacterium UBA6273 | reverse complement strand
ACCGAGCAGCAGCCGGAAAACAACGTCTACCGCATCCTCTTGGAAATGCTCGCCGTCACCCTGTCGAAGAACGCCCGCGCCCGCGCCGTGCAGCTTCCGGCCTGGAACGAGGCGCTTGGCCTTCCCCGCCCCTGGGACCAGCAATGGTCGCTGCGGATGCAGCAGATCCTCGCCTATGAAACCGACCTACTCGAATACGGCGACCTCTTCGACGGCAACCCCGCCATCACCGCGAAGGTGGAGGCGCTGAAGGACGGCGCGCGCGCCGAACTTGCCACGCTCGACAGCATGGGCGGTGCCATCGCCGCGATCGAGTACATGAAGGCCCGGCTGGTCGAATCGAACTCCGAACGCCTGAACCGGATCGAGACCAATGAAACCGTCGTCGTCGGCGTCAACCGCTGGCGCGAGGGCGAGCCTTCGCCGCTGACCGCCGGCGACGGCGCGATCATGACCGTCGATCCGGCGGTCGAGGCCGACCAGATCGCCCGCCTGACCGACTGGCGCGCGGGCCGTGACGAGACGGCCGCGCGCGCCGCCCTCGCCGATCTCCGCGCCGCCGCGAAAGCCGGGCAGAACATCATGCCCGCCTCCGTCGCCTGCGCCAAAGCCGGCGTCACCACCGGCGAATGGGCCGGGGTCATGCGTCAGGTCCACGGCGAATACCGCGGCCCGACCGGCGTCGCCAAAAGCCCGTCGAACCGCACCGAGGGGCTGGACGAGATCCGCGCCGCCGTCGATGAAGTCTCAACCCGCCTCGGCCGCCGCCTGAAATTCCTCGTCGGCAAGCCCGGCCTCGACGGCCATTCCAACGGCGCCGAACAGATCGCCGCCCGCGCCCGCGACTGCGGCATGGACATCACCTACGAAGGCATCCGCCTGACCCCCGCCGAGATTGTCGATGCCGCCCTTGAGGCCGACGCCCATGTCCTCGGCCTCTCCATCCTTTCCGGCAGCCACCTGCCGCTGATCGAGGAGCTGATGGGCCGGATGCGCGAGGCGGGGCTGGCCGAAGTGCCGGTCGTCGTCGGCGGCATCATCCCGGATGAAGATGCGGCGCGGCTGAGGGCTATGGGTGTGGCGCGGGTCTATACGCCCAAGGATTTCGAGCTGAACCGGATCATGTTCGACATCGTGGCTCTGGCAGAGCCGAAGGCGGCGGCGGCCTGAGGCCGCTACTGGTTGATCTCCGGCTCCACGAGCTTCGCGAGCTTGCGCAGCGATTCCTGCCAGCCGAGGTAGCAGGCTTCAGGCGGAATAATGTCCGGAATACCTTCCTGCTGGATGTTGATCTCGGTCCCGACAGAGACCGCCTTCAACTCCACGGTCACCCGCATCTCGCCCGGCAGGTGCGGGTCATCGAACGTGTCGGTGTAGACGAGCCGCTTCCCCGGCATGACTTCAAGATAGGTGCCGCCGAAGGAATGGCTCTTGCCGGTGGTGAAGTTCCGGAATGAGGCGTGGTGCCTGCCGCCCACCTTCGCCTCCAGCCTGTCGACCGTGCAGAGGTATCCGTAGGGCGGCAGCCAACTGCAAAGCGCATCGGCCTCGACAAAGGCGCGATAGACTTTTTCGGGCTTGGCCGTGACGACCCGGTGCAGCGTGATGGTGCTTGGCATCATGTCCTCCTGTTCGCATCACACCATACCACCTGCTCGCCCCAAGTCTCAAACCATCGGCGCTGCCACTTGGCCGCTCTTGTCCTCCGCCCCCATCTGTCGGGACGGATGCCCGACGCAAACCCGACGCATATCCGACACCTGTTTTCCAGCGTTTCCAGCCGCTTGCCCCCGCTTTACGGCACTCCGGAAAAACCCCCATTAACCTTCCCGCAACCCTCCATTATCCTCGCCCGATTCCAACGCGAGAGAGGAACCCCATGTCTGTCCATATCGGTGCGAAGCCCGGCGAGATTGCTGAAACCGTCCTGATGCCCGGCGACCCCTACCGGGCGAAATGGGCGGCGGAGACTTTCCTGAAGGATGCCACCTGCATCAATCAGGTTCGGGGCATGCTCGGCTTCACCGGGATGTGGAAGGGCAACAGGGTGACGATTCAGGGATCGGGCATGGGGATGCCGTCGCTTTCGATCTATGCCAATGAACTCATTAAGGAATTCGGCGCCAAGACGCTGATCCGCATCGGCTCTGCCGGGGCGATGCAGCATGACGTGAAGGTCCGCGATATCGTCGTGGCGATGACCGCCTCGACCATCGCCACCCCCTCGCGCGGCTTCTTCCGGGAGCTTCAGTATGCGCCCTGCGCCAACTATGGCCTTCTCGAAAAAGCCGTCGCCGCCGCCCGCGCCAAGGGCACGCCGACCCATGTCGGCGGCATCTATTCCTCGGACGTCTTCTATGACGAACGCCCCGACCTGACCGAGATGATGGCCCGCCACGGCGTCCTCTGCGTCGAGATGGAAGCGGCCGAACTTTACACCGTCGCCGCCCGCCACGGCGTCCGGGCACTCGCCATCCTCACCATTTCCGACCACCTCCTGACCCATGAATCGCTGCCTTCGGAAGACCGCGAAAGGTCCTTCGGCGATATGGTGGAAGTGGCGCTGGAAGCGGCGTTTTCCTAAGGATTTTCAAGCCATTCGACAACCCGCGCCACGGCAGTTCCGGGGCGCGGGGCGCGGGCTGCCCAAAGCGTCAACGCCCCGCCGAGCGTGACCTGCTCCGCAAAGGGCGCGACCAGCCGGCCATCCTCCAGATGGCGGCGGATAAGCGCCTCATGCCCCATCAGCACACCCGCGCCGTTAACCGCTTCTTCAACGGCGAGAGCATAAAGCGAAAAGACCGGCCCCTTCGGCGCGAAGCCCCGTCCCGGCATCGCGACCTCGGCCCAGTCCGCCCAGTCCCCGGCCCAGGCGCTGTCGGTGAGGCAGGGCACGCCGAAAAGGTCCTCCGGCCGGGTCAGCCGGTCCGCCAGCGCCGGCGCGCAGACCGGGAAGATGAGGTCGGGAGCTAGCACTCCGCCCTCGCCCGCAGTGCGGAAGAACAGGCTGAGGTCGAAGGGCGCGCGTTTGAGGTCGGGCGGGATCTCCATCGCCGTGATCGACACGGTGATCTCCGGCGCCATCCGCCTGAGTTCCGGCAGGCGCGGAGAAAGCCACAGTTGGGCGATGGCGGGCAGGGTGGCGATATGGACCGTCCGCGGCGCCGCTTCGCTGCGCAGCGCCTGCACGGCAAGGCCAAGCTGGTCGAAAGCGCCGGTAAAGGCCGGCAGCGCCCTTTGGCCAAGGGGGGTCAGCCGCACCCCCTTGGCGTGGCGCTCGAAAAGCGCGGCGCCAAGTGCATCCTCCAGCGCCTTCACATGGGCGGTCACGGCCCCTGCCGTCACGCCAAGTTCCTGCCCGGCGGCGGCAAATCCGCCAAGCCGCGCCGCCGCCTCGAAGGCGCGGAGCGCGTTAAGCGGCAGGCCTTTCAGGGGCGGTGGCGCGACGGGCATGGTCAGCCTCAGATTTCCTACGTCTAAAATTTCGCAAATCTGAATTGCCCGCGCAAGCCGGATCGGGTCATCTTTTGGGAAACAAGGAGACCGCCATGCCCCATCTCGCCCAACGCCCCTGGGTTCCCGCCACCTGCGGGGCCCTGATCGGCCGATATGCGGCGGAGACGACCGGAGCCTCCGAAAAGGTCGCCGCCCGGCTGGAAACGCTCGCTGCCGACAACCGCACCATCCACGACCGCGACTGCTTCAACCTCAACCCCGCGACCAACGTGATGAACCCGCGGGCCGAGGCGCTGCTGGCCGCCGGGATCGGCACCCGCCCCTCGCTTGGCTATCCCGGCGACAAATACGAGATGGGGCTTGAGGCCATCGAGGAGATCGAGGTTATCGCGGCCGAACTCGCCGCCGAGATCTTCAACGCCCGCTATGCCGAGGTCAGGGTCTTTTCCGGCGCCATGGCCAATCTCTACGGCTTCATGGCGCTGACGAAACCCGGCGACGCCATCATCGCGCCGCCGGCCACCATCGGCGGCCATGTCACCCATCACAGGGCCGGTTGCGCCGGGCTTTACGGGCTTGTATCCCACCCCGCGCCGGTCGACACGGATGGCTATACCATTGATATCGAAGGCCTCCGGGCGCTGGCGCGGAAGGTGCGACCAAAGCTCATCACCGTCGGCGGCTCGCTGAACCTCTTCCCGCATCCGGTGCGTGAGGTGCGCGCGATTGCCGATGAGGTCGGCGCAAAGGTCCTCTTCGACGCGGCACACCAATGCGGCATCATCGCCGGCGGGGCCTGGGCCAATCCGCTCTCCGAGGGTGCGCATCTGATGACCATGTCGACCTACAAGAGCCTTGGCGGCCCGGCGGGCGGCCTGATCGTGACGAACGATGCCGCCATCGCCGAGGCGCTCGACCACATCGCCTTCCCAGGCATGACGGCGAATTTCGATGCCGGCAGGGTTGCGGCGCTGGCGATGTCGCTGCTCGACTGGCGCGATTTCGGCGCGGATTATGCCACGAAGATGATCGCCGTCGCTCAGGCGCTCGCCAAGGCGCTTGAAGCCGAAGGCCTGCCGGTATTCACCGTCGCCAAGGGCGCCACCGCCTCGCACCAGTTCGCCATCGAGGCGGCGGGCTTCGGTGGCGGTCAGGCGGCGTCGAAGACGCTCCGCCGCGCCGGGTTCCTTGCCTGCGGCATCGGCCTGCCCGTCGCTGAGGTCGCGGGCGATCTCAACGGCCTCAGGATCGGCACGCCGGAACTGGTGCGCCGTGGCGTGACCGAGGCACATGCCCCCACCCTCGCCCATCTCATCGCCGAGGGCCTGCGCAGCAACGATCCCGGCGCACTTGCCCCGCGCGTGGCGGCGTTCCGGCGCGAATTCCAGGGGTTGCACTACGTTCGGGCCTGAGCCCCTCAAAGCCCGTGCGAGCGGTCGTAGCCGTTTCGCGCGGGCGGCTGCCAGTCCTTCAGAAGTGCGGGATCGGGGGCCAGAACCTCGACCTTCAGCGGGTGGCAGGCAGCAGTGTCCGACGAATGCTCCGACGAACAATCCCCGCCCGGACAGGCCGAGAGCGCGCCGAGAAGGTCGATCTCGGCGAAGAACTCCAGATAGTCGCCGGGCCTGACCGGCGAGGCTTTCATGAAGTACTGGCCGGTGTCGCGGGTGAAGCCGGTGCACATGAAGACATTGAGCACGTCATGGACATGTGGCTCCGCCTGATGCGGCGGCAGGCCGGTCGCGGCGGCAAGGGCGCGGGTCAGGTTCGAATGGCAGCAGTGGTGATACTGGCCGCCGTCGCTCAGAAGGTTGTGGGTATAGGGGTCGCAGCGCGTGCCGATCACGTCATGGACGGAACCGCCGAAGGCATCGAACCCGTACCAGTCGAGCGTGTCATGGGTGATCGTCGCCATTGGCCGGAGGTGCGGCAGCGCAGACCAGAGCCGGTCGCCGGTGGAAAGGTGCGTGCCATGCAGCGCCCGGGTCTTGCCGGAAAAGAACCGTTCCGAAAGATCCTCCGCGTTCCAGAGGTTGAGGTCGCCAACCTGCGGGCCTTCGACCGAGTGGATGCGGAAGAAATGCCCGGCGGGGACGCGGAAGGACGCCGCCGCGCGCGGCGGGGCCAAGACCTCGGATACCGGCGTCAGGCTGGCGCGGAGGCGGCGGTAGAGCGCCATGTCGGGTGCTGGCAGGCCTTCGACGGGGTAACAGATCACGGGGGCGACACCACGGCGTGCTGCCGCATCGGCGGGCAGAGGTGTTTCAGGGCGGTCAGGTTTCATGCAGACCTCGCGATGGCAATGGTTCGGCTTCAGCCCGGCAGGCCGCCGTCGGCATCATCGCCCGCCTCTTCCACCAGCCGGTCGATATCCGGCACGTGGACGGTGCGCTTGCCCATCAGCACGATGATCCCATCGCGCTTCAGGGCCGACATCTGCCGGCTGACGGTTTCCAGCGTCAGGCCAAGGTAATCGGCCATCGCCTCCCGCGTCAGCGGCAGGTCGAAGGTCAGCTCGCGCCGACGCATGCTTCCCTGCAACGAGGCATCGCGCCGGGCGATGATCGCCAGAAGGCTCGCGATCTTCTCACGCGCCGACTTGCGGCCAAGGAGCAGCATCCATTCCCGCGCCGCATCAAGCTCATCCAGCGTCATTTCCAGAAGCCGCTGGCCGATATGCGGCGTGTGGACCATCATATCCTCGAACGGCTTCTTACGGAAACAGCACATCATCAGGTCGGTGGTGGCGATGACGTTGTAGGGCGCATGGGCGCGGCCCGGCCTGCCGACGAAATCCGACGGGAAGAGGAGGCCCACGGTCTGGGTGCGCCCGTCCTCCATCACCTGGGTCAGGGTTGCCACACCGGTGACGACCGAGGCCACGAAATCCATCCGGTCGCCGGACCAGACCAGCGTCTGCCCGGCCTCGAAGCTGCGGTAGAACTTGATCTCTTCGAGAGCCTTCAACTCGTCGGTTTCGCAGCGCGCGCAGACGGCGCGATGCCGGATCGGGCAACTGCCGCAATTCGGGCCGATATGGGTCGTGTCATCAAGGGGCATGAAGCTATTGATCTGCGTCAAAGCGAGGGTCCTGTTGCGCGCCTAACCTTAGGCCCATGGCAGATGAATCGCAACTCGCGCGGGCGGGATTGTTCGAAGCCCGCGTACCGCGTTACACGAGCTATCCGACTGCGCCGCAATTCAGTCCCACCGCCGTCGGTGCGGCGGAAATGCGCGGCTGGCTGTCTGAAATCGCCCCCGGCTCCCAGATATCCCTTTATATTCATGTGCCTTTCTGCCGGCGCCTCTGCTGGTTCTGCGCCTGCCGCACGCAAGGGACCACCAGCGATGATCCGGTTGTCGCCTATGTCGATACACTGACCGCCGAACTGGCGCTCTTGCGTGCCACTCTACCTGAGGGTGTCACATTGTCGCGCCTGCACTGGGGCGGCGGCACGCCGACGCTTCTGCCGCCGGCCTCCATCGCCCGGCTGACGCGGGCGATCTTCGATGTGGCGCCGATGGCGGCGACCGGCGAGTTCTCGGTCGAGATCGACCCGAACGAGATTGACGACGCCCGGCTTGACGCGCTCGCCGGCGCGGGCATGAACCGCGCCTCGATCGGGGTGCAGGATTTCGACCCCCTGATCCAGAAGACCATCGGCCGCGACCAGAGCTTCGAGATCACCGAAAGCGCCGCGAACAAGCTCCGCGCCCGTGGCATCCGCTCGCTCAACGCCGATATCCTCTTTGGCCTGCCGCATCAGACCGACGCGCGGATTTCCGCGTCGATCCAGCAGCTGCTAAGCCTCAATCCAGACCGTATCGCGCTTTACGGCTATGCCCATGTGCCGTGGATGGCGCGGCGCCAGGTGATGATCCCGTCGGACGCCCTGCCTCGGCCCGAAGAGCGGCTGGAGCTTTTCGAGACCGCGCGCGATCTTCTCGTCTGGGATGGCTACGAGGATATTGGCATCGACCATTTCGCGCGACCCGAGGACAGGCTTGCGGTGGCGCAGAAGGCCGGCCTCCTCAGGCGCAATTTCCAGGGCTATACGGATGATATCGCGCCGGTTCTCGTCGGCCTCGGCGCCTCGTCGATTTCGCGTTTTCCGCAAGGTTATGCACAGAACGCCCCCGGCACATCGCAGTATGTGAAGGCCGTCCGGGGCGGCAATTTCGCCACCGTCCGTGGCCATGTCTTCACCGGCGAAGACCGCCTTCGCGCCCGCATGATCGAGGCGCTGATGTGCGATTTCCGCATTGATGCCGATGAAATCTGCCACTCCTTCGGGCTGACCCGCGCGCAGTTGAAAGAATATTTCGCGCCTGTTTCCAAGGAGTTCGGCGACATGGTGCGGATCGACGACAGCGGGCTGGAAATTCCCGTGGAAAGCCGCCCGCTTACGCGGATGGTCGCGTGTCTTTTTGACGCCTACACGGTCGCCGCCGGCAGCCACAGCCACGCCGTCTGACGCTGCGGCACCTTGATCTGCCCGCTCGCGCAGAGCGGGCACTACGCACTGTCCACAGGCCGAAAAGTTGAGGTTAAAGGCCCGCCACCTGTCCCGGTCAGGCCGTGGTCTGCCCTTCGACAAAACCGATCAGTCGCGGCAGGCAGATGCTGGAAAGGTCATAGCGCGTCACTGCCGTCTCGCGCGCGGCGCGGCGCAGGGCCGTGTTGGCAGCCGGATCGGCCAATGCCGCGATCAAGGCCCGCGACCAGCCCGCCACATCGAAGAAATCGACCAGCCGCCCGTTCTCGTCGTCGCGGATCACCTCCTCGACCGGCGGGGTGCGCGAGCCGATGACCAGCGCGCCCATGCTCATCGCCTCGATCATCGACCATGAGAGGACGAAAGGATAGCTGAGGTAGGCATGGGCCATGCTTACCTGCAACAGCGCCATAAACTGCGGATAGGGCACCTGGCCGAGGAAATGCACCCGGCCAAGGTCAAGCCCGCCCGCCACCTCATCAAGGAATATCTGCTTCCAGCTCCGGTCTTCCCTGGGCGCGCCGCCGTAGCTTTGCCCCTCGCTGCCGACGATGACGACGTGCGCCTTTGGACGGGCCTTCAGCACCTCGGGGAGGGCGCGCATGAAGATGTGGTAGCCCCGGTATGGTTCAAGGCTGCGGCTGACGAAGGTGATGACCTCGTCGCCCGCCTGCAGGGCGGTTCCGTCCGGCAGGACGACCCGCGCCGCTGGGTTCGGCGTCAGCCGGGCGGTATCGACGCCGTCATGAATGACGGTGATCTTGCCCCGCGCCTCAGGCGGAAAGGTCGAGGCCTGCCATGCGGTCGGTGAAAGCGCGGCGTCAGCCTCGGTGATGGCCTGCAAAAGATGCGTCTTGCGCCCCGCGATCACGATGCGCTGCAAGAGGCCCACATTGGCAAATTCGGGGTCGAACCCGGAATCCCGCCCCGCTGTCCCATAGTAGAATTCGGCATAGGTCAGATGCCGCGCCTGCGGCCAGACCTCGCGCAGGAAAAGCGTCTCGCCCCAGCCGCCGTGGCCGAAGACCACGTCGGGCACGAAACCCGTCCTTGCCGTCAACTGCTCTGCCGCCCGCGCGACGATCATCCCGCGGCCCGACATCTCGGCATAGGTGCGGGCAACGCCCTCGACCGTCACCGTGGGCGGGTTGCGGTAGCGATAGACCGGCACCGCCGACTTGCGCTGGTTGCGTTCGGCTGTCAGCCCCCGGACCTCATGCCCGCGCGCGGCCAGCGCCGGCGCCAGATGCAGGAACTGGGCAGGGAAATTCTGGTGGACGAAGAGGATCTTCATCCGGTCTTTTCCAGCCGGTCGAGGAAGGCCGCCGTCATCAGCTCGCGCGTGTAGTCGGTCTTCGGCGCGGCGAATACCTGCTCCGCCGGCCCGGCTTCCACGACATCGCCCCGGCGCATGACGATGATCTTGTGCGACATCGCCCGGATCACCCGCAGGTCATGGCTGATGAAAAGGTAGGCCAACCCGTGACGTTCCTGCAGCGACCGCAGAAGATCGACGATCTGGACCTGCACCGTCATGTCCAGGGCCGATGTCGGCTCATCCAGCACCACAAGCTTGGGGCGCAGGATCATCGCCCGGGCAATGGCGATGCGCTGCCGCTGGCCGCCGGAAAACTCGTGTGGATAGCGCGCCATCATCGCCGGATCGAGCCCGACCTCACCCATGATCTCGGCCACAAGATCGCGCGGATTGCGGCCTTTCTCGACGCCGTGGACGCTCAGCCCCTCGGCGATGATCTGTTCCGCCGTCATCCGCGGCGACAGGGAGCCGTAGGGGTCCTGGAACACGATCTGCATATCGCGCCGGATCTGCCTCAGCTGGCGCGAGGACCAGCCGGAAATGTCCTGCCCCTGAAAGACGATCCGGCCTTCCGACGCGATCAGCCGCATGATCGCCAGCGCCAGCGTCGTCTTGCCCGACCCGCTTTCGCCGACGATGCCCAGCGTCTCACCCGCGCGGACAGAGATGGTAGCGTCGTTGACCGCCTTGATATGCCCGACCGTCCGCCTGAGAAGACCGCGCTGGATCGGGAACCAGACCTTCAGGTTTTCGGTCCTGACCAGTTCCTTGGCCCCTTCCGGCACCGGACCCGGCCGGCCCTTCGGCTCGGCGGCGAGAAGCTTCTGGGTATAGGGATGCTGCGGGTGGGCGAAAATCTCGGCGACCGGCCCTTGTTCGACGATTTCGCCGCCCTGCATCACGCAGACGCGGTCGGCGATCCGCCGCACGATGTTCAGGTCGTGGCTGATGAAGAGCATGCTCAGCCCTTCCCGCGCCTTCAACTCGGCCAGCAGCTCAAGGATCTGCGCCTGTATCGTCACGTCAAGCGCGGTCGTCGGCTCATCCGCGATCAGCAGTTCCGGCCCGTTGGCCAGCGCCATGGCGATCATCACCCGCTGCCGCTGGCCGCCCGACAACTGGTGCGGATAGCCCTGCAAGCGGTCCTCGGGCCGGTCGATCCCGACCTTCTCCAGAAGCTCGATCACCTTCGCCCGCGCCGCCTTGCCGCGCAGGCCCTGATGCAGCTCGATGCTTTCGGTCAGTTGCTTTTCGATCGTGTGGAGGGGGTTGAGCGAGGTCATCGGCTCCTGAAAGATGAAGCTGATGTCGTTGCCCCGGACCTCGCGCAGCACCCGTTCGGGCGCGCCGATCAGGTCCTTGCCCAGATAGGTCGCGCGGCCCTTCACCTCGGCATTGGCGCCCAGCAGCCCGACCGTCGACAGCGCCGTCACCGACTTGCCGGACCCGCTTTCGCCGACAAGGGCCATCGTCTCGCCCTTGTTCACCGCAAAGCTCACGCCCTTCACGGCATGGATCACCCGTCCGTCCTGCCGGAAGTCGACCACCAGGTTGCTGACCTCAAGCACCGCCGTCATTTGAAGGTCTTTCTCGGGTCGAAGGCATCGCGCACGCCTTCGAAGATGAA